>JAGCLR010000361.1 GCA_017646885.1 Methanobrevibacter sp. | reverse complement strand
TTTAAAAATCATTTCTGGAGTTTACTCCCCTGATGAAGGTGATGTTATCATCAACGGTAATATTGCTCCTTTATTATCCTTAGGTGCTGGATTTGATAAGAACTACTCTGGAAGAGAAAACATATTCTTGAATGGTGCTATTTTAGGTTACGATGAAAAGTTCCTAAGAGAAAAGTATGAGGAGATTTTGGAATTCAGTGAACTTGGAGATTTCATAAATCTTGCAGTTAAGAACTACTCTTCTGGTATGCTTTCAAAACTTGGTTTCTCAATTGCTACAATAGTGAATCCTGATATTCTAATTCTTGATGAGGTATTAGGTGTAGGAGACATCACATTTAGAAAGAAAAGTAAGGAAAAGCTCAAATCATTGATGGAATCCAACACTACTGTATTGCTTGTATCTCACTCCATCCCAGAAATCCGTTCCATTTGTGATAAGGCAATCTGGATTGAAAAAGGAAAAGTCCGTGAGATTGGAGAAGTAAATTACATTTGCGATAAATATACAAAAGAAGCTAAGACTGCAAGCAAAGAAAAAACCAAAAAACTAAAACCACAAAGGTTCTAATTTTATTTAAAGTATTTTTTAATAGCTATTAATATAGCTATTTTTTATCTATTTTTTCTATTTTTTATTAAAACTAATTAAAAAAAGCTATTTTTTAAAAGTTCTGAGAACTTTATCCTTGGCAATGTTAAATAAAACGCCTACACCATGAGTAATAGGATCCTTTGTAGAACCATCAAGGTCATAACGGACTGTAATTGGAACTTCAACTATTTTCAATCCTGCTTCAGCAGCATCTACAAGCATTTCACTTTCAATCCCAAAACCAGTATCCTTGAATCTGAAAACTTTTCTGGAATTGCTGGAAAATGCTCTAAACCCGCTTTGAGAGTCTGTTACATTAATTCCTGCAGAGATATTAGTAGCAATATCCAAAACCTTCTGTCCAACTCTTCTATAAGCAGGAGTGTTTTCTTCAGGACCATTCATATATCTGCTTCCATTCACCAAATCTGCACCATCCTCAATGATTGGCCTTATTAAATCTGGAATCTCTGAAGGATTATGCTGGCCATCACCATCTATTGTAATGATTATTGAATCATCACCAACAGCTTTAAAACCTGATTTCAATGCTTCACCCTTACCTAAATTAACGCTATGGCTAATAACTCGAGCACCAGCTTCAATAGCTACTTCAGCAGTCTTATCGCTGCTTCCATCATTTACAACGATAACTTCATCAACATGCTCTAAAGTTTTGCCTATGACATCAGCTAAAGCCTTTTCCTCATTGTATGCAGGTATGATAGCCACTACATTTGCCATTTTATCACTTGAAAAATAAATTAATAGATTATAAAATAATAAAAACTAAAAAATAGTAAAAAAATTGGATATGAATTTGATTATAAAATTGAGATTAAGACTTAATCTTCAATCCTATAATACCATTTCATCCATTCCACAGTTCTTCTAATTCCCTCTTTAGGGTCAACTTTCGGATCATGTTTTAAATCGCGAATAGCTTTGGAAAAGTCAATGGTTTTGACTTTTGTAGTGAATGCCTCAGCAGGAGTGTATGTAACTAAAGAGTCATCTATTCCTACAGCTTCCAATACCAAGTCAGAATACTCTTCAATGGTCATTTCCCATTCCTGTTTGCTTCCAACATTGTAAACTTCACCAGGAATGAAATTATCCACGATATTTGCAAAGGTATTTGCAGTATCTTCAACATAATCAATAATTCTTTTGTGACCTTTATGAACTGAATAAGGCAATCCATGGAGTGCTTTATAAATGAAAATAGGGATGAATCCTTTGTAAGGGGAATAAGCTTCATGAGGACCATAGCAGTTTACAGGACGAACCCTTACTGTTTCTGTACCGAACATGGTTGCTGAGTTCATGCACATCAATTCTCCAGCCCATTTGGAAATTGCATAATCATTCATTTGATAAGTGTCTTTAATTGGCCTGTTTTCCATTACGTCTTCAGTCATGATTCCTTCATAATCCCCGTAAACTTCTGCAGATGAGAAGGAAATCATCCTAAAGCCTAATTTCTCTTGAAGGCGAATCATGTTCTTTAAACCGATTACATTGGTTTCCCAAAGGTTTTCATAGTATCCTTCACCATTCCAT
>JAGCLR010000360.1 GCA_017646885.1 Methanobrevibacter sp. | reverse complement strand
TAGCTAATTTATGGGTTATTAATGGATGGTTTAAAACAATTTCATTCATATTATATCTCCATGATTTATAAGAAAATTTTCTATTAATATTATTTATGACTTAAATAAGTTAAATAGATTATTATTTAAATTTGTAAAAAAGAGGAGTTAAAGATAAATTTAAAAAAAAGTTAAAAATAGTTTAAAAAATAAAAAAATAAAAAAAAGTTTTTAAATGAAGTTTAAGCATAGAAAACTTCATCTAAAAGGAACTGTGCAAATGCATTACCATACTGACCATAAGTGAATTTTGAGAAATGCAAATTATCTGTAGAAACATAAGGACATGTTTGCTGGTTTACAATTTCATAATCCCTTGTATTGAAATTATAACAGCTTAAATACTCACTTTCATTCCATTTGCTTAACTGATCATCCAATTCCCTTTGATAGTCAGTTAATTTCAATCCAATTTGGTTTGGAGTGGTATCTCTATTGTTTAGCTCCTTATAATTATAAGTACGGTCAGAGTAATACAAGTCTACAAATACCACTTTAATTGGATCTTTGCCTTCAGCTACACGATTCTGGCTTGCTTCTTCTATTTTTCCTAAAATATAGTTTAAAGCACCATTGAAAGTAGAATTATCATCACTGTCCTTTTCTCCCAAAACAGTATTGTCAAGATAATCGTTTGTTCCTGCAGCCAAAACAACAATATTATAATCTTCTATAGTTGTATTCTCTATTCCTTCACTGTTTGCTTTAGTGTTTAAATATTCACAATTACCAGGATATCTTCCTTCAGAAATCGGTTCAACTACTTCTCTTGTAATACGATATCTGTAATAATTTGTATTTTCTATATTGACACTGGTACCGTTTTCTTCATAATAACCTAAATCATGATAAGTTGAACCAGGAATTGATGGATTGTAATAAACGCATCCAAGCAATTGAGCTACTCTGTAAGGAATTGAGAAGACATGCTGGGTTGTAGCGGAATCATACGGAGATCCATGTGTAATACTGTCACCGAAATACAATATCCTTTGACTTGCAAATTCAATAGGGTCAAAGTTCTTGAGTGTGAATCCTTTATCAAAATCACTGAATACCTTTTCTCCGTTTTTAGTGGAGTATGCTTGCACAGCATAATATGCACTATTTTCAATTCCACTTACTGAAAGGGTTTGAATAGTGGAAGTCTTTGCAATAACATCAGCGATTTCTTCCCAATCATCACTTGTTTCATCCTTCTTAAGAATCAAGTATCCTTCTGCATTTGGAACTTTACCCCATTTTAAAGTAGTTCCATTAAGTGATACTATACTTGGGGATTCAAGATGGAAATCACCGTCAGGATAATATAGTCCGTAACTTGTCTTAGTTACAGCATTCACCACTTTCTGAGTGCATGCCCTAACTGTATAAAACAAGCTATTGTAACTTGGATCGATGAATACAGAAGCAGTTAACAAATTCTGCAAGTCCTCTTCGGATTTATAGTAATAATCCACATAACTGAGACTTGGAGCGTCAACTGTAGCAATGCATTTATATTCTCCATCACGACCGATTTTTCTGAAAACACGGTATTTGCTTGCAGTAGGGTCTTTTGTCCATTGAACAACTGCCTTTAGGTTTTGGAAATCAACAGTTACATTTGGCCTATCAATCAATTTCAATCCTTCTGAGTCATAAGGGCCTAAAATCTTACCTGAAGCGTTTGTCAATATCTCTCTAACTGAGTAGGTGTAGAGTTTATCTGAATCAACCTTATCATAGTAAGACATGTCATTGGAATTCGCCTTAATAATAGCGCGAACATCATAATCGGTTTCATTCAATTTCCTTAATATTTGATAATTGCTATTGTTTTTAGCATTCCAACGTAATAGAGCGTAGTAATCCTCATCTTTCTGATAGAACTGAGTGGCAACTAAAGCAGGAGCCAAACTAGTTTTAGCAGTGTTTAAGGATTTATTGACTATGATCTTAGATGATTTGGAAAGTTTATAGCTTTTGTTGCCAGAACTGATTACCACCTTATGGGTTCCTATAGCCAATTTGTTGGTTTTTATTTTTGCAATAGCTGATGCATTTGTTTTAACTGTATAATTAACGTATTTCTTGCCAGTATAAACCTTTACCTTAAGCTTAAGGCTTTTCTTAAGGAAACCGTAATAATCAGTAACTTTGATGGTGAAATAGCTATTTGCCTTATACTTTACAGTTTTTGTAGGAGCAGATGCAGTAATCTTTAAAACCTTTTTAGCTACAGACTTCTTAACAATGATCTTAGTGGTCTTCTTAATCTTAATGTTTTTATTTGTAGAGTTGATGATTACCTTATGAGTACCTAAAGCAAGTTTGCTGGTACTTATCTTAGCTACTCCCTTTGTATTTGTTTTAACTGAATAGGTCTTTATTTTCTTTCCAGTGAAAACATTAACCTTAATGCTGGTGTTCTTTACCAAGGCACCAGTGCTATCTGAAATTTTCATATAAAAATAAGAATTTGCCTTATGCTTAACAGTCTTTTGAGGAGCATAAACAGTTGCATTGGATTTGGTGACTGTTATTGATGAGGAACCTAGATTCTTATTGTCAACATAAATCATTAGCTTATGGGTTCCTACGGCAAGATTAGGTATTTTTATGGAAGCTATTCCCTTTTCGTCAACATATGCATAATAATTCTTATAACTGCTTCCAGTATACACCCTTAGGTTAACTTTCTTATTATACATTGGAGAGAAATAGTCTGTTCCATTTATTTTCACTATATCATATGGCTTGACTTTATAGATAATATTGCCTACAGTATACTTTACCTTCATGGATTGGCATTCTGCATGACTTGAAACAATAGAAGCGCTATAAACTTCAGGAAGTTCTGTTTCAGTGCTATCAGAGCCAGAATCATCATTTGGATCTTCTTCAGTATTAGAACCATCCTTGGAATTAGGACCTTCTTCAGGGTTAGAATTCTCATCCCCAGAAACAATGGATTCAGAACCAGTTTCCAAACTAGTGGAGCATTCATATGAGTCCATAACTGAAAGATCGCTTTCATCAATATCATTTTGAAGATTGAAATCTTCACTATCACTTGCAGATACTGCAGTCAATGAAAATACTAAAAATGTTATCAAAACTACAAGAAATATTTTCTTATATCTATAAATTCTTACACCACCTATTAAAAAAATTAAAAAAATTTTTTTAATGCTTTTTAAGTATAAAATCTAATTTAAAATCAAGATTTAGCTAAATAACTTTTAAACATCAATACTAAAACATTTATTCTGAAGATATATATATCTTTCTAAAAAAGAAGAATGAATTAAAGCTTTTAGAATTCATTAAAATTAGTTTTAGGAGTAAAAAATACTTTATAATTGATATGAAAATGATTAAATCATTGTTTTATTGAAATAAATCAATTATGTTCTTGAAACTTAAAATAAACAACTATAATAAGATTATAATAAAAACTATCAAATATTAGTTTATTTAATGAATAAATATCATTTTATAAGTATTTTAATAAAATATAAGCAAATAATACTTAAATAAAACAAATATGCTTAAATATTTGCTTATTAAATAAAAAATAAGATTAGATTAGTTTTTTAAATAAGATATAATAAAATCAAATTATCCCATAGCTTATGAAAATAAGAATTTTTAATATAAATGCAATATAAGCTATTTTTAACACATGATAGGATGATTAGAATGAAAATAAACGATATATTGAAAAAATAAGAGAAATACTTATATTAATTAAGTAAATGAAAATTTAAAAAAAAATTATATTAAAAATTAGAAATAAAAAAGAAAAAACAAAAAAGAAAGAAGAAAAATTATTTAACTTCTGGAACGAATTCGTTATCTTTTTCTCTTTCTGGAATGATCAAGTTAAGAACTACACCCGCAATTGCTGCAAGAGCCATACCTGAAATGGAAACAGACAAGTCACCTTGAACAATGGACAAGGTAGCTCCACCTAAACCTAAAACCAACATGGTAGCTGCAACAACAATGTTCTTGTTGTTATTGAAGTCAACTTCTTCTTGGATTAAGAGCTTTACCCCGTTTACTGCAATGAATCCGTAAAGAAGAATCGCTACACCTCCAATTACAGGGTTAGGCATAGCTGCAAGAAGTGCAGTTAAATGACCAGAGAATGCAAATATGATTGCAAAGATTGCAGTTAAACCAATTACATAAATGGATGCAACTCTTGTTAAACCTACAACAGAAGTGTTTTCACCGTAAGTGGTGTTTGCAGGACCACCCATAAATGCTGCAAAGAATGTAGCGAGACCATCACCAAGAAGGGTCTTGTTTAAACCAGGATCTGAAATTAAGTCACGGCCAATAATTTCCCCTAATACCTTATGGTCCCCAACATGCTCTACCATAGTTACAAGAGCAATTGGAACAATTGTTAAAAGAGCAGCAGGATTAAAGCTATAATGTACAAATGGCACGTAGAAATCTGGTATTTCAAATATGCTTGCTGCATAGAATCCAGAGAAGTCAACCATACCTAAGCAAGCTGCTACAACATATGATACAATAATACCAATCAAGAAAGGAATAACCTTAAGCATTCCTCTACCACGAATAGCTATAACAGCAGTTGTAAAGAATGCAACAAGTGCAACAATAAGGTTATTGATTGGAATTACAGCTTGATCAAGACCAATTTCTTGAATTGCAGTAGGAGCTAAACATAAACCGATTACCATAATCATAGGACCTACAATTACTGGAGGCAATAATCTGTTAATCCATTCATTACCAGTAACCCTGATGATTATAGCAATAGCAACATACACTAAACCTACAACCATTAAAGCTGAGAAAATACTTGACTTACCACCAATAGCAAATCCAGCAATCATAGGTGCAATAAAAGCAAATGAACTTCCCAGATATACCGGACTTTTATTCCGTGTAGCCGCTACATAAATAAGTGTACCTACCCCAGAAGCAATCAAAGCAACTGGAACAGATAGCACAGGTTCACCAACAGTTGTGTTAACTACAATCGGTACTAAAATGGTAGCACCAAAAATAGCGCATAAACGTTGAAGGGACAAAAGGATCCACTCAAAAAGAGGTGGCTTATCCCATAAATCATAAATCATATCATTATCATTTTCACTCATTATATCACACTATAAACTAAAGAGTTAATAATTTAATTAATTAATAGGAATTATCAAAAACAAATAAATTAATTCAATTATTAATTAATTTATTATCATAAAATATATTTATAAACCCCATTATTAAAACTTTATTAAAACTTTTGAACAGAGTGTGTTTTTCAATAAAATAAATGAATTTTTTAAAAAAAATAGTAAAAAATTAATAAAAAAATGAACTATTGATTAAACTATTAAATATAAAATAATGAAAAAATGAATCAATTTTAAGAATAAATGTAAAAATAGGAAAAATAAAGATTTTAAAAAAAGTAAAAAATAAAGAAATTAAAAATTATGAAAAATTAATCCTCATTGATAAAATCTTCCAAAGATTGTCCTGTAAAATGGAAAACATCCCAATCCTTTTCTTGTGCTCCAATGGATTTATAGAATTCCTTGCTTGGCTCATTCCATTCAAGACAGGTCCATTCAAATCGGCCATAACCTCTTTCCTTAACTATCTTCGCAAGCTCTCTAAGCAATGCCTTTCCATAACCTTTTCCACGATATTCGGGGTCAATGAAAAGATCTTCAAGATGCATATTGACATTTGCAATGTAAGTTGAAAAGCTTAAGAAGAAAAATGCAAATCCTATTTCCTTTCCATCTTCAAGAGCGAAAATAACTTCCGCTTGGTTCTTATCAAAAATCCAGTATTTCAAAGCTTCTTCAGTAGCAATCACTTCATCCAATCTATGTTCATAATCAGCTAATTTCTTAATGAATTCCAAAATCAAAGGAACATCCTTTTCTTCTGCATTTCTAAATGTTAATTCTGGCATAAACAATCTCCAATTATTTAATGGTGAAAAATAGTTAAATCAAAAATAAAAAAATAAATTATCCTCCAAAATATAAAAATTAGTTAAAATAACCAAAAAGTTATTCTAACTCAAATAATTTATCTTCATAATCTTCAACAAAATATCTTATATTCTTTCTTCCTTTTGTAATGAAACTATGGCCTTCATTTTCAAGCATTTCCTTTTGATATTCCACTCCTCCAGGATATTTCGGATTCAATTCCCCATCCTTTTTAAGAGTTCTCCAAAATGGTATCTTATTATCCTCTCTTTCCTCACTTGCTTGGGCAGCTAAAGAAATGAAAATACCTGCAGTCAAAGGACAAGTAAATTCAGCACCATGTTTCATTGCTAAAAATTCTCTAATTTGACCGGTAGTAATCAGTTTTCCCTTAGGAATCTTAGCCATGATTTCATTGTACTCCAATGGAGGAGCAATCAGCATATCCTCTCCACCATAACGTTCAATGGATTTCTCATCTGTAACTTTTATAATTTTAGGCATATCTTTAGAATCGTTAAGTTTTTCATTGAAAGTTTTTCTCGCCATAATATCACCAATTAGAACTTTTTATTAAAACAAAAATTTTTAAAATAATTTAACATCACTTCAAAAAGTTAAAAAATTGATGTGTAAATCTTAATTGAACTTAATGAGTTAAAAAGATTTCTACTTGCCCTTAATATCTTAAAACTATTATTCAATCAAGTCATTCAAAGCCTTTTCAAACTTATCTGTAATGGCTTCCCAATCATTGGACTTGACATACTCCCTTCCTTTTTTGGAAATCTCATCATATCTTCCCTCATCAAGAATCCTTTGAGCAGTTTCCAAAACTTCCTCTGCCTTTTGGACATATTCGATTCCATTTCCATAACCAAACTCCTTGGAAATTCCTGGAAGTTCTGTTGCTATAACAACCTTTTCCATAGCCAAATACTCATAAAGCTTGATTGGAACAATGTCCTGCATGATCTCCTCATCGATATAAGCTGGAAGGAGACAGAAATCAGCAGATGCCAAGAATTCAGGAATCATTTCATAAGGTTGCTTTCCAGTAAGTATCAATTGGTCTCCAAGTTCATATTCCTCTTTTATTTGAACCATCCTGTCATAGGCATCACCATCACCTACAATGAGAATCTTCATGTTCGGATATTCTTCCTTGTTCTTTCCAAGCTCAATAGCCAATTCCTTCATACCTGCAAATTCATAGATCCAACCCATAAAGAAGAGAACTGTGTCATTTTTATCTATGTGATACATACTTCTTATATTGGAATCATCAAGTTGAGGGTCAAAGTCATTTAAATCAATTCCAGCATCAATTAAAATGGTTTCATTTGGATCACTACCCAAATCCACAGCCAGTTCTTTAAGCTTTTGATTGATAGTGATGACAAGGTCAGAACGTTCTATTGCCTTCATGTTAACTTTCTTTCCAAATGATTGAAATGTCTTTTCTGGAATAAGTGCATAAAGCACATCAATCAGGTAGTATACAAATGGAATATTATGTTTATTGGCAAGCTTTGAAGCGGAATATGCATTGAGCAAACCCAATCCCATAATGATATCCGGCTTGAATTCCTCTATTTGCCTTTTGATTTCCTTTTTATGAGTAAAATATAATGACATGTAGTTTAAGACTGGCTTTTTAATGAAAGAAGGTCTGATAACTTGAATATTTGCATCAGGTTTTACTTTGAATACATTGTCATGCACTTCCCTTTTGAACATAAATCCATCAGGATCTTCCTTTGGCCAATCGATAGGATAATCTATAACCTTTACTTCATGACCTCTAAGTACCATACGATCCATCAAATGATGTTGCTGATGTGGATTTCTCTTTAACCAGTCAGACTCTTGAACTACTAATATTTTCATTATTCCACCAAATATTCCATTTCTATGATATTATTTGTAATTTTTTATTTAAATAGATAAGTTTAAAATAGATAAAGCATATAAAAAACTTTTTACAATTAAATTTTATATTAGTATAAAGTATATAAAAAAACTTTTAATGATTAAATTATAAATAAATACTATATTCAAAAAGATAAGGGATATTATGAGAATTTGCGTTTATGGTGCTGGAAGCACTAAAATAAAATCCAAATATATTGATGAATCATACAGATTAGGTGAAGAAATAGCTAAAAGAGGCCATTCACTTGTATTTGGTGGAGGTTCAACCGGAGTTATGGGTGCTGTTTCAAAAGGAGCCTTAGACAATAACGGAAAAGTTATAGGAATTGCACCAAAGTGGATGGAAAAATTTGAAGGAATCTGTAGGGATTGTGATGAATTCATTTATACTGAATCAATGAAAGAGAGAAAAAACCTGTTTTTAGAAAAATCAGATGCATTTATCATAGCTCCTGGAGGAATAGGAACCCTTGATGAGTTTTTTGAAACAATTGTCTTGAAAAAACTAAAAAGACACAACAAGAAAATCGTAATATTCAATATGTTTGATTTCTATGACCCAATGCTTGAAATGATTGACTTCATGATTGATGAAGGTGTTGTAAGAGCTAAAAGGGATAAAAACACCTTTAAAATAGCGGATACAATGGAAAAGGTTTTTGAAATATTGGAAAAAGAGTAATTTAAAAAATAAAAAATAGTAAAAAACTAAAAAAAGCAAAAAATTAAAGAAAACAGTTTTAAAAAAGTTTAATCATACAATTTATTCACTACTTCCAAGGATTTATTGAATGCCGGCATGCCAGAAGTCAATAAGACAACTTTCAATACATCCATTATCTCATCACGACTGATGTCAAGCTCTTTTTTAGCTTTAGATACCTGTTTCATGAATGAATTTCCTTCATTACTTGTAGCGGAAATTGCTATGGCAATTAACTTTTGAGTTCTGTAATCCAAAGAGCTTCCATTCCAAACATTCTTGTCCAAATTCTCAATTGCACCATACAATTCAGAATCTTCATTTTTGATTCTACGAACCCCTTTGCCATAAAATACCTTTTCAGACATGATTTAACTCCAAATGAAATAATAGAACATTAATTATTCAAACACTTTATTTGCTATTTGCAAAGCCTTGTTGAATGGTTGCATTCCTGAGGTCAATAAGACAACCTTTAAGACATCCACAACTTCATCACGAGTGACACCTAATTCCTTTTTAGCACTCATCATTTGCTTTTCAGTAGCTCTGCTGTCTGCATTGGAAGCTGCAATTCCAATTGCTATTAACTTTTGAGTCTTATAATCCAATGCTTTTCCATTCCATACAGCATCATTTAAAGCAACTATTGCCTTATATAAATCTTCATCCTCTTCCTTTACTCTTGCCATTCCTTTACCGTAAAATACTTCTTCTTTCATAATATCTCTCCAAATTCATTGAAATAAATAAAAATTATTAATCAAGGTTGACAAACCTTGCATGGTTCATATCCATGGCTAATTGCATCAGATCTGCTTTTGAAAGTGACCTTGTTTTTCTCAGAAATCTTCTTTCCCCATCTGCATGTAGTATAATGGAACTTATGGCTGTTTGCACTTGCTATGTAAGATGAGGAATCTAATGAAGAGCTTCCAGTGTTTGAAGAGCTATATGAGCTTACATAATGGGAATACCCATCTGAATTAGGTGCCCAATCATATGGATAAAACTCACTTGGAGGCATATACATTACTTCAGCAAGCCCCTCCCTTAAAAGCATTTCATTCAAGTTCTTGCCATCCACTATGACAACAGCCAAATATCTGCCATACTTATCAGTGTACTTTGAATCATCAATGTCTAAACTTACCTCTTTATTCAAGCATAATTTCTGAACAAAACGTTTAGAGCAGATATAACCTTCCACACCTCTTTCTGGTGTATTTACACCTACAAAACGGACCTTTCCAAGACCATCAACTTCAATGGTATCTCCATCAGTTACATAAGAACAGTATCCAGTGAATTCCGGTTGGCAATCTGTATCATCAAACTTGTTTAGGATATCATCATTTGACAAATCAGAATATTTTGAAAAAGGTATGTCATGAGTGAATCCAGTTCCAGTATAAGCTGATCCTGCAGATAAAATAGAAAATCCTAAAATTAGGATAATGAGCAAAATTAATAAATTTCTACCTTTTAACTTCATATTAATCCCCCTTTATTCAAATAAATGAAAATAAATTTATTTTAAAATAATTAATACTATTATATTATTGGAAATATATAAAATATATCTTTAAAGTAAAAATAGAATTCAATGAAAAAAATAAAAGATAATAAAAAAGAATT
>JAGCLR010000359.1 GCA_017646885.1 Methanobrevibacter sp. | reverse complement strand
TCATTTGGGCACTTGACTTATGCGGCATTTTCCAATGGATCATTGCATGCATCAGTCCTGTAGTCAATGCAATTGGTCTTCCAACTTCAACAAGCTCTTCATTCGTGCTTGGATTCTTTAGAAGGGACTTTGGAGCTGCAGGACTTATGACTATCCAAAATCAATTGACAGGTGTTCAATTGCTTGTTGCATCTGTAACATTGACTTTATTCTTGCCTTGTGTAGCTCAATTGATGATTATGATTAAGGAAAGAGGTGTTAAATTAGCAAGTTTGATTGCTATAATGAGTATAGTTCTTGCATTTACAATGGGTTTTATAGTAAACCTAATTTTAACTAGCTTACATGTGGTTTTATAATATTTAAGGATTTAATCGTTTTAGATTGATGGGGTTTTGAAATGGATGAAAATAAGATAAAAGATCAAATAGTCAAATGTGAATTCTGCGGATTCACATTTCAAAAATGTGATGGGATTAGCTGTGATTCATGCCCTATTAATTGCAAAACAGTTAAATGTCCCAATTGCGGATATGAGATTCTGCCGGAATCCAAATCATATAAGTTTATAGAAGACAGTTTTAGAAAGATTAAGAGCATGATTAAATAGTTTCTAACAGTTTGGTGTTTAAAATGGAAAAAAGTGAGATTGAACATTATTTGCGTGATATTTGGGTTAGAGAATTTGAAAAGGAAGAGAAATTGGTCATTGATGAATTCAATAGTGATGATATTGAATTATTGGCTAAAAAGGAATATGTTAAAATTGAAGATGGCTTTGTAAACCTAACTGAAAACGGTGAACGTTTGGGAAGGTCATTGGTTAGAAAACATAGGATTGCAGAAAAGGTTGTAGCAGACTTGTTTTTAGCTGACATGGATGAAATGGAAGAATTGGCAGACCAGATTGAGCATGTTATGAGTGAAGAGGTTGAAGACAACATCTGCAGAATCTTGGGAAACCCAGAAAACTGTCCTCACAACAATCCAATCCCTAAAGGAGATGGAGAAAAGGAATTAGGAAACGAATATTCAGTGCCTTTAGTATCTTGCCACAGTGGAGAATCCGGTGAAGTTTCACACATCAAAACAGAAGATGCTCGTAAATTAAGAAAAATCATGAATTTAGGACTTATTCCAGGTTCTAAAATCTGTCTAATCCAAAAATTCCCTAATTATGTTTTCCAATTGGGAAACACCCAACTTGCTGTTGACAAGGAATTGGCTAACGAAATATTTATAAAATTAGATGAATAATTTATAATTATCAAAATAATGGTAATTATGGTGAAAATATGTTAGAGATTATTCCTGTTTTAGATTTAATGAATTCTGTTGCTGTATCTGGTAAAAGCGGCAATAGGGACACTTACACTCCTTTACAAACCATATATGCATCTTCATCTGATCCAGTGGAAATAGCCAACTCATTAAAAAGGGCTAATGCAAAAGAGATGTATATAGCTGATTTAGACCTTATTGAAAGAAATGGAAATCATAATATCTATAAGATAAAGGAAGTCAATACCATTTTGCCTGTTATTGTGGATGTAGGTGTAGATAATCTTGAAACCTTTGAGTTCATGCTTGATTTCGCTTATAAGATCATTGTAGCCACTGAAACTTTAGAGTCAATTGAAGAGCTTGAAAAGATCTTTGAAAAGTATCCAAAGGAAAGAATCATTGTAAGTGTGGATGTAAAGAATAATGAATTGTACACTAAGCATATGGATTTGAATTTGGATGGATTCAAGGAAGTCTTGAGAAGAATTGATCCAAATGAAATCATTTTGCTTGATATCTCTTCAGTTGGAACAGAAGCAGGATTCAACAAGGAACTCCTTGACAAGTTTGATGAATTCAAGGACAAAATAATTTTAGGTGGTGGAATAACTAAAGATGAGATTCCTTTAATCAATGAAATGGGAATCAAAAAGGCTTTGGTTGGAACTGCTTTACATAAAGGGGAAATAAACATTAACAATTTCTGATTCTTTTCTTTTTTAATCTTTAATTTTTAGCTATTTTTTCTTCTTAAATTTAAATATTAAATGAAATAAATTATTATATAATTGTAAAAAGGATTATTGTGATATAAATGGCAAATGGATTTATTATTATATTTTCTCATATCTTACCTTTAATAATAGGATTTTTCAGCATTTTATTAATCATTAATGGAATAATGGATGAACAAAAGCATATTACTGCATTAGGAATAGGTCTTTTCCTACTTGCAGCTATAGGTCCATTCTTCGTTTTACGTTTATTCCTATAGTTCCATTCTAATTTACTTTTTTTAATTATCTATTTTTTTATTACTTTTTCCCTTATTTTCTTACTTTTTGTAATAACATATCATAATATCATGAT
Organism: Methanobrevibacter sp.; assembly: GCA_017646885.1. Next base: position 1,178 of record JAGCLR010000359.1, on the reverse strand, counting down.
ATGAAAACATTTAAATATATTGATGTGGATACTATTATTATAAAAAGGTGTTCCAAATGCAAAATCAAAATTCACAAAATAAAGAAAATAATCATGATGATGTATGTGAAATATACCATCCTCATGAAGATTCAATAGAAAGAGTTAAAAAACATATTTTGGCTGAAGACGAATATTCTGACCTTTCAGAATTCTTCAAGATTTTTGGAAATCCAACAAGACTTAAGATAATTTCCCTTTTAAGCTATGAGGATTTATGTGTATGTGATATCTGCGAAGCATTGGGATTGAATCAAAATGCAGTTTCCAATCAATTAAGGATATTGAGAGCACATAATATTGTTAAATTTGAGAAAGAAGGAAAGCAAGCCAGATATTCATTAACTGACCTTCATGTTGAAATGATTTACAAGATGGGTTTGGAACACTTGAATGAATAATTCAACGATTTTGGAATTATATTTATTTAATTTATTCAATTTATTTAATTTATTATTAAGGTGTCAATATGGTAGAAAACAGATGTTATGATCCAGATTGTAATGATGAGGAATGTTATAATCCTGCCCATTACAATTATATTTGTTTTGATCCTGACTGCAAAGATGAAAAATGTTTGAATGAAGAGCATTATAAAAAGCAGTTATTGAAGGATTATCAGAAAAGCACTGATTTAAGTGTTTTTGATCATAGAGAAGAGATAGATTATGATGAAGATGTTGATATAAGTCTTTGTGGTTGCCCTGATTGTGCAGATGATGACCACGACCATGAGCATGATCACAATCACGACCATGGACATGACCATCACCATCATGACCATGATCACGGACATGACCTCGGTCACAGTCATGACCATCATAATCACGACCATGAACATGAACATGAACATGAGCACAGTCATGAGGAGGAGCATCATCATGAGCATGAGCATGAGCACGAACATGGACATGACCACGGTCACGAACATGAACATGACCACGGTCACGAACATGAACATGAACATAGTCACGACCATGACCACGACCATGGACATGACCATCACCATGATCACGACCACGACCATGGAGATAGCTGCGATTGTGATGATGATTTAGATGATTTCTCACTTTGCGCTTGTCCTGATTGTGCAGATGATGACCATGACCATGACCACGACCACGGTCACGGACATAGCC
>JAGCLR010000358.1 GCA_017646885.1 Methanobrevibacter sp. | reverse complement strand
TTTCCCTCATTGGTTTCAATGTCATAATCGACTTGATTCATCCTATTCAATGATTTTGTAAGTATGAATGGTGTTTGCTTATACTCTATCTTCTTTGCTTTCTTGATTTTGTGCTTAGAGGATTCAAGCTCTTTCAGTTTATTGTAATCAATGAATTCCTCTCCAGTCTTGATATCAACTTTGTAATCCATTTCCTGAGCTGCACAGAATGGTGTGATTCCTCCAATGATTGATATTCCAACCATTCCTTCAGGAACTGGAATTCCTAAAACGTTTTCACTTGTTTCTCCGATTTCCAAAACTCCTCCAATTCCAACTTTTTCAAGTTTTTGGATAATTTCCTTTGCCTTTTCTAAACCGGTTTCCGGAATTATCCTAAAGTTTGCTGGAATTGTTCCGGTTCCATGTTCTGCAACATCCAAAACTGAAGTCATGCCTTTTGCTATAAATGCATCTAATGGAGTAATGGATGTTTTCTTGTAGGAAATCAATTCTGAAAACTTGGTAGGATAGTAATCTTCAATTTCAACAAGCCCTCCATATTGTGGGATGGATGGAATTCCATTTTTCAAGAACACTCCATCAATTGTTGTACCACAGATGGTTTTCATCACATATCCTTTTTTCCCATTGATTTCAGTTTTTTTAGCATTGATCAATGGGCTTACGCAAACCCCTGCAGCAAAGACTTCCTTAATTATGTCAAATGCCTTGTTTTCCAGGATATTTGAGGTATTTACGATTACATTTCCACATCTGTTATTGTAATCAAAATCAGTTAAGTATATTCTCTCTTCAAATTTTGAAAATGTGAAGTCAACTTGGTCGTAAATCAATCCCTTTTCAAGCTTTCCTCTTCCAAGTTCTGTGATTACTCTACCAGAATATCCTTTTCTTTCTGTGTATCCCTTTTCATCAAGAATTTGCATATGGTAACGCACTGCTCTCTCACCAAGGTTATACCCTTTGGTCTTAAGTTCGTCAGCTATTACTTTTGAACCGATTGGCTTTTCCTGTACATTAAGGATTCTTAGAATTTCTATCATTCTATGTTCAGATTCTGACATGTAATCTCCTACTTTCTAAACTGGAATTTTTTAAGAATAAGTGTTGTAATTGGTTAAAACAAGTTTTTAAAAATAAAATAAAAGATAGCTATTTAATTTTAAATAGCTATATTTCTCAAATCTTAAAATTCAATGTCATTGAATTATAAGTTTAAGTATTTCTTATGTTCGTAATTGAATACTTGGACTCTGTATTCGTCCCATTCTTCATATTTTGCAGCTAAGAATGCATCGAATATATGGTCTCCAAGTGCTTTTTTCATGATTTCGCTTTCTTCAAAGGTGTGGTATGCTTCCCATAAACTGGAAGGTAGCAATTCAATGCCCATTTCTTCCCTTTCTTCATCGCTTAATTCATAAATGTTGAATTCTATTGCTTCTCCAGGGTCGATTTTGTTTTTGATACCGTCCATACCTGCTTCGAGCATTACTGCAAATGCAAGGTAAGGGTTACATGTTGGGTCTGGGCTTCTGTATTCAATACGGGTAGCTTTTCCACGTGCAGCTGGAACTCTGATTAAAGTGGATCTGTTTTGAATACCGTATGAAATGTATACAGGAGCTTCGTAACCTGGAACCAATCTTTTGTATGAGTTTACGATAGGGTTGGTAACTGCTGTGATTGCTGCAGAGTGTTTCAATAATCCTCCAATAAACCACATAGCTTCTTGGGATAATCCAGTTTCACTGTTCTCATCATAAAAGATATTTTTTCCATCCTTGAATAAGCTTTGGTGACAGTGCATTCCACTACCACTTTCTCCGAAGAATGGTTTTGGCATGAATGTGACTCTGTAGTCAAATCCATCGAAATCAGCCATGTTTGCTACAATAGCTTTAATTGCTTGTTTGAATGTAATAACTGCATCTGCAGTTTTCAAAGCGTCATCGAATTTAAATGCAATTTCGTTTTGACCAGGACCTACTTCGTGGTGGCTTGCTTCAACTTCAAAGCCTAATTCCTGTAAGTTAGTGGTAATTTCTCTTCTGAAGTCAGTTCCCTTATCAACAGGTTCCACATCAAAGTATCCTGCGTCATCGTGAGGAATTGGGTATCCGTCATCATCAGTATCTACAATAAAGAATTCAGGTTCTGGACCTATGTTGTAGGTGTAACCTTCTTCCTTGATTTTAGCTAATGCCTTTTTAAGGATTCCTCTTGGGTCCCCTTCAAATGGCTCTCCGTTAGGTTTGTAAATGTCACAAATGAACCTGCAGGATGCAGATTCTTCAGGTCTCCAGGATAAAGCGGAATAGGTGCTTATATCTGGTTTCAATACAAGGTCACTTCCTTCAATTCCTACGAAACCTGGTATTGATGATCCATCAAATAGGATACCGTCAATTAATAAATCTTCCATATTTTCCAATTTGCAAGGAATAGATACATTTTTTGGAATTCCATGCAAATCAACAAATTGGAGTCTAATAAACTTTATATTGTCTGCTTTCATTCTTTCAATTACGTTTTTGATTCTTTCTTCCATTAAATCATTCTCCATTGGATTTGGAATAATATAATATAATTATTATTAGTTCAATAATTATTTCTTAATCATTAGTTCGGAAATAGATTTCCACCTAATAATATATTTATATATTTTAATATATTATTTTATCTATTTTATAGTTTTTAAACCTTGTGCAATAGTTTATTTTTTTCAATATTTTTCATTTGAATATCTAATTTTTTATAAAAATTTTAAAAATATTTTATTTTTATTATAAAAAATTGAACAAAAGTATATTTTAACATATATTTTTTTAGAATTTTGACAAAAATAGATGAGAATATTCTAAAGATTTATAGAAAAATTATTTAAAATAAAGGTGAAATCAATAAAGATTGAATAAAAATAGAAAAAAATTATTGGAATATTATTAGAATATTATTAGAAAATTATTAAAAAATTAAGAAGAAAAGTAAAAAAAGTAGTAAAAAAAGTAGTAGTTAAGGAATTTATAATTCCAAAACTTTAAAAGATTCTAAGTTGAGTAAATCAAAATTAAGTATTTTTGGAGCGTAGGTAACTTCCCCAATTCCAGTTACTAATTTATAAGCTTCAAATGCTTCTAAGCATCCAACAATATTTGGAACCGGTCCAATTACTGGAGGCACTCCTTTAGTTAATTTTTTGATTTCCGCTTCAGTTTCTTCACCTAACTCTTTTCCAAGAGATGGAAGTGAGAATAATTCTTCATAGGAGACTGTATCTTTTGTAAATACACTTAATTGTCCTTGAGTTCCATGAATTGCTCCATGTATGTAAGGAATATCATTTTCTCTCGCATATCTGCTTACAACAACTCTTGAATAAAGATTATCCAATGCATCGATAATTATGTCTCTATCTCCAAATATTTTATCAATGTTTTCTGGAGTTAATTTCTCATTGAATGCATTAACTTTAGTGTAGGGGTTTGTAATTCTTACTCTTTCTTTTGTTGCTACTGTTTTTTCAATTCCAATGGTTTCTAAACTTGCAATAGCTTGTCTGTTAAGATTGGAAAGATCATATTCGTCCTTATCAACTATAGTTAAATTTCCAAGCCCCATACGTGCGAGCATCAAGATGGTTCCTCCACCGATGCCTCCGCAGCCAACGACTCCTACTTTTGCATCTTGAAATCTTGTTTGCTGGCTTTTTGTCACGATACTCATTTGACGAGTTGCTATATCCCAGTATCCAAATCCTTTATATCTTTCTGGCATATTTACACCTTTTTACATCTTATATAATATATTGTCATTATCTTTTATATTTTTATATCTTTCGAATCCCTAACCTTATATTGAGTTTCATAATATATAACAATTGTTATTTTTTTTAATATCTTTTAATTTTTTAAGGTCTTGAATTTTCATTTTTAAGATTATTTAATTAGAAATAAGTGTATTTTTTACCAAAGAACTCTTCCACTTTCTTCAAGTCTTCAGAGATATGGATCATTTGAGGGCAATGGTTCAAGCAGTCATCACAATGGAGACAATTGTCTGCTCTTGTACCTCTGTCAAGTGAGAAATAGTGCATTGCACTTCCTGCAGGATTATTTAGCATTTTAGCTACATTGTATTCCCTAAAGCATCCTGCAACGTCTACCCCATGTGGGCATGGCATGCAGTAGCCGCAGCCAGTGCAATCGTTTCCTTTTCTTTGCTTATATTCCCAAGCCACTTCTTTAATCAATTCCAAATCATTTTCGCTAATTGAATTGATTTCTGATCTGTTAGCTATTTCAATGTTCTCCTTGACTTGCTCTAAGCTGTTCATTCCACTGAGGACAGTATTGACTTCTTCCATATTCCAAAGGTATTGGAAAGCCCATTCCAATGGTGTTCTCTTTTCTTCTGCCATATCCCATAATTCCATAATGTCTTGAGGAACATTCTGCACAAGCCTTCCACCTCTAAGCGGCTCCATAATAATGGTTCCAAGATTGTGGTATGATAAGTATTCCACTCCCTCTCTTCCGGATTGATATCTTTCATCCAGATAGTTCAATTGGGTAAGGGCAAATTCAAACCTTTCATAATCATCTACAATATCAACTATCCAATCCATCTCAGTATGTGCTGAGAATCCCATGTGCTTCACTCTTCCGCTATCCAAAAGCTCATCCATGAATTCAAAGATGTTGATTTCCCTAAACTTTTTCCAAGTATCTTCATTTAAACTGTGCAACATGTATAAATCAATGGAATCGGTTTTCAAATCATTCAATTGCTCTTCAAAGATATTTTCCATATCCTCTTTTGAATTTATTAGCCAACTTGGAAGCTTTGTGCTCAAAAGGATTTCATCCCTATAGGAATTGTCATATAAGAAGTTTCCAAGATACTCTTCACATTTTCCTTTTCCAGATAGATTGTTTGCATGATATGAGTAAGCGGTATCAATGAGATTTATTCCATTTTCAATTCCATAAGACAATATCTCATCTGACTTTTCCTTGTCAATTTGATCATTGGTTTCAAAATGAGGCAATCTCATTGCTCCAAATCCTAAGATAGAGACTTTCTCTCCAGTTTTTCCTAAAGTTCTATATTTCATTGTGTTACCTATAAATCTTTATAAAATATAATTTTGCATAAATTGTTGATATTTTATTATTGGTCTTCTTAGTTAATATCATTTTTTAAAGGGGGTTTTAATTATAGTTTTATGCTAATAAAAATTAGAGATAAAAAATAGTGATAAAAAATAATAAAAACTTAAATGAAAAGGTTTATTAAGTTATCTATATTGTTAAAAATGAATAAAAATAGCTAAAAAAGTCTATAAAATTGTTTAAGTTCTTTGATTTGAATAAAAATAGTTAAAAATAGTTATGATGTTTTGATTCCTGGGATTGGATGCCGGGGGCGGGATTCGAACCCGCGATCTCACGGTATCCCAGGAAAAAAGTCAGAGCACGCTTAGTTACCCTATGAGCCGTGCGCTCTAACCAGCTGAGCCACCCCGGCATCAGACAGTATTAAAAGTTATATAAGTTATGCTTTATATATTTTTTGTTTGTTAGTAAATCTTATATTATAAAAAACACAATTAATATTTATACTAAACATAATAAATTATTATGATTATTTATATCGACTAAATATTTAATTGATTTTTAAAGTGATATTTATGAGTAATGTTAAAGACATGTCCCTTGCTGATGAAGGGATTAGAAAAATCAAATGGGTTCAAAAACACATGCCTGTTCTTGAACACATTAAAAAACAATTTGAAGAAGAAAAGCCTTTTGAAGGAATTACCATTGGATCATGCTTACACTTGGAACCTAAAACCGTCAACTTAGGTTTGACATTATTAGCTGGTGGAGCTGAAGTGGCTATGACCGGTTGTAATCCTCTTTCAACCCATGATGATGCAGCAGCTGGTGCGGCTGCTCTCGGATTGCATATCTACGGTTGGAGAGAACAAACCGATGAGGAATACTACGAAGCTATTGACAATGTATTGTCCCACAAGCCTGATGTAATCATTGATGATGGTGCTGATATGATTATGTACCTTCATGAAAAACGTCCAGAACTCCTTGAAAAAATCAAAGGCGCATGTGAAGAAACAACCACTGGTGTTCACAGATTGGAAGCTATGCATGCTGACGGAGCTCTTAAATTCCCAGTTATTGCTGTAAATGATGCTTATACCAAATATCTCTTTGATAACAGATATGGTACTGGCCAATCCTCATTGGATGCAATCATGGGAACCACCAACATGTTGATTGCAGGTAAGAATGTAGTTGTCTGCGGTTACGGATGGTGTGGTCGTGGAGTAGCATCCCGTGCTGCAGGACTTGGTGCAAATGTAATCGTAACTGAAGTGGACCCAATCAGAGCGCTTGAAGCAAGAATGGACGGTTACAGAGTAATGAAAATAAGAGAAGCTGTAAAAATTGCAGACCTTGTTGTAACTGTAACCGGTAACATTGACATTATCCATGGAGATGACTTCAAGTACATGAAAGATGGATGTATGTTATCAAACTCTGGACATTTCAATGTGGAAATCAACAGACAAGACCTTGAAGCTCAATCTGTAAGCTGTGAAGAGGTAAGAGAAAGTATTGAAATGTTTACCATGAAAGATGGCAGAAAGATCTATCTTTTAGCAGATGGAAGACTTGTAAACCTTGCAGCAGCAAGAGGACAAGGACACCCTGCTGAAATCATGGATATGAGTTTTGCTGTTCAGGCTTTATCTGCAAAATACATCGTTGAAAATGACTTGACTTTAGGAGTTGAAAAAGCTCCTGACAGCATTGATGATGATGTAGCAAGGTTAAAGCTTAAAGCTATGGGCATTGAAATTGACGATTTGTCAGAACGTCAAAAAGATTACTTATCCGATTGGAGAGAAGGAACCTAATTCTCTTTAATCATTTTTTATTTTATTTTTTTTTAAATTCTTTATAGGTTTTTTAATTTTTATTTTAGTTTATTTTATTTCATTAAACATTAGAACTATTATACTGATATCATGTCTTATTTTCGCTATATTGATAATGGAGAAGGCCCTACAAAGCTGTTCATTGGAGGAGTTCATGGTGATGAAGGCAATCATGTCCTTCCATTAATCAAGCTTTTACATAGGGAAGACTTTTCACCTGGCCAAATCTATATCTATAATTTCGACAGGACTCCATACATTTCAACAATTCACAGGGAATTTTACGAGTCTGAGCAAGGCAAGAAAATATTGGATTTGATTGATTATTATAAGCCTGATTTTTATACAGAGCTTCATTCCTATAACCTTAGGCATTTCAAGAAATTGACAAGCATGGATAGGCTTGACAGTCAGGGGATTCCACCATTGATAGATTGCGGGCAGTATGTATTGTGCAGTTCAGTTTCCCCACTCATAAGGCAAAAGCATTTCACAAAAGCAAATATTTGTCAAACATTGGAGTTTCCAACTTTCAGGGGAGAGGACTTAAAGCTTAGTGATGATGAATTATATGAGAAATATGAGTTCAATTATGATGCCTCTGTTGAGGAATACATGTCCTTTTTAAGATTGATTACACTAAGCAAGGATAGGGATGATTTTGAAAAAAGAGTTTTAAAGGATTATAAGAAACAGGCAGATCTTGCCTTAAAATATGTAAAGATAATCTATGGATTGAATTTTCCACGTTATTAAAAATAGTAACGAAGACTGGTTTAGAACCAATCTTCTAAGCTTTTTTGAGTTGAACTTAATTTCTTTAGTTTTTCTGTAACATTCAAGACTCTGCTTTCGGAAAATCCATGCTCTTCACACATGAATTCAACAAGCTTGTCTTTTTTTGCAGCTTTGAACTTGATGTCATAGTCAGTATTCACTTCATGCTTGAGGAAAATGTCTCTAAGTTCATCAGGTTCCACTTCCACTTCTGTGATTCCCTTTTGAACTAAAATGTCTTCCAAGCTATTGTTTCTGATTAATTTCAATCCTGTTTTTGCACCGATTCCATGAATTCCTTCGTTGAAGTCGGTACCAACCATCAAAGCCACATCAATCAATTGTTCTCTTGTCAAGTCTATTTCTTCAAGAACCTTTTCAAGTTCAAGATATTCAAGGTTTGACATTCCTCCACTTAATGTAAGGTTTCTGACGATACGAGGCGCTCCAAACAAGAGACAGTCATAATCCTGTGAAGCCACTGCCCAGGCGTCTCCTTGCTCTACCATATAAGCTCCTTGGGCTTCACCTTCGCCAATAGCCTGAACATAAGGGATTCCCATATATTCAAGTAATTTCTTTGAGGATTCAAGGATATAAGGTGACATTCTGGAAGTTCTTATAGCAAATTTTCTTGCTTCTTCAATGTTTCCTGCAGCTTTAGCCTCTTCCCATTTTTCCATTGCCTCTTCCTTGATGGCTCTTCTTTGTTCAAGGGTTTTTGCCTTGTGCTCATGGCTTTCTCCATCAAAAACATAGATTGGCTTTATGCCCTTGTCAACTATAGCTGCAGTTCTGTAAAGAATTCCGCTTAAATGGGAGGTTACATTTCCATTTTGATCCATAAGAGGACTTCCATCTCTTTGACGAATACCTGACAGGAACTGATAGATTGTGTTGTATGCATCAATTGCTACAGTTCTGCCTTCCAAATCCTTTAGACTAATTTCTTCTGGAGAAACTATGTCTTTAAATTTTACTCCCATATCATCCACCTTAATTCATAATTGTCATTTTTACTTAGTAATATTTCTTATTTTTTATTTTGAATCTCTTTTATATATCTGTTTTGTGAAATAGAGCATTTGAGAACTATTTTTCATGTTTAGTAAACTATACATTAATTAATCATGCATTATTTAATTTAGATTTCAGTAAAGTAATTCACTGGGAAGAATTCCTTAATCCACATCAGGATTTCCCCTTTGTGTATAATTGTGTAATCCCTTGCCAAGAAATCCTCTTCAGTATTGTAAAGTTCCTTAAGCTTTTCTGATGGCTTTTCTATTTGAATAACATTTATTTCCCTTCTGGATTCAATATTATATTTCTTTAGGATTCTTCCAATAGGGATGTCTGCTCTAACCAAGTCCTCTTTTATTTCCTTAGTCAATCTTTTTAGAGGAATGTAGGAAACTGCATAGATTAAAGGCTGTTCATCCTTATGCATTACGATTTCCCTATAGTTGACTTCATCACCAGCATCAACATTCACTAAAGATGCACTTTCCTCTGTTGCCTCTTCAAAATGCTGTTCTAAGGTTTTCAAGTCAATTTTTCCATAGAGTACATCCAAAATAGCTGTAATTGAGCCATCTGTAGTCATTAGAATTTTTTGAGTGTTTGAAAAATTCTTTTCATATTCCTCTTCGACACGATTGATTTTTTCAATCAATCTTACATTTACATCATTGTCAGCAGTTTTTGACATAATAGCAATCTCCGTGTAAATGGATTTTATTATTTGATAAGTTTTCCAATTATTCGATAAGTTCTAATTCTTTGAAAAGTTTCTAATAATTTAAAGATTATCTGGATTTTCAATGAATCCTCTTATTGCAGATGCTGCCACCACTCCTGCATTAGCCAAATAGACTGAAGAGTTTGGATCTCCCATTCTTCCTTTGAAGTTTCTGTTTGTAGAGGAAATGCTTGTTTCACCTTCAGACAGTACTCCCATATGTCCACCTAAACATGGTCCGCAACCAGGGTTGGATACCATAGCTCCAGCATCCAAGAATGTTTTTATGTATCCTAAGTCCATTGCCTTTTGGTATATTTCCTTTGATGCAGGTATGATGATTAATCTGACATCATCATGGACTTGCTTTCCTTCAAGGACAGCTGCTGCTTGTGCAAGGTCTGATAATCTTCCATTTGTACATGAACCAATGAATCCTTGGTCAATATGGGTTCCAGCAACTTGTGACAATGGCTTTACATTATCCACATCATTAGGACAAGCTATTTGTGCTTCCATATCATCTACATTAAACAAGAATTCCTTTTCGTAAACGGAATCCTCATCTGATTTTAGGATATTCAATTGGTCCTTTGTTTTGCCTGTTCTTTCGCAAACATATTCAATTGTGGACTGATTAGGTTCCATAATTCCGTTTTTTGCACCCATCTCTATAGCCATGTTTGTCATGGTCATTCTGCTTTCAACATCCAGATTGTCGATTGTATCTCCGCAGAATTCTGCAGTCTTATAGGTAGCTCCAGCTATTCCAATCTCTCCAATGATATTCAAGATCAAGTCCTTTGAAGTGATGCCTGGATTCAATTTTCCTTCAACTTCTATCTTGAAGGATTCAGGAACCATGAACCATGTCTTTCCAGTGGCATAGACCATAGCTAAATCAGTAGCACCCATTCCAGTGGAAAATGCTCCGAATGCTCCATAGGTACATGTATGTGAGTCTGCACCTACTATGATCTTTCCAGGCTCAACGTGTCCTTTTTCAGGAAGCACTTGATGGCATATTCCTTCTCCATGAATGTAATGATTCTTAATCCCTTGAGTTTTAATGAAGTTTCTAGCTACCTTTTGAAACTCTGCAGATCCTATGGTGTTTGCAGGAACATTATGGTCAAAGACAATGACTATCTTTTCATTGTCCCATACCTTATCGCTTATTTTCTCAAAGGTTTTTATTGCAGGAGGTGAAGTTCCATCATGGGACATTGCCAAATCAACATCCACTTCGATTATTTCTCCAGGAATGACTTCACGACCTATTTTCTGAGATAATATTTTTTCTGAAATATTCAAATTTAATCTCCTAAAAATTTATCAATATCTTTAATTTAATTAATTTAATTTTATATCTATTTTTATAATTTAATCCATTAGATTTATAAATTTATTTATATTAATCTCAGTTTTAATGCTTTAAAAATAGGTTTAAAAATAAGTTTAAAAAATAGCTTTGAAAAATAGGATTAGTTAAAAATAGATTTTATGAAAATAATTAAAAAATAAAAAAAGAAATGTTGATTATTTATAAATCAACATAATTTGAATCAATGCTTCTTACAATGTCTTTAAATACATCATCGTCAATGTATTTTCCTTCTTCTCTGCTTTCCTTTACCTTTTTCACGATTTGGCAAAGTTGGTCATTGGTTACTTTAAATCCACATTCGTCAAGTTTTGCCTTAACGGCTCTGCAACCGGAATGTTTTCCTAAAACCAATTGTCTTCTTTGACCAACGAGTTCAGGTAAATATGGCTCATAAGTAAGAGGCTCTTCAATAACTGCATCAACATGGATTCCGGATTCATGTCTAAATACATTCTTACCTACAATTGGCTTATTGTATGGAATTTCCAATCCTGTTTTCTTGGATACCAATTCAGATAACTCTTGAATGTATTTTGTCTTGAAGCCTAAGTCTTTTCCATATAACAATTTTAAAGACATGATCAACTCTTCAAGGGAAGCGTTTCCTGCTCTTTCACCAATACCGTTAACGGTTGTTGAAACAGCACTTCCTCCTGCGAGCAATCCATAAATTGAGTTTATAACAGCTAATCCGAAGTCATTATGACAATGCATAGCTATTTGAACATTAGTCACTTTTCTAAGTTCCTTTATTAGGAATGTGATTCCTTGTGGAGTGATTGCTCCAACAGTATCTGCAATGTGCACTCTGTCAGCACCATAGCTTTCTGCTTTTGAGTAAACTCTTTTCAAGAAGTCCAAGTCAGTTCTTGTTGCATCTTCTGCTGAAAATGCTACAAACAATCCATGATCCTTTGCATATTCAATTGATTTCATGCAGATGTTCAATGCTTCCTGCCTTTTGATATGCATTTTATGTTCCAAATGAATGTCGGAAGTTCCCATAAATGTAATGATTCCATCTACATCACAGTCAAGGGCTCTGTCAATGTCTCCTTTTTTGGTTCTTGCCAAACAGATGATTTCAGCATCCAATCCTTCGTTAGCTATTGTCTTGACTGCAGCTGATTCTCTGTCTGAGACGATTGGGAATCCCGCTTCAATTTGATGGATTCTTAATTGATCAAGCTTTCTAGCTATTTCCAATTTGTCATCCAGTGAGAAACATACTCCTGGAGTCTGTTCCCCATCTCTTAAAGTTGTATCATAAATAGTAATATCTTTTGGGAATTTGTATTCCTCTTCCTTGTTGAAAGGACTTGTATAATATTGCATTTTTTTATCAACTCTTTATGTCTTGTAGTTAAATTTTCTTTAAGTTTCTTAAAGTTTTAGTTAAAGTTTTCTTTAGTTTAAATTTAATATAATAAATTTTGTATTTTTTCATTATAAACTTTTACATTTTTTTCTAATTAAATGAACTTTCACTCATCCATCTCTTCCAGCAATTCCAAATAGGAAGTTCTTTCAAAGCCATCGATGATTCCTAATTTTTCAAACAATTCAAATATGCTGTTTTGGGCTTCCGTATAGTCGCAATTGTCCTCTAAGCTTATTTCTATTTCCATATAGGGTTCCAAGCCATGGACATTGTCAAGGCTTATTTCGTAGTTTTCATACTTGTAATATTCTCTGTCCTTTATCACTGTTCTAACTTCATTGAAGCCTAAGAATTCGAATATTTTTGAAGCTTTATCTGCATCTTCAATTTCCATTTCAACCTCTTCTCGAGTCTTGCTTTTTGCATCGATTTTAGGGCCTTTGTAAGTTATAAAGAGATTGTGTTTTTCTTCAGATCTTGTTTCCCTTATCCTTAGGGCTTCATCAGTTTCTGCAAAGTCCTTTACAGGGCTGTTGAAATACCTGTCTTCCTGATGTTCTGTCTTGACTTTCACTGCACCGATTTCATCAAGCTTTTTTCTCATTTCATCAAAACTTTCTATTTTAGCTTTCACTTCTACTTCAATCATAAGATTATCTCACTTGAGTTATATTTTTTAAATTTTTTTGAAATCATTTTTCGAAATTATTTTTTCTAAACATTTTTTAATTTTTTTAATTCAATTTTATATTTGTTTCAAATACATTTATAAATGGTCCTATTCAGTTTTTATTAATACTTTATATGTAAAAAGTTATTACCTTTTATATGATTTATAAGCATAACTTTATATACTATATAAATGATATATTTTATTAGTAAAAATTTTAATCAAAAAATTATTAATTTTAACTGATTTTTATTGTCAATTTTCTTTATTTGTCAAAACTAAAATTATATTAATTTTTTAAAATATTTACTTACTTTTTTTAAATAATTTTGGAGGTAATAAATTGACCGATGTTGATATAAAAATAGAAAACATTGTAGCTTCTGCAAGCATTGGTAAAGACATTGTTCTTACTGAAGTTGCAAAAGCGTTAGAAGGTGTCGATTTTAACAGAGAACAGTTCCCAGGATTAGTATTTAAACTTCAAGATCCTAAAACTGCTGCTTTAATTTTTAGTTCCGGTAAACTTGTATGTACTGGTGCTAAATCAATCGATGATTCAAAATTAGCTATTAAAAAAACTGTCGACCTTATGAGAACTATTGATACTGAGATTCCTCATGAGTTTGATATTAAAATTCAAAACATTGTTGCTTCTGCAAATTTACAATCTACTTTAAATTTAGAAGCAGTTGCTTTGGAATTAGAAAACACTGAATATGAACCAGAACAATTCCCTGGTTTAGTATACCGTTTATCTGATCCTAAAGTTGTATTATTATTATTCGGTTCCGGAAAAGTTGTTTGTACTGGAGCTAAAACCAAAAAAGACGCTAGGTTAGGTGTAGAAAATGCAAAAGCTAGACTTAGCGAATTGGACTTAATATAATTGGTGATATTATTGATTAAACTTGTAGTATTTGACTTAGATAATGTTATTATTGATGGTGAGGGCATAGACGAGATTGGAAAATTAATTAATATTGAAGATCAAATTGCAGCAATCACCGAGCAGGCTATGCAAGGTGATATTGACTTCGAAACATCCATTAAGAAAAGAGTAGGACTTCTTAAAGGAGTTGCTACTGACGATATTAAAACATTAGCTAATGAAATGCCTCTAATGAAAGGAGCTGAAGAAACCGTTTCCACTTTAAAGGAAAACGGTTTTGAAGTAGCCATTATTAGCGGTAGTTTTGATATAATCGCCGATACTATTAAGGGAAAACTTGATGTGGATAACATATTCACAAATTCATTAGTTGAGGAAGACGGGATCTTGACTGGTGAAGTTACTGGACCATTAGTATCAGGTTCAAAATTAGATGTTCTATCCGAGCTCATTGAAGAGAAAGGTTTTACCTTAGATGAATGTGTTGCTGTTGGAGATGGAGCAAATGATATTTCCATGATTGAATCTGCTAAATATGGAATTGCTTTTAATGCAAAACCTGCTTTAAAGGAAAATGCAGACATCATTGTGGAAACCCGTGATTTAACTGACGTTTTAAATGTCATCATTAATTTAAACTCTGAAAACACTGAAGGAGATGCTGACGTGGATAAAGAAGTTGCTGTAGAAACTGAAGTAGTTGAAACTACTGACGTAGTTGTTGAAAACCAAGAAGAAGAACAAGTTGCAGATGCAACTGAAGAAGTAGTTGAAGAAATCGAAGAAACAGAAGAAGTTGTTGAAGAAGCTGAAGAAGAAGTAGCTGAAGAAGAAACTGCTGAGGAAGAGGCTGAGGAAGAAGTAGCTGAAGAGGAAGCAGTAGAAGAAGTTGCTGAAGAGGCTGAGGAAGAAGCTCCTGAAGCTGAAGAGGAAGTAGCTGAAGAAAAACCTGTTAAAGAAGCAAAACCTAAAAAATCCAAAAAGAAAAACGCTCTTCCAGAACCTGATTTTGAT
>JAGCLR010000357.1 GCA_017646885.1 Methanobrevibacter sp. | reverse complement strand
CTTATGCATCAATCCAAATTTCAGATTGTTAAAATAAGTTAAAGAGTCTAATCTGCCTCTTTCATAAGCTTCTTTAGAGGGATTTGCAGACGACAATGAATTTGATAAGATTTTCTCCAGGTATGCTTCATGCTCTTCTCTACGTGATGTCATAGTATCTTTAGAAATTTATATGGAATGTAATGTATGTATATGGCAATTCACAGCAAGGAACAACATCTCTTGAATTAATAACGACTTTTCCAAACTTATCCAAGTATGATTCAATCTCCGCTCTGACTGCCTTGACTTTATGTGGATCATGAACCCTTACATTTCCTAAAAAACTGGTTCCTTTAGAAGTTTTCATGACTGAAAGTCCATCCATCCTATAGGGTAACTCATGTTTTTCAAGGATATTGTTGATGTCTGTATTGATTTGCTCTTTTATTTCATTTTTATTTTCATCAGTGATTTCCATAATATCACCTTTTATAATCCTTTTATAATCCTTTTTTACCTTTTTATTATATACTTTTATAAAATTAATATATTATTCCTTGTTCTTATTTGTTTTCAATGCTTCAATTCAAGCAAGAACTCATTAGCGTCCTCATGTACAGGGTCAATGGAAATTGCTTTTTTAACAAAGGATAAAGCCCCTAACTTATCATCCTGCTCATAAAGTATTTTTCCGATGAGATAATAAGCATCAGCACTATCCTCCTTGATTATGATATTGGTAAGTATCTCTTTAGCAATGCTATAATTTCCCTTATTGAATTCCTCTAATGCATCATCATAAGCTTCATCTAAAGGATTTATATTGTTTATATCTTCATCTGCCTTATTTTCTGGCTCTGATTCTATAGTTTCTTTATCTTCTTCATTTTCCATATTATTTTTCTCTTTTTGATTATAATATGTTTCATTATAGGATATATTGTCCTCTAAATCCTGATTTTCCAAAGCGGATAATTCCTCTGGAGATAACTTATTCATCTCTTCCCACATATAATCCAAAATGAATTCAGTTGCTTTCTTATGCAATGGCTTGTTATCATTTCCGCATTTAGGTGAGTAGATACAGGAAGGACAACCGTTTTCACATTCACAGGTCTTAAGCAGGTTCCTTGTGGAATTGGTTAATTTGCTGAATACATCAATTGCCTTTTCACAAATACCAATTCCTCCTTCGTATGCATCATAAATGAAAATGGAAGCTTCTTGAGTGTCTTCATGATAATTGGTTGAAAGTCCACCAATATCAAACCTATCACACATAACGTGAAGTGGGAACAGTCCTATCAAGGCATGTTCTGCACCATGAAGACCTCCTGGGAAGACTTCACTATCATTTTTAAATCTCTCTTCCAATGTCTCCTTGACGCTATCTGGAATGGTAAACCATAATCCTTTTGTCTTGAATTTCAAAGGAGGTAAGTCTAGAATGTATGTTCCAATTGTCTTTGAAAACTCCATTCTTTTGTATTTGTAATAGTCTTCTTCTACTTCAAGCTCTCCATAGTGAACTGTAAAGTCTCCGATTTTAACCTTTTTGATCTTCTTAATGATTTTTGTTTCAGTTCGTTTTAGTGCAATTGTATGGGCATTCACATCCCTTTTGATTACATCTATAATGTGAGTGTTGAAGTCAACGTCTGTTACAATGTAAGTCTGACCCTTATTGATTAAAATAGCTCCTTCATGAGCTTCCCTATACATTTGAGACCTTTCTATCTTTTCAATCAACTGATTTCCATTCATAACGCTGAATATTTCATTTGAAATCTGATCAAGTGAAAATTCAAAGGCAGGATTATCGTCATAAGGATAAATGTAAAGTCCTGCACTCTTTCTCAAGTCTCTATTTTGAACGATGTTTCCTATGAATTCCTCATCTACATTGAATATCTCTTTTATCTCTTCTGGAGCAAGAGGCAATTCATTTGCAGCGCAGATGATATGATTATTCAATAATTTCTCATTATTCAAATCAATTACAACGTTTTCATGAGGCTTGTCGAAGAAGAATTCAGGGTTTTTCATAAAGTATTGGTCTAATTGGTTTTCAAAAGCAACCAATATGACAAGGGATTTCTGATTTCCTCTACCTGATCTTCCTCCCTGTTGCCAGGTTGAAATCATGGATCCAGGGAATCCTGAAATGATTACAGCATCTAAGCTGCCTACATCTATACCTAATTCAAGTGCATTTGTGGAAGTCACTCCCAAATATTTTCTTGATTTTAGGCCATCTTCTATTTCCCTTCTATCTTCAGCCAAATAACCTGCCCTATAAGCTGAAATCCTATCCACATACCTCTTTTTAGTATGCTCCATATCCCTTTTTGTCCATAAAGCAATCAATTCTGCAATCTTTCTGCTTGATGTGAAGCATAATGTTTGTATGTCTTTAAGCAGTAAATAAAGGAAAATCCTTTCAGTTTCCTGGTGTATAGAGAGATTCTCATCATCAGAATGG
>JAGCLR010000356.1 GCA_017646885.1 Methanobrevibacter sp. | reverse complement strand
GCTATGCAATTGATTCAACTAAAATAACAGAGGAATTAGGATGGAAGCCTAAATACACCTTTGAAACAGGAATCATAGAAACAATCAACTGGTATTTGGACAATCAGGATTGGATGGAAAAGGTAAAATCCGGTGAATACCAGGAATATTATGAGAAAATGTATTCTAAAAAATAATGTTTTAAGTTTTATTGAAAATTAAAAAATCAATAATTAAAAAAATTAAATAAAAAATTCAAAAAATAAAGTTTAAATTTTTGCTCTTAAAAAGTGATTTTATGAAAGTATCAGTAGTTACACCAAATTACAATGGTTTGAAATTCTTGAATAACTACTTTGAAACATTATTGATTCAAAGCAGATTTATTGAAGAGATTATTCTAATTGACAATGCATCTACTGATGGAAGCATAGAATTCATTGAAGAGTTTATGAATAGTCCAAACTATCCAATAGACATAGTCCTTATCAAGAATGAGGAAAATTTAGGATTTGCCCCTGCAGTCAATCAGGGAATAAGAGAGGCAAAGTGCGAATACATATATTCAGTTAACAATGACGTTGAATTGGAATGGAACGCTTTGGAAGAGATCATCAAGGCTATGGATGAGTCAATTGATTTAGGTGAAAATCCATTCTCGATCCAGTCAAAGATGATTCAGCATTACAATAGGAAATTGATGGATGATGCTGGAGACGAATACACCATCCTTGCATGGACAAAGAAGATTGGGGATGGTCAACCTGTAGAAAGATACAATGAGAAGAGGGAAATATTCTCTTCCTGTGCAGGTGCTGCCTTGTATAGAAAATCAGTCCTTGAAGAAATAGGGCTTTTTGATGATGATTTCTTTGCATATGTTGAAGATATAGACTTAGCTTATAGGTCTCAGATTTATGGCTATAAAAATTATTTCTGCCCAAATTCAATTGTCTACCATTATGGAAGCGGAACAAGCGGCAGCCGATACAACGAATTCAAGATCAAATTGGCAGCTCGTAACAACGTATTCATGATTTACAAAAACTTCCCAATTTTACAGAAGATAATCAATTTCATATTCTTGTTTATCGGATTTTTAATAAAATACCTTTTCTTTGTAAGGAAAGGATACGGTTCTATTTACTTGGATGGAATCAAGGAAGGATTGAGAAATAGAAAGAAATTAACTAAAACCCCATTCTTAAGAAAAAACTGGAAAAATTACTTTAAAATAGAATGGAAACTCATAAAAAATACTTTTGCTTATTTAAGGAAATGAAAGATAATGAATAGTGTAATTTTGATTATTAAGGAATGATTGTACTGATATAGGTGTAAGAATGAGAAATTTAGATTTGTCAATTATCATTGTTAATTACAATACATTTAAATTAACAAAGGAGACCATTGATTCATGTTTGGCTGAGCCGACTCATTATACATATGAAATCTTTCTTGTAGACAATAAGTCAACTGATGACAGCTTGGAAAAATTGGAGGACTACTTCAAGGATGAGATTTCTAGAGGAACCATTAAGGTCATAGCCAACTCCAGCAATGATGGTTTTGCAAAGGCTAACAATTTAGCTATTGAGCAATCTGAAGGGGAATATGTCCTTCTTTTAAACTCAGATACACTTGTTAAGGAAGCTACAATCGACAAATGTATGGATTATATGACCAAAGGCACAAATGCTGATGTCGGTGCATTGGGCTGTAAGGTTTCACTTGCAGACGGATCCCTTGACAAGGCATGCAAGCGCAGTTTTCCAAATCCTGCAAACGCTTTCTATAAGCTATTCAATGTTAAGACAAGCAGTGGAAAGGACGATTATAATCTAGATGACCTGGATGATGATGGAGTCTATGAAATCGACTGCTTGGTTGGTGCATTCATGCTTGTTAGAAGAACAGCAATTGACGATATCGGCCTTTTGGATGACACTTTCTTCATGTATGGAGAAGACATTGACTGGTGTTACAGGATAAAGCAGGCCGGTTGGAGAATAGTCTACTTTGGAGAAGCTGAAATCATTCACTACAAGGGAGCAAGCAGTGAAGACAAGAAGACCAAGAAGAGAAATCCAAAGCTCATTTACGAATTCTATAGGGCAATGTATATTTTCTACAGAAAGCATTATACCAAAAAGTACAATGTTCTTGTAAACATAGCGGTTTATATTGGAATAGCTGTCTTGCTTGTGTTCAATCTAATCAGAAATGCCTTAAGGTCTTGAACTCATTTGTCCATCCCATCATCATGATAATCAGTAAAATTTTTTAGG
>JAGCLR010000355.1 GCA_017646885.1 Methanobrevibacter sp. | reverse complement strand
GGTAAACGCATACATCCAAAACCTAAATTAGATACTTCTAAATCAGTTCTTCCTAATTTTCTATAAAACATTGTGTCACCTAAAACAACATTTAATTAATTATATTATGTTTATCGAAATATATAAAAATAGCTAAAAAAATAGAATTTAAAAATTAAAAAAAACTAAAAGTAAAAAAGTAAAAGTAAAAGTAAAAAATATATGATGAAAAAATAAAAAAATAGCTGAAAGAATCAATCCAAGTAATTTTCCACATGATTAAAGAAGAGATACAAGTTAGGCTCTACTTTCCTTAAGCGTGTCTTGTATTCAACCAAGAAATCAATCCTTTCATCATCACTTAAGTATTTTCCATCATAAATCAATGGAATATCAGCCAAATCCCCCATAAAGAGAAGCTTGACTTGATCTTTAGTCAAAATGGATGAGAACTTAAGGATATTGTCAAAATTCTCTTCGGTGAAATCTAGATCAATGGATTCCAGATATTCCTTGAATTTATCGATTTCCTCCACATATATGGGAACCAATTTAACTGCAATGCTGTATTTCCATTCATCATCCCAAGGATGCAACTCACTTAATTTTTCTATTAGAAAATTAGTGGAATCCTCTAAATTGTCCCCAAATTGATTGAAATCCATTTTATCCCTAAATTATCCTATTGACATGATAAGAATTATTACAAATAATATTATTAGTACGCCACAACATACAGAACCAAGATCATCGGAACTGGAAGCACTACTAGTATTTGCAGTAGTTGTAGTGGTGGTAGTGGTAGTTGAACCATTTGTGGAAGATCCATTATCCCTTAAATTGCTGCTGAAATCTGGAGAAACCAATTTACTTCCGCAATTTCCACAGAATGTAGCAACATCCTTATTTTCATGACCGCAATTCGGACAAAACTTTGACATATTTTACCCCCTTGAATAAACAAATAATATCAAAAAATTAAAAATTAAAACTAAAAAATAAAATAAAAACCAAAAATGCTAATTTAAGCATTTTCAGTCATAATAGGAACCACTTGTTTCTTACGGGAAACAACTCCTTCCAATAAGACAGTGTTATCCTCTAATTTAACACCATAAGCTTTTTCTACAAGTGCAGCATCCTTACCAAGTGCAATTACTTGAGAATTGCTGTTTACAATATCAGTGATTAAAAGCATGAATAAGTCTAAATCCTCTTCTTCAATGATCTTTTCCATTCCTGCTTCCAAGTCAGCTTTCATTTCCATTACATCAGAAATATCCGCAGTGTTCACTTGATTGACAATGGATTTTACATCCTTGAAGTCAATTTGCTTTGCATCTAAGCTTAAGATTTCAGGAATTGTGAAACTGGATAAATCGGTTCCTGCCTTTAACATTTCCAAACCATAAGCTTCATAATCGATTTCAGCTATTTCTGCAAGTTCTTTCACTGCCTCCTTATCATCTTCAGTAGTGGTTGGAGATTTCAAAAGCAAGGTGTCAGAGATAATTGCAGATAACATTAAGGATGCAAT
>JAGCLR010000046.1 GCA_017646885.1 Methanobrevibacter sp. | reverse complement strand
TTGTGTAACTTTGCACATCAAAAACAAGAAAATATGAGCCAAATATACCTAAATATAAACAGCAATTACCCTCCATCCTTTACCGGGAAAGAAAGAGATTCAGAGACAGGCTTTTCCTACTTCGGAGCACGGTATTACGATTCGGACTTGATGACGGGGTGGTTGTCTGTAGATCCTATGGCGGATAAGTATCCATCGCTGTCGCCGTATGCTTATTGTGGGTGGAACCCTATTAGGTTGGTGGATCCGGATGGGAGAATGATGGATGAACCTCAGCGCCGTGCTGCTATTGCCAAGGCTAAAGAATATGAAATGGCAAATCGCGTAGATAAAACTAAGCCATCAGGAAAAGGAAATAGCAAAAATACGTATGGATATGCAAAAGGAAAACCTGGGCAGATAGTAGATTGTTCTGGTTTGGTTTCGGAGTGTATAATGGCCGGAGGAGAAGAAAATCCAGTAGGCAAATATCCTGGAGGTGGAGGTGTTAAACAAATAGCGAAAGGGACAGAAAAACTTTCAAATACTAATTTGGCTGAAGAAGGGAATCTTATAATATTTAATGATCAAAGTCATGTTGGTATTATAGTAGGTATAAATTACGAAAATGAAGAAATTACATCATTTACTATCATACATTCTTCAGGAAGACCTGAAAGAGGGTATTCTGGACCCAATTATACAACAATACCTATAGAAGGATCAAAATATTGGAAAATTGATGGAGTATATAAATGGGATACAAAACCAGATTATCTAATAAATTTGAATGAAGTAAAAATAATAGATAATAGAATAACAAAGACTGATGAGAAATAAAATTATATATATACTAGTTGTTGCAATTTCGGGATTGAGTTTTTTATCTATGAAAACGCTGCAAAATGTTCAAAATAATGATAACAAATGTAATAGATATATGAATTATTTGAAAGAAAAAAATATATCACCATCCATAAATGTGTTTTACAATTATTTAGTTCCTTCGACTGAATTTGAATCTTTACCAGTAGAATCCGAAATCTATAAAAATATAAGTGATGGATTGGGTTTAGATAAACCTAGTGTAGAGCTAATAGGTTATAATTATATGGACTCTATATTATTATTAAAAGTATCAGCAGAAGATGTTTTTCATGATGGTTTTTATCTTATGCTAATTGATAATAGTAATTGTGATATTCTTGATTATCTGTATTTAGAAAGAGCTTTAACTTCTGAAACTTTGGAACTTTTAGACGATAGGGAAATTGGATGGATATATAAAGCTGATTTCAAAATGGACAAAAATAGGGTGGTTAGCACAGCTACATCTATAGATGTAGCTGATTATAATAATGGTAATGTAGATACCTTGTATAAAAAAGAAATTAGGATTGCATATATATATGATTTGAAAAATGGATTTAAAGAGATATGTAGAGATTCTATTGAGTACGGTACCCAATATTAGGTTTACTAACTTAGATTTTTGCGAACTGAAATATAAAAAATATGCTACAAAATCATATAAAATATAGTCAAAAACCACCCCGAACCTTTACCGGGAAAGAACGCGACTCAGAGACAGGCTTTTCCTACTTCGGAGCTAGGTATTATGACTCGGATTTGATGACAGGGTGGCTTAGTGTGGATCCGCTTGCGGATAAGTACCCTGGCTTGTCGCCGTATGCTTATTGTGCTTGGAACCCGGTGAAGTTGGTGGACCCGGATGGGGAGAAACCTCGGAAGCCTTATTTTATCCGTGTAGCAACATCAAAAAATGTATACAATGCTATTGGTTATAAATTAAAACATGGAGGAAAACTTGATGTATGGGAACATAATTCCGGATCAATCCTTGCGTCTGTTCAATCTAGTAATGTCAATGTTGATGGGTTTCCTGTCATACAAGCAAAAATGTTTATGCCTGAC
>JAGCLR010000045.1 GCA_017646885.1 Methanobrevibacter sp. | reverse complement strand
TCTGGGAATGAAAGCAATCTCAATGTGTGGCCAGTTGGTGCAGTGTCAAATACTACAACATCATACTCATTGGAAGTCATCACAGACAAGAACACTTCAAATGCAGCTGCCTCATCAGCACCTGGAGAAGCTGAAGCCAAATCCATTTGCTCACCTAAAAAGTCAAGGCCCATCAATTGTTCAGGGCTTGCTACAGATTTTTGGCTTTCCAATGCTCTTTGCTTTTCTTCCATTGCCTTATCCGGATCGATTTCAACTGCATAGAGGTTTTCATTGATTTGTACAGGATAATGTCCAATGCTTACCTCAAGTGAATCGGATAATGAATGAGCAGGATCGGTTGATACGATTAATGTTTTCTTTCCTTGATTTGCTAACCACAATGCAGTAGCTGAAGATATGGAAGTTTTTCCAACTCCACCTTTGCCTCCTACAAATATGAAAGTGGTTTGTCCTTGTTTAAATTTAAATAAGTCTTTAAATGCCATGTTATCCCTCCATAGGATTTAGTTAAATTATCTTAAAAGTTTTAGTAACAATAAGTTATTTTATTCTTCTTACATATAAAGTTTATCTTTTTAAAACCAAACTTCGATTAAGAAATATAAAAATGAAAAATTAAATTTTCAATAAAAAAAGAGTTCTGGAAAAGATGATCAATTCCAGAAATTATTTTCATCAGTGATACCTATATTGCTTGCTCTGAAAAGAGGAATTTTTCCAAGCTTTTTCTGATGCTCATAATCCTTTAGACAATTTATTGCAACCTTACCCATAGCAACACAAGTCGGCAGGTTAATGAGTGTCATAAGCCCCATTGTGATATCAGCCATAGCCCAAGCAACATCCATAGGAACAATAGCTCCAACAAAAACAATCACTGTAGCGATTATATAGAATATTCTCATGAAGTTCCTGGAAGGCTCTTTCTTATTATTTAAAAAGATTATTGCATTGTCAACATAATAGAGATTTCCAATCAATGTTGTAAATGCAAATAGAACCATCGCGACTGTAATGAACACAGGTCCAGCAGTGCCAAAAACTGAGGAAATGGCGTTTTGCACATATGGTGCGCCGGAAACAGACACATCTCTTGCCACTCCAGTGGACAAGCACATCAGTGCAGTAGCTGTACATAAAAGCAAGGTGTCTATATAAACAGACAATGTTTGCACAAGCCCTTGTTTTGCAGGATGTGATACATCTGCAGAAGCGGAAGCGTTTGGAGCAGAACCTACACCTGCTTCGTTTGAGAACAATCCTCTTTTAATACCGTAAACCAAACATGATCCTGCAAAACCTCCTGCTATTGAAGTGAAATTAAATGCATCCTGGAAAATCAAAAGGAACATGGAAGGAATATTTTGGATATTCAATAGGATTACAACCAAAGCTACAATAATATAAGAAACTCCCATAAGTGGCACGATTGTACTTGTAACCTTAACAATCCTTTTCCCTCCTCCAAGAAGACAATACCCAGTTATGATAGCTAGTGCAGCGCCTATCATGATTGGAGTGGTTGATGGATTATAAAATGAATACTCAATGAATGTGGATTGAAGGTTATAAGAACACAAGAGATTAAATCCTACTGCATAGGTGGCAATTAAACATATACAAAAGAGAATAGCTATCCTAGGCTTTTTCAATCCAGCCTCAATATAATAAGCTGGACCTCCATACATATGGCCATTGGAATCTAATCTTTTATAGATTTGAGCTAAAGTACTTTCAATGAATGCAGAAGATGCACCGATGATACACATTACCCACATCCAGAAGCACGCCCCAGGACCACCGAGACAAATTGCTGTAGACACCCCTATAATGTTACCGGTTCCAACCCTTGATGCAGTGGATACCAGCATCGCTTGCAAGGAAGAGACAGAATCATCTGCCGGCCTTTCAAACAATATCCTTAGGGATTCGGGAAATAATCTGATTTGCACTCCTTTTGTATAGATAGTGAAGTACAAGCCCGCTACAGCCATGACAATAATTAAAATAGGAAAATACATAACATTGTCAATTTCATTTAATAAATATACTATATCAAACATATAAATCAATTTTAAAAAAGTTTATCTAAATATATTTTTAGATTTTTGAATATAATAACTTATCTATGTTAAATCTTATTGTTTTAAATTTAAAAAATCAAACATTGAATGAGTGGAGCAATAATCAATTTTATATTAAATAAAAATAATAAATATAAATTAATATGATTTATTAATAATGTGATTTCAATAATAATATGATATCAATAACATGATTATTAATTCATACTAATAAAATATAATAATTATTAATTATCAAAACAGAAACGGTGATTTAGTGACTAATAACGAAATTGAAAAGAAATGGCAGAAAATCTGGAGAGAGGAAAAGCTATTTCAATCAGACCCTAATGAAAAGGAAAAATTATTCATAACAGTGGCTTATCCATATCCAAGTGGAGCTATGCATATCGGCCACGGTAGAACCTATACCGTACCTGATGTATTTGCAAGATTCAAAAGGATGGAAGGCTACAATGTATTATTCCCTATGGCATGGCACGTAACCGGTGCACCGGTTATAGGTATTGCAGATAGAATCAAAAGGAAAGACCCATGGACCCTTGACTTATACGAAAGAGTCCACAAGGTTCCTCATGACACCCTTCCAAAATTGGAAGACCCTATAAACATTGTAAAATACTTCAGTAACGAATACCATACTGTAATGGATGATATGGGTTATTCCATTGACTGGAGAAGGGAATTCAGAACAATCGACCCAACCTACCAAAAGTTCATCACCTGGCAAGCTAAAAAGCTTAAATCCTTAGGTTTAATCAAGCAAGGTGAACACCCTGTAAAATACTGTCCTCACGATGAAAACCCTGTAGGGGACCACGACTTGCTTGAAGGTGAAGGAGTGGGCGTAAACGAATTGACATTAATCAAGTTTGAAGTTGAACCTGGACAATATATCGTACCTGCAACATTCAGACCTGAAACCATTTTCGCTGCAACCAACGTATGGTTAAACCCAGAAGTTCACTACATTGAAGTTGAAGTTAAATCTGGAGTTAACGAAGGTGAAAAATGGATCATAAGCAATGAAGCTTTCCTTAACCTTTCCAACCAGCATGACTTGGAAATTGTAGGTGACATTGACCCTAAACCATTAATCGGAAAATCCGTTAAGAATCCTCTTAATGGAGAGCCATTGCCAATATTCCCTGCAAGCTTTGTAGACCCTGAATACGGTTCAGGAACAGTATTCTCTGTACCTGCTCACGCACCTGCAGACTATATCGCACTTAGAGACTTGAAGGAAAATGCAGACCTAATCAAGGAATATGACATTGCAGATGAAGTCGCTAAAGCAGAACCATTGAATGTTGTAACCGTAAAAGGATACGGTGAATTCCCAGCTGTGGAAGTAGTTGAAAGAATGGGAATCGAAAACCAAAACGATCCTAAAGTGCAAGATGCAACTGATGAATTGTACAAAGCGGAACACAGCAAAGGGTACATCAGCGACCATATTGAAAAATACGCAGGAAAAAGAGTAGCATATATCAGAGATGAAATCAAGGCTGACATGATTGAAGAAGGCAGTGCAGACATCATGTACGACTTTGCAGAAAGACCTGTAATCTGCAGATGCGGTAACAAATGTGTAGTCAAAGTGATGGATGACCAATGGTTCATCAGATACGGTGATGAAGAATGGACTGAAAAGACCCAAAAGGTCCTTGCTCAAGAAACCATCATTCCTGAAGAGATCCGTTCCAACTTCGAATACTACATTAACTGGCTAGATGACTGGGCATGTTCCAGAAGAGTAGGTCTTGGAACCAGAGTGCCATGGGATGACCAATGGTTAATCGAGCCTTTATCAGACTCAACAATGTATATGTCCTACTATTCAATAGCTAAATATCTCAAAGACATGGACCCTGAAGACTTGAATGAAGCATTCTTTGAAAAGGTCTTCTTAGGAGTGGACAGCGATGAAATCACCGTTGCACCTGAAATAGTAGAGGACATTCAAGCTGAATTCAATTACTGGTATCCTCTTGACTGGAGATTGTCTGCAAAAGACCTTGTAGGTAACCATTTAAGTTTCCTCATGTTCACCCACGCAGCGGTCTATCCTGAAGAGAAATGGCCAAAAGGTACTGTTGTATTCGGTATGGGACTCCTTGAAGGAAACAAGATGTCCTCATCAAAAGGTAATGTAATTCTCCTTGCAGACGCAATTGAAGAGTACAGTGCAGATGTTGTAAGGCTCTTTTTAATGGCATCAGCTGAACCATGGCAAGACTTCGATTGGAGAGAAAAAGAGGTTAAAGGAACCCAAAGAAGACTCGAATGGTTTAGAGAATTTGCACAAAAAGTGGAAGACATCAAAGGAGAAAAACTTGACTTATCCAATATTCAGGAAGTTGCTCTTGAACGCAGCATCGACAAATGGATGATCAACCAATTGAATGTCCATATCAAAGCTGCAACAGAAGCACTTGAAGTTTTCCAAACCAGACAAGCATTGCAACATGCTTTATTCTTGCTTAAAAAAGACTTGGACCACTACATGTACAGAGTCAAAGACCTCATTGAGAAAAAGGACCCTGCTGTAATCTACGTATTATCCACATTATTAAGTAACTGGATCAGATTACTTGCTCCATTCACACCACACACTTCTGAAGAGCTTTGGAGTAAATTTGGTGGAGAAGGATTCGTTTCATTTGCAGAGTGGCCTAAATATGATGAGGAACTCATCAGCGAAGAGATTGAAAGATCAGAGTCTCTTGTCCAAAACATTGTAAAAGACATCAACGAAATCAAGAACATCGTTGACACAGACCCTGAAAAAATCCACATTTACCTATCCCCTGACTGGAAATGGGACTTATACAAAATTGCTGATGAAGTTGGAAAACCAGACATCGGTCAAATAATGGGTAGAGCAATTGGTCAAAACATCTATGATGACAAGAAGGAAATCGCAGGCGCAGCTAAAAAGATTTCCAGAGAAATGACCAAAACAAGATACATCGGTAAGATTGATGAAGCTACCATATTGAATGATGCAAAAGAATTCATTGAAGCTGAAGTTGAATCAGAAGTGATCATTCACACCGATGACAGCTACGACCCACAAAACAAGGCAAGAAATGCAATGCCTTATAAACCAGCTATTTTCATGGAATAATGAAAATAGATAAAAAATAAATTAATAAAAATAAATATTCAATAGCTATTTAAAATAGCTATTCTTCTTTTCTTTTTTTAAAAAATCTTAAAAAAATAGTCTTCTTTTAAAAAAATTTAAAAAATAAAAAAACTTTTTTTATAATAAAACAGCATCAATAGCTTCTTTACAGATTCTTAAAGATTCATCAAGCTCTTCTTTTGTAATGACCAAAGGTGGATTGAAGTACATTACATTTCCTAAAGGCCTAAGCATCAATCCTTGCTTTAACGCTTCCCTATAAATTTTATAACCAATTCTTTCTGATGAATCAAATCCCTTTTTAGACTCCTTATCCTCAACGAGTTCTATGGCATTGATGAGTCCCATCTGTCTGATTTCACCTACATTTGGATGTTCATCGAAAATTTCATGGAAACGGTTGTTTAGCCAAATTGCCTTCTCATTTGCCTCTTCAAGAATATGGTCTCTTTCCATAATCTTCAAGGTTGCATTTGCTACACTTGCAGCAAGTGGATTTCCAGCATAGGTATGGCT
>JAGCLR010000354.1 GCA_017646885.1 Methanobrevibacter sp. | reverse complement strand
TTGATTGGTTCCATTACAATAACTTCCTTATCGTATTTTTCACAGATTTCATAGTTTTTCCTTGATTCTGTCAACTTGCTTTCCCAATCAAGGTAGTTCAATTGAAGCTGCACAACATCGATTGCATCCCCATATTTCTCAAGGATTTCCTCAAGCAAATCTGCTCTGTCGTGGTAGCTGATACCAATCTTTTTAGCTATTCCCTTTTCTTTCATTTTTTTAATGTAGTCGAAACTGTTGCAGTTTTTAGCTATTTCAAGGAATGCCTCATTGATGTTATGGATTAACAATACATCGAAGTAGTCAGTTCCTAATCTTTCAAGCATGATGTCTACAAATTTTTGATTGTCCTCTTCATTAGTCAATGCCCAAGTAGGTATTTTATCAGCTATTCTAAATGATTCCCTTGGGTATCTTTTGACAAGCCCTTCCCTAAGGCCGACTTCTGAACTTCCATTGTGGTATGCATATGAAGTGTCAAAGTAGTCAAATCCTTGGTCCATATAATAGTCAATCATTTCTGCAAAATCATCAAAGTTTACTGAGCTTGGGTCATTTTCATCTTCAAGATCCAGTCTCATAGCTCCAAATCCAAACATTACATCTTCTGCCATTTTCTTTCCTCCTAATGCTTTTTAATTTAATTAAATCCATCAAAATGAAATATTATATTTATGATTATTTTATAATTTAATGAACATTATATATAAATCTTTCCTAAGGAAACAATTGCTTAATGAAAATATTTATATATGTCAAAAACATATCTTTAATTAGTTAATTTTACAATATTTTAATTCATTATTTTAAGGAAGATCTTATGGCATTACCTAAACAATTCAATGAAGAAAACGTGGAGAACATTAGAATTTATCACTTTGTAGAAGAGCTGGTAGGAAGCTTTAGGGAATTTATTCACAATGAATTCGAAGACGATGATATTGGCTTGGTAGAACTTCCTTTCTTGCTTAGGATTAGATTTGCAGATAAGGGAACTCAAAAGGATTTGGTGAATTTGTTTAAGGTCAGTGATGGCTATACAGCAAAGCTTTTAAGGCGATTTGAACTTGCAGGCCTTATAGTGAGAATAGAAGATCCATCTAACAGACGTAGAAAATTAGTTAAATTAACCGATAAGGGCATTAAAAGAACAGATAAAATATTACATTATGTTGATTATTGGGAAGATACAGTAATGGATGGATTAGATAGTGAAGAAAAAAAGGTCTTGAAAAAAGGACTTTTAAAATTAGTCTTAAACACTGAAAATCTTTGAGATTATTTTTAGAATTTATATAACTTGTTTTAATATATACAAACTATTTTTCATTTTATAAAAAAAGTGGAGTAAAACTCCACAATTTAAATTGCTTTAATAAAAATTAAATCATTTTAACGTTTTGCAAATCTGATCTTATTAGGTCCCATGACAATGCTCTTTTTCCAAAGTTCATCATTGGTTTGCGGGAAGTCTTCCCTGAAGTGTGCTCCTCTGCTTTCCCTTCTCAAGATTGCAGATTTAACGATTAGAATACAGATTTCAACCATGTTGATTACTTCAAGAGCTGTTAACAATGATTCATTGAATTGGGTTCTCTCATCAACATTGAGGTCATTCAATTCCTCTTTCATTTCAATAAGCCTTTCAAGAGCTGCCTTTAGGTTTTGCTCATTTCTAACAATAGAGACTTTCTCCCACATCAATTGCTGGATTTCCTTTTTCATCTCTATTGGATCAATTGAACCTTCCTTCATCAATGATTCGAGTCTGTCCTTTTCAGCTTCTACGCTTGTGAAATTGTATTGCATTTCAGACAAGTCACATGCTAAAGCTGCAGCAAATCCTGCTCTTCTACCGAATACTTGAGTGTCTGCAAGTGCATTTCCACCGAGACGGTTTGC
>JAGCLR010000353.1 GCA_017646885.1 Methanobrevibacter sp. | reverse complement strand
CACCTAAGATAGTGGTATATCCGCTCCAGTAGAATGCAATAAGTGCACCGACAATCAATACACCAATAGGAATAATTGCATTCCAAACAGATAATTTAATACCATCAACCGGTTTAACATCATCAAAACTGGTTGCTTCAAGAGATTCGACTGGTTCATCTTCTTTTCTAGCACGAGCCGCTTTCTCTGCTTTTTTCATTGGTCCGAATTCATAGTAAGTAAGTGCAGAGATAACAATGAAGATTAAGATTAAAATGT
The DNA here is from genome assembly GCA_017646885.1 of Methanobrevibacter sp. The sequence goes on along the minus strand of JAGCLR010000353.1, from coordinate 2,726 downwards.
TATAGAACCTAAATGGAATGGTTTGTAAAAATATACCGAATCCACTTACATTCATTCCAATGGATTGGAACCCTTGAGTAATTAAACTGAGTTCTAAACCAATCCAGGTAGAAATAATAGCGATACCTGCAACAGGAGCTGCAGTTGCGTCTACTACAAATGCTAATTTTTCTCTGGATACGTGAAGTTTGTCCATAACAGGTCTCATGATAGGACCTACAATTAAGGAGTTAGCGTAGTCGTCGAAGAATACACATAATCCTAAAAGTTCTGTGAATAATTGAGCTTTTCTAGGAGTGTCAGCACGTTTAGCAAATTCATCTGCTAAAGCTTTTGCACCACCCATCTTGGTTACTAATTGGATAATACCACCAATAAGTAAACATTGAAGGATAATACCTGCATTCCATGGATCAGCCATACAAGAAATAATTTGAGTACCCATTGCTAAAAATGCATTGATAGCAGAGCTGATAATGTTTAAATCGTTAACGGATACCATAAATTCTCCAACGAAAACCCCAATAAACAAAGATAAAATAGTCTCTTTGGTTATGAATGCTAAAGCAATAGCCACAAGAGGCGGTAAGAGAGTTAAAATACCGAAACGAACTGCATTATCGTCTCCAGCTGGTGCATTGGTAATTAGCAAGGATAAAACGAAAAGAGCTATTACAGAAATAGCTACAATCAATCCAATTTTTAAATTTCTATTCATTTCCATAATCACACCATTTTGTAAAAAATTAAAAAAATACGAATAAAACGATAAACAAATTTTATTTTAAAAATCCAAAAAAGACATTTTCAGATTAATGAATAAAATTAAAAATCGTTCAACATAATAAGTAAAAATACAACATTTAATAGATTATGCAAAATATTAAACAAAATTTTACTTAGTTAATATATAATATATTTATAAAATTAATATATAAATTTAACTTTAAAATTAAGTAAATTTAGCTTTAAAATTGATTAAAATTAGTAAAATAATATAAAAAAGGAATAAAAAGATAAAAAGAAATAAAAAATAAAAAATGATGAAAATTTAAGAGAATATTTGCTCTAACATCCAGTCAGCATCATATTCCTTAATGTCATCATAGGATTGTCCCATACCCAAGAATAGAATTGGCTTTTTAATGATGTAACCAATTGAAAGTGCAGCACCACCTTTTGAATCGGCATCTGCCTTGGTAAGTATGACACCATCGATATCAATAGCTTCATTGAATTTTCTTGCCTGTTCAGTTGCATCATTACCGGTTAATGCATCACCTACAAATACAACCAAATCAGGTTTAGAGACCCTACGAATCTTCTTCATCTCATCCATCAAATTGGTGTTTGTTTGCATTCTTCCAGCAGTGTCAATCAGTACAAGCTCTTTTCCTTTAGCTCTAGCATGCTGAACTGCATCAAATGCTACAGCTGCAGGGTCAGATCCCTTTTCATGCTTGATCAATTTAACGCCTAAATTGTCTGCATGATATTGGACTTGTTCAATAGCTCCTGCCCTAAATGTATCTGATGCGGCAATAACTGGAGTGTATCCTTTTTTAATGTAATAATTAGACAATTTACCAATAGTTGTGGTTTTTCCAGTACCATTGATACCTACAAGCATTACAACAAGAGGCTCCCCTTGAGCCACTTTCTCTTCAAGGAGTTCAGTCATTGATTTTCCATCAATGTCAATGATTTTAGCCACTGCATTTTTAAGAGCTTTGTAAGTGTATTCCTCAATATCACTGCTTCTTTTTATCTTTTGGCCAACCAATTCATCTTTAACTGACTCGACAACAACACTTGAAACGTCCATTGCCACATCTGCTTCCAAAAGACCTAATTCAAGTTCAAATAGGATATCTTCAACATCATCTTCAGATATTGACTTTTCCTTAATGAATGATAAGAATCTGCCTGATTTCTCCTTTTTATCTTCATCTTCAGACTCATCATCAGAGTCTTCCTTCTTTTTACGTCTGAATAATGAACGTTTGGATTTTTTAGATTCTTCTTCAGATTCATCTGATTCTTCTGCTTCCTCTTCTATTTCTTCAGATTCATCTTCAATGCCTTCTTCTTCCACTTCTTCTACTGTTTCTTCTTCAGCATCTTCAGATTCTTCCTCTGATTCTTCTTCAAGATCTTCTTTCTTGTCTCTTTTCAAGAAGCCTAAGAAACCGGATTTTTCCTTTTCATCATCCTCTTTATCTTCCTCTAAAGAAGCATCTAGCATTGCATCCAATTCCTCTTCTGAAATTTCATCAAGATTATCAAAATCTTCATCTTCAAACTCTTCGAAATCTTCCGCTTCACCTTCAGAACTTTCCAATTCTTCAGATTCAATTTCGTCAAAAGTCTCTTCGCTAGATTCTTCGATTAACTCTACATTATTCTCTTCTTTAGCTTCATCTTCGACTTTATTTCTTAATTTACCACTTGCATCAGCAAATTTTTTCTTTAATGAATCAAACAAGTTTATCCCTGCCTAATAATAAGTATTATAATTTAATTTTTTAAAATTTCTTTATCAATAATATCTTTATATTTAAAAATTAATAAACTTACTTATTTTAGATATAAAATATAAATTTTGTTATTAAAATTTAAAAAAAAAACAGACACAAAAAATATTAAAAAATAAAATAAAACAAGAAAATTTAATAAAAATAAAAAATAGTTAAAAAAAGAAGAATAATAGATAAAAATCTATTAGT
>JAGCLR010000352.1 GCA_017646885.1 Methanobrevibacter sp. | reverse complement strand
GACGAATTGCGTGCAAACAATCAGACAATGTTTGATGTTTTGGAAATTTCAGCAGGTTGGGACAGATTAGCTAATGAACTCACCAATAAGATGCCAGTTTGTTTTGAAATTGGTTATCCTTGCTTTTCAAACTTTTGGAAAACCTCTGATGATGTTGATGTAATCAATAATGCTACTGTTTTAACATTCATGACAATTTTATCTCAGATTCCAGACACTTTAATCTCAAGAAAATATGGAAATGAAGTGGCAGAATCAGTATCTCAAAAAGCAAGTGAGATTTTGGAATTTAAGGATGATGATTCATTTGTTGAAAAATTATTGGAATTTGATGATTATCTTTATGATAACAAATTGAATCCTGGAACAACTGCTGATTTAACTGCAGCATCCATATTCTTATCATATCTTGCAGATAATTTCTAATTTCAATTCTTATTTTCTTATATTTTATCTTCTTTTTCTTTCTTTTATTCTCTAATTTATCTAATTTTTATCATTGCTATTCTAATTTTATTTTAAATTAAAAATTTCTATTTTTGAATATATTTATTAATTAGATTAGAGATATATTATAATATTATGAAATGATAGATATTTTGAATAATTTTTTCATTAAATAAACTATTAAATATAATCTATCAATTATTCTTATCAATTAATTATAAAAATGCATCTGGTGTTTAGATGAGTGAAAATATTAATAAAATTATTAATGAATTACATATTTATGAAAAAAAGCTATTAAAAGAGTTAGAAATTAATGAAAATGCAACTCCTGAAGAAATAGCTGAAAACACTGGTTTGAATATTAAATCAGTTATGAGTGCTGCAGGTTCATTAGCTTCTAAAGGAATCATAATTGTAAACAAGGATACAAAAGAGAAATTTAGTTTAACTGATTATGGTAAAAAATATGCTGAAATAGGCCTTCCTGAAAGGAGAATCCTAAAGGTATTGCAGGATAAAAAGCAATTGGCCATGAAGGATTTGGCTAGTTTAGAAGGGCTCGACAAAAAAGAAGTCAATATCTCAATTGGTTGGTTAGTTCGTAAAAGCTGGGCAAAAATGGATAAGGGAGTATTGTCCATTACTGATGTAGGTGAATCCAGCAAAGATAAGTTAGGTGATGATGAATCCTTATTAAAAACCCTTATTGAAAAGGCACAAGTCTCTAAAGAGCAATTAGATGAGGACATGGCTAAAGGTTTATCTTCACTTAAAGAGAGGAAAAACCTCATTGCTGAACAAAAGACAACTTTACATAGCTTTGAATTAACAGACTTAGGTCGTGAGATTTTAGAGATTGGCTTTACCATTGAAGAGGAAGCTACCCAATTGACTCATCAACAGCTTAAGGAAGGATCTTGGAAAGACTTGAAATACAGACCTTATGACATCAATGCAGAGTACCCTATATTCTTCCCAGGTAAAGAGCATCCTTTAAGAAGAATCATTCAGGAAATTAGAGAAATCTTCTTGAATATGGGCTTTACTGAAGATAAAGGTGATTATTTGGAGTCTGCTTTCTGGAATTTTGATTCTCTTTTCCAACCTCAAGATCATGCTGCAAGAGAAATGCAGGACACATTTTATGTAAAGAATCCATTGACTTGCGATTTGCCAGATGATGAACTTGTTCAAAGAGTTGCAAGAACTCATGAAGATGGTGGAAATACAGGTTCTGAAGGTTGGAACTATGATTGGGATGAGGATATTGCTCGCCAATCCGTTTTAAGAACACATACCACTGGAATCTCCACCCAAAGATTGGCAAAAGGCGAACTTCCTATCAAAATGTTTTCAGTAGGTAGGGTATTCAGAAGAGAAACCTTCGATTACAAGCATTTACCAGAGTTCCATCAAGTTGAAGGACTTGTTGCTGCTCCTGGAATCAATTATCAAAACTTATTAGGTACTTTAAAGGAATTCTATAAGAAATTAGGATTTGAAGTAAGATTCAGACCTGCTTATTTCCCTTACACCTATCTTTCAACTGAGTGTGAAATCTATTTGGAAGAAAAGGAAAGCTGGATTGAGCTTGGTGGTTGCGGAATGTTCAGACCAGAAGTTCTAGAGCCTTTAGGAATCAATACTCCTGCTTTAGCATTTGGTTTAGGTATTGAACGTCTCGCTATGATTAGATATGACCTTTCTGATATCAGAATGCTCTATAAGAGTGATATCAGCTGGTTAAGAGAAGTTCCTTTAGAGGAAGGAGTAAAGTTTGATTAATTAATCAAACTTTTTTTATTCTATTTTTCTTATTTTTTTATTATTTAATATTTTAAAAATTAATTTTTTTACTTATTTCTTACATGTGATATTTATGACTGATATAAGACTTATTTCATGGAATGTAAATGGTACTAGAGCCCTTCATAAAAAAGGTTTTCTTGATTGGTTCAATGAGGAAAAGGCAGATAGCGTATGTCTT
>JAGCLR010000351.1 GCA_017646885.1 Methanobrevibacter sp. | reverse complement strand
TGCTTCCTGCCTTTTGATGCAATCCATCTATATTTTGAGTGATGACCGCTTTTAGCTTGCCTGCTTTTTCAAGTTCAGCAAGCTTTAAATGAGCAGGATTTGGCATTGCATCCTTGAAAATGAGATTTTCCTTGTAATAATTGAAAAACTCTTCAGGATGATTCATGTAGTAAGTATGTGAAACCAGATATTCTGGGTTGTGCCCATATTTTTCCAAGCTTTTAAAAACTCCCTTTTCAGATCTGAAATCAGGTATTCCGCTTTCTGTTGAAACACCTGCTCCTCCGAAGAATACAATATTGTCGCTATTGTCTATAATTTCCTGCAACTCGCTAATTTCATTCATAATTCTATTTTATTTCTGTTTACTATTATTATTTACTGTTCCTTTCTCACTGTTCCTTCCACAAATCCATAACCTTTATATATAGCCCAATATAACTATTATTAATCAATTGTTTGTTGATTAAAGAATGAATATGCTATATTAAAAAGTTTTTATTAGGACTTTTTAGTAATACTTTTTAAGAAGAAATTTTTTTATATATAAAGGCATCGAAACATTTATATACTATAATGCCATTATATTAAATGTACTAATGTTTATTTTTAAGGTGATTTGATGAAATTATTAGGAAACATCTCACACCTTGCCAATTCTGGAAAGCTTATTGTAAAAACCACAAAGACTCCTCCAGCTGGAGCTTTTGTATTTACCAATGATAAGCAGAAAATAGGTAAGGTATATTCTATTTTTGGCCCAGTTAAGAATCCATACGTTTCCGTAAATATTTTTAGGTCAGTAAATAGAAGGGATCTTGAAAGTAGACATGGTGAAAAACTATTTGTTTCCACTAAAAGTGAAATGGAAAAACTCAATAAGAAAAATAAGAACTCCAAATCAAGAAAGAGTTCAAAAGGTAATTCCAAAAATTCCAAGAATTCTAAAAATAGGAGATCCAATTCCAGAAAAAGAAGAAGCAAATAGATAATTTAAAAAAATTCATTCTCTATTCATTTCTTAGAGAAAATTAAAAGGTTTTTCTCTGATTTGGGAAAAGCTAGTCAAATTAATATAATAGGAGAGATTAACACGAAAGAAGGATTATCTGAAGAAGTTCTTCAAAATTCCAAAAGAACTTCAAGAAGAAGACAAAAAGATGACTCTGAGCCAGAAAAACAAACCGTATGTCCACAATGTGGTTCAACTGATTTGATTGGAGATTACGAAAGGGCAGAAGTGGTTTGTGCTAACTGTGGATTAGTTATTGATGAAAACCTTGTAGATATGGGTCCTGAATGGAGAGCATTCGACCATGAACAAAGAGACAAACGTACAAGAGTAGGTGCTCCTATTACTTACACTATTCACGATAAAGGTTTAAGTACAATGATTGATTGGAGGAATAAGGACATCTATGGTAGAGATATTCCTGCAAGAAACAGAGCTCAATGGTACCGTTTAAGAAAATGGCAAAGAAAAATCAGGATTTCCGGTGCTACTGAACGTAACTTGGCTTTCGCTTTAAGTGAATTAGACAGAGACTCTTCAAGATTAGGTCTTCCAAGAAGCGTAAGGGAAGCTGCTTCCGTTGTTTACAGAAGTGCTGTAGAAAACAAGCTTATCCGTGGAAGAAGTATTGAAGGTGTTGTAGCTGCTTCATTGTATGCAGCTTGTAGAAGATGTAAAGTACCTCGTACTTTAGATGAAATTGCTGAAGTTTCTAGAGTAAGTAAAAAAGAAGTTGGTAGAACTTACAGATTCTTGACAAGAGAATTGAACATTAAATTACCTCCTACATCTCCAGTAGACTATGTTCCAAGATTTGCAAGTGAACTTGGTTTGTCTGGTGAAGTTCAATCCAGATCCATTGAAATCATTGAAAAGGCAATGGAAAAAGGTTTAACTTCCGGTAGAGGTCCAACTGGTGTAGCTGCTGCTGCATTATACATTGCATCTGTTTTATTAGGTGAAAGAAAAACCCAAAGAGATGTTGCAGAAGTTGCAGGTGTAACTGAAGTAACTATCCGTAACAGATACAAGGAACTTACTGAACAATTAGAAATGGGTGTAACTTTATAACACTCAATTCTTTTCTTTTTTTTATCTCATTTGTTTTAGTTCGTAATTAATAAAACTATTATTTTCTTTAAAAATCCTTTTTCTAAAATTATAAAAAATAAGTTTCATGCAATGTCATGCAATTACATGAAGCAAAAAAATAGTTTTTAAGAAAAGATTATAAAATGCTTATTTTTTAATTTAAACGCTAATCAAGCCTTGCATATTTTTCAATGCTTAAGTCAAGATCCTTAAGGATTTCAGTATTGTCCCATGGCTCAACCTTATTCAAGTTTTCCTGATACTTGTCGAGATTGTTCAGGAAGCTTTCAATCTTTTCAACATCCAAACTTTCATGAGTTTCTCCAAAGCCAAGTTTTTCGACATAGAAACCGTTTAGTATCTGCTCAAAGTTTTTATGTGCAGGAGTGCTGTAGATAGGTTTCTTAAGGTAAATGGCTTCTGAAATCATTGTGAAACCACCATTTACTATAATCGCCTTAGCGGTTCTCATGTCTTCATAGATTTGGTCTTCATTGAATGACCTGTAAGTTAAATTCTCATCAACTTCATCCTTATGGAATCCATAAATGATAAATTCATGGTCAAGTTTCTTAAGCTCTTCCATAAGATTCAAGCTTGACTCTGCAGTTTGGTATACC
>JAGCLR010000350.1 GCA_017646885.1 Methanobrevibacter sp. | reverse complement strand
TGTATTTTCTTCTGTTTTCTGGATTGACCTCTCTTTTAATGTATCCCTCATCCTCCAGTTTCTTCAATGATTTGGCAATGTTTCCTTTGCTTTGGCCAGACATTACCACCAAATCATCCTGGGAAATGCAAGGATTGTCGTAAATCATCATGATATACCTTATCTCATGGCCTAAATCAAACTCGCTGATCTTTGACTTCAGGTATTTGAAATGATTTTTTGATAGATTATGAATCCATGCAATTAAAGGAGAGCTGTCCATTATTCCTTGAAAGCTTTCACTTTCCATAATTTTCACCTGATTAAAATAAATCTAATATTTCATTGATTAAATAAATAAATTTAATAAATAAATTAAATTAAAAGTAATACTTTTCAATACTATATTGGACTTTATGTAATATAAATGTTTCATTTGAAACAGTTAATAATGAAACAGTTAAAAAATTAAAAATCAATCCAAAAAAGATATTTAAGAATCAAAAAGAAATATAATATAAGATTAAAAATTAAAGGGCAACAATATGAAATTGGTCATTCAAAGAGTAACAAACGCTAGTGTAGAAGTTGAAGGAGAAATCACAGGCCAGATTGATGAAGGACTAATGGTTTTAGTTGGATTTGGCCAAACTGATACAGAAAAAGAAGTTGAATATCTGGCTAGAAAACTTACAAAACTTAGAATCTTCCCAGATGATGAAGGAAGAATGAATCTTTCTGTAAAGGATATAGGGGGCAAACTTCTCCTTGTTCCTCAATTTACACTATATGGAAAAACCAAAAAGAACAGACCTTCATTCCATAAGGCATTAGCACCAGATAAAGCAACTGAATTGTTTGACTATTTTGTAGAAAAATGCAGCGAAGACGTTCAATGTGAAACTGGAGTCTTTGGAGCATTCATGAAAGTAAGCCTATTGAACAATGGGCCAGTTACAATCTTGCTTGAAAAAGAGTTTGAAGAATAAAAACTAAATTATCTATTCTAATTAAAAAAATAGTAAAGGCCTTAAATCTTAAAATCAAAGAATCTTATTGTATTTCAAAAGTGTTTTCATCATCAATAATGACTTGGAAACAGACCCTTTTTTAATCTTTCCGTGATGGCTAATCACTTCACAGGTTACAGCAGGAATCCCTTTTAAGTTTACTTCATCTTCCAAAGCGCCAGGATACTCCACCCCTGCCTTTTTATAAATCTTGTATTTCACTTTTGCATTTTTAGCAATATACTTGGCAATTGTTGCACTTTTTTTAGTAGGTTTATAGGTTCCAAAAACCAAATCCTTACCAGGCTTACCGCCAGGCCTTGTAGCATGAAAATCACCGTAAGCATCACATTTGAACTTCTTGATCAATTTGACTGTCTTATAGGAGATGGTTCCTTTCTTATTAGCTTTTTTATTCAAGTGAACCCCTTTGTAATCCCTGACATTTGCTGCAGTTCCCTTTGGATTCATGAATGGCATGACATAAACTGTACCATTGATATAATGTGTCTCCAAATACTTGATCAATTTCATCGCAGCAACTTGAGAAGGTATTTCATTTCCATGGCATCCTGCAGTGATGAATACGACTTTTCCCTTTCCTCCCTTGAATTTGATAACTGGAGTGCCGGATTTTGCAAACTTAATGATCTTTCTTACAAGTGCAGAGTTTGGAACATTCGCCTTAATCCTCTTATTCTTTAAAACGTTAGCTCCAGATTTCCATTTGTAATTGGTGATTTTATAATAATTCTTTACAGTGCAGTAATTCTTTCCTGAAATGCCGCTTGCATTGTATTTGATTGCATATTTTCCTGCATTCAAATTTAGATAAAGATAAGCTATTCCGCTGACATTTGTGTAACGGTTATAGGTTTTTCCAGAAACCTTAAAAGTCACTAATGTGTGATTGATAGCTTTTCCTTCATTATTAAGGACTTTTACAGAGAATTTTGCCTTTTTCCCATATGTTGTACTGATATTTTTAGCGGATGAAAACTTATAAGGAGTTTTTGAAGAATCAATACTTGAATTATTAGTTTCATTGCTATTGGACTCAGTATCCTCATCCAAAGAAATATCTGAATTAGCATCATCACTGGAAACTTCAGAAGTGTCAATTGATTGCTCTTGGCCAAAAACTTCAATATTTGGATTAGAATCATCAGAACCTATCTCTTCAGCACTAACTGAAGACAATAATAAAAATAGGCTAATTCCAAATAATGCCAATGCTAAAAATCTTTTTTTCATACAAAAACCCCTTAATGCCATATCAAAAATAATCATTTCCTAATTTTTTCCATTAAACCTGACTTACGTGCATAATGGAATAAGTAGAGTTGGGCATAACCTGCATAATCGCCAAAGTGCTCTATGCCAAAATCTCTTGTCTTATCTGCAGAAATCTCCTCTCCATCAAAGTATAAATGAGAAACTATCCTTTTAATCCAAACATCAGATGGAAATGCCTCTTCAAACCCGAATCCATACAATAAAATGCAGTCTGCAACTTTAGGACCTACACCCGGCATTTTTAAGATTAGGTCAAATGCCTCTTCATAATCCATATTGAAAATATCATTCAAATCCATTTCATCAAGAATCATCTGACTTGCCTTTTTCATATAAGGAGCCCTATATCCAAC
>JAGCLR010000044.1 GCA_017646885.1 Methanobrevibacter sp. | reverse complement strand
TAAAGTTCTTCAAACATTTCGTCCTGTACTTTTCTGAGTTTTTTATTGTGTGGTTCGTCTTGGCAAGCAATATTGCGTGACCCATAATATGAAATTCGCCTTTTCCATACTCTGCATATGGTGTAAACCAGCGCAACGCAAAAGATGGTGCTCACAGCTGCTAGTAATATTTTGAACAAGATATTCATTTTATCACATGAAAATATATGTTGATGGGAGGGGGGAATTATCGTTGCTTTAGTTTATAGAAGGAATCGTAATCTATTCTCTCTTTTGTATTAGCTAAAAACCAATCTATATAATTAGGATCATCTAATGCTACTTCTGCGAAAGATTTATCTTTATATTTGCCTGTTTTTATTATTGACTCTGCAGTCAGTTTTGGGTACAACCTATCGTATTCCGATAAACATATTTGTTGAAATTCCTCCTCTGTTTTTGCTTCTACACCTATCAATTTTGGTATATTAACTGTATAATATGGGTCCTGGTCTAATAACCAAAAAATATATTTAGGATCTATGTCATATATTTCTTGTAAACTTTTGCCTTTATACTTGCCAAATGGGATTATTTCTTCTGGCTGATGCATAGGAAATATTTCATTTAAGTCAACATTTGGAACATCAATTAAAACCCATTCCCCACAACCTGCACATGGAATCTCTACTATTTCGCCTGCCTTATAATCTGGGTAATAAAATCTTAAGTATTCCTCACTTAATTCATTGTCTACCAAACAATATCCATATGCTTTGCCATATCTTCCTTTAGGTTCGATTCTTTCCACCATAAATGTTCTTCCTCTTGTACTCAATCTGGTTTCCCAATTTATAGAACGCATCAAACCTATTTCACATCGTTTTACTTGAAAAGGAAGACGTTTACCAATATTGTAATAAATATTAAATATATTGTCGCGTGGATACATAATGGCTTGTTATTGTTTTACGTATATTTAGACTCCTTATTTATTACCTAACTCTTACTCCTCCACTTCCTCTTGTGGTCTTGGGATGGCGCATGATAGCACCATTATCCCTCACGGAATAATGTTCACCTTTGTAGTCACACTCTCGGACTTCGGTAAAGGTATTTAGAAGTTGTTCTAATCGGTCGGTCATAGATTTATTCTTTTTTCCACCACATCACACTACCACATTCAATCATGTGTTAACTGTTAAGTGTTAACTCGATGCGATTAAGCTTCCTTTTATTTTGCTCCTAGTCTTCGGATTTGTCTAAATGTTTCGAAAACCTTTTCTCGATGATGTCTTAAAAATTGGCTTTGAGGTCTATAAAATGGCTCTGTAGGCACATAAATTTTATGTCCATTATACTGATCATAAAACCAATGCCCTTTTAATTTCTCTGAAACGACAATAACATAATCATCAGAAATGGTAAAGAAACCTTTATCAAAAGCAAAGTGCATATCTCGGCTTAATGCTATTCCATTGCAAGGAAGGAATGTTCCTTCGTGAGCTTGCGGTTTTATATGTGCAGCTTCTAAATTATATAGGTCTACATTCCCTTCCTTAAATCTGATAACTTTACCAGTAATAGCACACTTATAATCATATGCGTGCATTACTAAATCGTGGAACAATGTGGAATTAAAGATAGAACTTCCCATTGATTCTTCTAAGCTGTTATCATTTTGATCTTCTGATATGGTTTCAATAATAGAAGCGGATTCTTGTTGGATCACAGCTTGAGCTTCTTGTGTAACCACAATGTCAGAAATAGAGTCCCAATCTGGTTTTTTAATAAAATCAAATTCACTTTCTAATAACAAATTAGAATGGAATCTGCTATCATTTGTTTCTACCAAGTCTAAAAGAGCTTCGTATTCCTCGTGTACGGGAGATATTCTTGTTAGGCTATAGCATAGTCCATCCTCATTCTCAAATTTTTCAAATACTGCTAAATCCCCTTTGAAAAAATATTGCCTATCTGGATCAATAGCATTATTCATATATAATCTGATTTCATTTCTAGGATTTTTTCCTACATATTCAATATCAGCAAACTTTTGATTATGGTAGTCCATAGTACACCATACTTTTTTTTCAGAAGCACCTTCTATCATAGGAATGATGGATAGGACAATTTTATCATTCATCACAACAGAAGAAATGTGTGGGAAAAATTCTAAGCAGGATTTAGATATAAAGAAATATCTACCTCTAGCGGGTCTATCTCCTCTATTTTGTACCGACCCCATTTCTTGATGTCCTACTTTGTGGATGTAATACTTTGACATATTAACAATATTTTATAATGATTGAGTATAGCGAACTAGCAATAATACGAGCAAACTCTGAAGGTACAGCATTACCAATCATTTTGTATTGAGCCATTGTTGAACCTAAGAACTCGAAATCATCTGCAAAAGTTTGTAGCCTAGCAGCTTCTCTTACTGTTATTGATCTGGCTTGTGTGGAATCTGGGTGAATATGTCTCAGCCCATCTTTATAGAGATGAGCAGGTATGGTATTACTAGGCTCGTCTTTTCTTAATACATAAAATTTATGTATATTGCTAGTCTTGCCAGTAACTTCCGTATACAGTTTTTTTAAGGCTTCTATTTTGGTGTATTTATACTCTTTTCGCTCGATGTCACTCGCTAAAAGCTGAAAAATTTGCTGATCCCTTTTGCTATGGAATCTAGGTGAGTGATTTAATACACCTTCACTTGTTATTGGTGAATGAGAATATTTTCTACCATTAACAGAAATTTTATCATCAAGTGGATATAGTTTAGGTAAATCACCTATTGCCTCAGCAACGGTTTTTTGTTTACGAAAATGTGAAGGCATTTTATTTTTATAGAAATCTTCAATAATTGTAGTGATCACACTAGAATCAAAATAATTCTTATTAACACCTAGAATTATTACACGGTTTCTGTGTTGTGGGATACCAAAATCCGCTACATCAAATAAAGCTTCCTTAAAGTTATCTATTACAGCGTAACCTGCATCATTAAATGCTTGTTTAATTTTATCAACAATAGGTGTACCGTCTGGAGCTGCACTTAGCATACCTACAACATTTTCAAAAATGAAAAATTTAGGCTGAAAGTATTGTACTACTCTTAAATAACTTTCGAATAAGTAATTTCTATAATCATCTCTCATCCCATTTATGTCCCTAATACGCCCTGCTAAGGAGTATGCTTGACAAGGAGGACCACCTATAATTACATCTACTTTTTTCTTTCCAATCAGTTTGTTAAGTCCAATATGATTGCCGTATTCGGAATCGTTAAAACCGTTTAATAACTCATCAGTTCTTTGTATGTCAAAACGAATAACTTCGTTATTTGCTTCTGAATGATTCCATCTTGTTTGTAACCGATTTGCTAGTGTCAAACAAGGGGCTTGCTCCCATTCTACACAAGCTAACGAGTTATAATGTCCTTCTTGTAGAAATCCATCTAGTAGACCTCCACATCCTGCAAATAAATCTATAGTTTGAATCTTCCTATTCATTACTATTTAAGGTAAGACAATAATTGAACTCCTATTGCTTTAGCCAGTAAACAAGGTACAGCATTACCAACTTGCCTATCTTGTTGAGTTTTTGTACCTAAAAAAACAAAATTATCTGGAAATGATTGTAATCTTGCACTTTCTCTTACTGTAGGACAACGATTCCATTTATAGTGGAAGTTATTTCTATGACCAGTATCAATAGTTCTGGATGGTTTGTCACTTCTGTATCGAGTCCAAGCCATATGGAAATTTCTACTTTCACCTACTCCTTTGGGAAGGTCTTTGTAATTTCCACCGTCTGGCACTAGTGCAATGGTATCTTTAACAAATTGCTTATGATCAATAGCCTTATGATTATAGAGAACAGAACATTTTCCTCTCATTGTTTTTTGATATTCTGTTATAGGTTGGCTTTCGTATTGAGATTCATCTGCACCGAGTGTAAATTCCAAAGAAGGTAAATCTCCAATAGCTTGCTCACAAGTTATATAATTGTCTGGTGTATTAGTAACTGGTGGAAATTCAAACTGATCTAATCCTTGCTTTACTCCTACAAATATAAGCCTTTTACGGATTTGTGGAACTCCATAATCAGCGGCACAAAGAATTTTGTGGCTGACTACATAACCCATTTTTGTAAATCGCTTGATGATTTCATCCTTCACTTCACCATTATAAAGAGTAGCCATTCCAGGCACATTTTCAATCACAAATGCCTTTGGTGAATATCGCTTTACAGTTTCTATCATAGCCAGATAGAGTTTATTTCTTTCATCATCGAAGTTCCTAGTTCCCGTTAAACTAAAACCCTGACAAGGAGGACCACCTATAATTACATCTACTTTGGTTTCCCCTAAGATATTATCTATTTTGTTAAATGTGTCTGGAGCAGATAAGTCACCACATAGAGTTTTACTGTTTTTATGATTGTATGCAAAAGTTTTAAGAGCAGGCTCGTTAAAATCCACTCCTAATACAATATTATACCCTGCCATCTCAAACCCTTTTGATAGCCCACCACATCCACAAAACAAATCTAAAACTGTATTTTTTTTCTTTGTCATATATTGTTTCCTGTTCTTATTCCATTACCCAAATTCGTTTCGCTTTTTTAGTCAAATCTATGATAGTATGTCTTCTCTTCCTCTGTTACTCGTCAAAATAATCCGTATCTATTCGTTTAACCTCATAGACTTTTTTTACGCTAACTCCGACATTATACTCTATCATGTATTTAGCTAATTCAGAGCCATCAATAAGAACAATCTTTTGGTGTAATCCTGCTACATAATTGCGAGCCTCTTTGCTATACGAAGAAGTGGTAATAAATACACCCTTCGTAGCATTTTGTCCTACCAATGCCCCAGCAAACTGTTGAATAACAGGACGACCAACTGGATTAGTCCAACGTTTGGCTTGTAGGTATATTTTATCTAAACCTAATTTATCTTCATAAATAATGCCATCAATTCCTTCATCATTGGTTAATTGAGTAACTTGTGCAGCATCAGAATACGCACCACCATAACCCATTTTCACCAATAGATCAACAACCAAATGCTCAAAGAATGAAGGTGTTTGCTCCATTACTTTAGACAATAGGTCAGCAGCCAAGTCATTTGAGATGCTCTCAAAAGCTTGCTCTAACTGCTCGGTAGGAGTCAACTCTGAAGACACTTCAACATGTGTCAAAACTACCGGAGAAGAACTTTTCTTCTTATGTGAAGTATTGTATGCAGCATACTCAGGATATTCAAGAAGATCATCAATAGTCAAATCTGTATGAGTGTTTAAATAGTCCAAACCTCTTTGAGTTATCCTGTAAACGCCATGCTGGGGAATTTCAATAAATAAAGCCCTTCTCAAATATTGTCTTGACCATCCAACTCGATCACGTAATTGCGTAACAGATCCACTCTTAGTACACAGTTGTTTGTCTTCTTCTGTTAATTCAAAATACAGAGATATCTTCTCTATCATTTGAGATGTAGTTAATTCTCCTTCTTTTAGAAACAAAAGAAATGGATAGAGGAATTTTTCAAACTTTGGTATCATAATGTTGATTATTTATTTTCTTTGGTCCTCCATACAAAACAAACGCAGACCAGATACTTCTTCTCTCTAACGATATATGCCAGTTGCGCTATGTGTATTTCTTTATTTTATTATTTCAATTTTCGTTTC
>JAGCLR010000349.1 GCA_017646885.1 Methanobrevibacter sp. | reverse complement strand
TCAACTGGAACCATATCTTTAGCATAATTTCCGCTTTTCAATTTCACGATAATTTCTGAACTTAAATTTATAGGATTTTTAGAGTTTTTGATTAAATCATAAGCCTCTGGGGACAATATTATCCCTTTCCTAGCAAATTTAATTAGAATTTCAGCAGTCATTTCAATCATTCCTTAATTTTGGCAAAATCATCTCATCATCATTGGATTTTGCTCACAAACAGTTCCATTACATTCGTTAATATTTTTAATTCAATCTTATATTTATATTATCTTTTTATTGTTAATAAAATAATCTATATTGCATTATTTTTCGATAATCTTATTATATATAAATAATATAAACTATATCATTATAAGATACTAACATTATATCTTCATCCCATTTAAAACTTATTGAAGGCTATGGAAAGTAAAAGTTTTTGTGATGAAATATAAAACAATATGGCTTATAAAAGATAATTTAAAAATTAATTCAAAAAGGTATACAAAATGAAAATTTCAAGAATAATACTTATACTATTGTTGTTTTTTGTATTTTTTGAAATAGGGCTATTCAGTTCCTATACTTTAGCAACTGGAGAAGTTCCTGATCCAGGAGAATTAATAAATATGCAAGTCAGCACTGTAACCTCATTTTTCAGTCCTGACAATGTTGGCGGATTGCTTATTAAAGATCCGGACAATGTAAATGTAACAAATAGATTTGAATTGGCAGATAAGCTCTCAGAGGTGGCGGATGTCGATGGGGTCAATGTGGAGAACATGACCATCACAACCGTTGACGACACTGACAAGGAGGAGTTCAATGTAACCGTAACCGCTTTCGGTTATTCCAAACCTAGCGGTAAATCAGGTTCAATCATTATTAACGGTGAGCCTGATTACAAGATCATTGCTACAGCTACTGCTGAACACACAATAAACGGTATTGAAGTTAAGTTGGATACTTTAAAGGTTGATTCAATCTTGAAAATATTTGATGCTGATGACAATAGCTATTCCATATTGGAAGATGACTATAATTCAAGTTCAAAATCAAGTTCAAGCTCAAAATACAAGTCAAGTTCTAGTACCAGCAGTTCAAGCTCTAGCTCAAGTTCCAGTTCCAGTTCCTCAAGTTCATCCTCAAGCGCATCCGATTCAGGATCAAGTTCCTCATCTGATGGAGGCTCTTCTTCAGGAGGATCTTCTGGCGGTTCAAGTGGCGGTTCCTCATCCGGTGGAGGCTCTTCTTCAGGAGGTTCATCTGGTGGTTCCACTGAATCTACAAGTGAGCTATTAGCGCCTTTATTCTATTTATTTTAGGTTTAGCTATTTTTAGCTAAATCAATTATTTACTAAAGATTTTCAAAAGACAAAAACAATAAAGGAAAGTCCCTTAAAAGGTGATATGATGATTAATCTTATTAGCATGGGTTCTGATATAGGAAACATTACCATAAACGTATTCAATGCCATAATTGAAGCAGACATCATAGTCAATTATGACAATATTGACTTAAGCGATTTGGATACATATATAAAAGACAAGGAAATCATTGTAAATGGCTTAAAAGAGTCAAATGAGGTAATCATTGGTTTGGACGAATCAGAGTCTGTTGAAGAGACCAGTGATATCTATTCT
Organism: Methanobrevibacter sp.; assembly: GCA_017646885.1. The sequence goes on along the minus strand of JAGCLR010000349.1, from coordinate 159 downwards.
AAACTTGAGGAATCCTATTCAAAGATCGAATTGGCCATTTCAAGGTCTCAAGACAATAATGTCGCCTTAATCTGCTCCAACAGGAGAAACGTTTATGGCATAGCCAACCTATTGATTCAAATGAGCTCAAAGTATAATGATGTCGAATTTAAGATTTAT
>JAGCLR010000348.1 GCA_017646885.1 Methanobrevibacter sp. | reverse complement strand
TTTCTTTGCAATAGCTCCTCCAATAACATGTCCTATGGTGATTCTACCGCTTCCACGGCCTCCTCCATTGTAGTCGTAAATTCCATATCTTTCCAACCAGCAGTAATCTCCATGTCCTGGCCTTGGAGTGGTTTTAATGTTTGAATAATCCTTAGATTTTTGATTAGTGTTATAGACGATTCCAGTGATTGGGGTTCCATCTGTTTTCCCTTCAAATATTCCAGATACTATTTCTATCTTATCCCCTTCCTGTCTGGATGTTGTTAATGCACTTGTTCCGGGTCTTCTTTTATTCAATTCAATTTGAATGTCCTCTTCGCTAAGTTCCAAATTAGCAGGACAGCCATCTACAACTGCTCCAAGTGCTTTTCCATGACTGGAACCGAAACTTGTAATTGAAAATATTTTTCCAATAGTGTTTGTCATATAATTCCTCAAAATATTTTATTAAATTATTATAAGTTTGTTCATTTTCTCAATTTTAATTTTCTAATATTAAATATTTTTATTTCCATTAATATAGTTTAAGTTTTTATCTGAATTTATTTCAATTTTATATTAAATTATATTAAAATTTATATTAGTAATTTAATATATTAATATATGAATAACTTTAAAGAATAAGTTAAAATTATTTTAAATTATTCTTTTTTAATCTAGAATTAAATTTAAAATAATATTTTTTAAACATAATCATTAAGAAGTGAAATCATGAATTTTCCAATTACAAGAATGAGAAGATATAGGAAAAACTCTAAAATTAGAGACATTGTACGTGAAACCAAATTGAATAAAGAGGATTTGATTTATCCAATATTCGTTAAGGAAGACCTTAAGGATGGTGAAAAGGAGGCTATTTCCACAATGCCTGGAGAATACAGGTATTCTTTAAATGACTGTGTGGAATATGCAAAGGAATTGGAAGCTAAAGGCTTGAAATCCATCATTGTTTTCGGTATTCCAAGTCCAGAAAAGAAGGATGAAATCGGATCACCGGCATTCGCTTCAACAGGGATTGTTCAAAGAACTGTTCGCAAGCTTAAAGAGGAAACTGATTTAGTTATCATTACCGATGTTTGCTTATGCCAATACACTTCTCATGGCCATTGCGGATTGATTGAAGAGAATGATGACACCGACTTTGGCTTTGAAATCTTAAATGATGAATCCTTGGAATATCTTGCAAAAGTTGCATTGTCCCATGCAGAAGCAGGTGCAGATATTGTAGCACCTTCTGATATGATGGATGGAAGAATCCAAGCTTTAAGAGAAATTCTTGATGAAAACGGTTATTACAATACAATGATTATGTCCTATTCAGTTAAATTCGCTTCTTCATTCTATTATCCATTTAGAGAAGCTGCATGTTCTTCTCCTTCAGCAGGAAACAGAAAATCCTATCAAATGGATCCTGCAAATGCTCTTGAAGCAATTAGGGAAGCTGAACTTGACGTTATTGAAGGTGCTGACTTTTTAATGGTTAAACCTGCACTTCCTTATTTGGATATTATTAGGACCATTAAGGACGAGTTCCCAATGCCTTTAGTGACTTATAATGTAAGCGGTGAATATTCAATGATTATGGCAGCTATTGAAAATGGCTATTTATCTGAAGAAGCTATAATGGAAGCATTATTATCCATTAAAAGAGCTGGAGCTGATTTGATTATAACTAATTTCGCTCCTTATGCTTTAGACCACTTATGATTATGGAGGAGTGTTTATGGAAGCAAAGGAAATTGCTAAATTGGCTCAAATTGCATCTGTTCTTGAAGTGAGCGGTTGGCCAAAACCTGGAAATGTTCACAGAACCCGTAATTTCGATGACATGGTATTTCAGGATTTTGCCATCAGTGCTGTAGTTATTGGAAGCACTATGGAAGAGGTAGCAAGTCAAGCTAAGGAAATCGATGATTTGTCTAAAGCGGAATTAGGCAGATACATTTTTCAAGCTGTAAATGAAACCAACAGGTGGATTGAAACCAATACCAATTTAGGCATTATGATGATGTGCATTCCAATTGCAGCGGCAGCTTCAATAAGCGATAGCTTTGATGAAATTCAAGAAAATGTAGGTCGTTTAATGGATGCTACAACCGTTGAGGATGCAGTAAACCTTTATGATGCAATCAATGTTGCTGATGCCGGCGGTATGGGAGATCAAGATGAATTTGATGTGATGAGCGAAAAGGCTAAGGAGGAATTGCGCGCAAACAATCAGACAATGTTTGATGTTTTGGAAATCTCAGCAGGTTGGGACAGATTAGCAAATGAACTCACCAATAAGATGCCTGTTTGTTTTGAAATAGGATATCCTTGCTTTTCAAGCTTTTGGAAAAGCTCTGATGATGTTGATGTGAACAATAAGGCAACAGTTTTAACATTCATGACAATCCTATCTCAAATTCCAGACACTTTGATTTCAAGAAAATATGGAAATGAAGTGGCAGAAGATGTGTCCAAAAAGGCAAGTGAGATTTTGGAATTTAAGGATGATGATTCATTTGTTGAGAAATTATTGGAATTTGATGATTATCTTTATGACAATAAATTGAATCCTGGAACAACTGCTGATTTAACTGCAGCATCCATATTCTTATCTTATCTTGCAGATAATTTCTAATTTCAATTCTTATTTTTTTTATATTTTATCTTCTTTTTCTTTCTTTTATTCTCTAATTTATCTAATTTTTATCATTGCTATTCTAATTTTATTTTAA
>JAGCLR010000347.1 GCA_017646885.1 Methanobrevibacter sp. | reverse complement strand
TTTGTGCAGGATCAGTTTCAATTACAGTAATGTCTCTTACAGATTCAGGCATTTCACTATTCATATACCAAGTGGTAGCGTCTTCATATTTTTTGCCAGCAGATCTTGAGGATGCTGCAAGAGCAGCTATTTCAAAATCAGGGTGATCAGCCAACAATTGGATAAATCTTTGACCTACCATTCCAGTTGCACCAAGTACACCTACTTTTACCATTTAAATCATCTCAATAATTATAATTTTTTAAATTAATTTTTATAAAAGGAATTAAAATTAAATTCCTAAAACATCAGACATGTCATTCACTTTTCCAGGCTCTGCAGAACCTACGAATCTTAAAGCTCTGATTACACCAGCAATGAATACTTCTCTGGTATGTGCCATGTGTTTTACTTCCAATCTTTCACCATCACCAACATACAATACAGTGTGGTCTCCTACAATGTCTCCACCACGTACTGCATGAATACCGATTTCCTCTTTGGTTCTTTTGCCTACTTGACCTTGTCTTCCATAAATGCCCACTTCTTCAGGGTTTCTTTCCAATGCACCTGCAACCACTTCAAATGCAGTCATAGCAGTACCTGAAGGAGCATCTGCCTTTTGATTGTGGTGAGCTTCAATGATTTCAATGTCAAAGTCATTTAAGATAGGAGTCAAGTCCTTTAAGACTTTGAAGAAAACATTTACTCCAATTGAAAAGTTAGAGGAAATTACTGCCTTGATGTTCTTTTCCTTAATTACATCAGCATTTCCTTGAGCTTGCTCTTCAGTGAAACCGGTAGTTCCAACTACAAGGTTTACTCCACAGTCAGCAGCTCTTTTGATAGTTTCAACAGCAGCAGGAGCGATGGTAAAGTCTACCAATACTTCAGCTCCAGATTCCTTTAAAGCTTTTTCCAAATCTTCTGAACCTACAATAGGAACTCCAATATTGCCGATTCCTGCTTTTTCACCAGCATCTACACCAGCTAAAGGAGTGTTTGGCATTTCAATAGCTGCCACTACTTCCATATCATCCTGTTCAGAGATTTTTCTTATAATTCCGGAGCCCATTCTTCCAGCAGCTCCAGTTACAGCAACTTTTATCATAATATCATCTAAATAATTCAATTAATATAATCAATTCAATTTAATAAAAAAAATAAGAACTGGAATTATAAAATTCCAGCATCTTCCAATGCTTTTCTTAAGATTGCTTTGTTTTCCTCTAACATAGGAACTAAAGGTAATCTTAATGGACCTGCAGGCATTCCCATCATAGTTAATGCTTCTTTTGCAGGTGCTGGGCTGGTTTCAATGAATAAAGCTTTGATTAAGTCATATTGTTTGTAATGTAATTCCAATGCTTTGTCATAGTCACCATCCAAAATGCAGTTTACCATTTGAACCATGGTTCTTGGGTCGATGTTTGCAGATGCACTTACTACACCTCTTGCACCAACAGACATTAAAGGAAGGGTCAATTCGTCACTACCAGACAATATTACGATATCGTCTTCCAATCCTTCATCTCTTAA
>JAGCLR010000346.1 GCA_017646885.1 Methanobrevibacter sp. | reverse complement strand
GCTGCATTGAAAGCGGAATATACTTTGCCTGATGTAAGTCAAAGCGTAATCATTACACGTATGGCTGGAAGAACTCCAGTTCCTGAAAAGGAAAGCATTGCATCCTTTGCAGAGCATGGAGCAACAATGGTGATCTTCTTAAGTACAGGTCTCCTTAAGGACTTATCTAAAGAGCTTGTAAAAGGAAAGTACACTGAAGACACTCCTGCAGCAATCGTTTATAAGGCAACATGGCCCGATGAAAAGGTTATGCGCTGTACAGTTGGAACATTATATGAAACTGCTCAGGAAAACAACATTACAAAAACTGCTTTAATAATTGTTGGAGATGTTTTAGACAGTGAATATTCATTGTCACGTCTTTATGCAGATGATTTTTCAACAGAGTTCAGACAAGCTAAAAAATAAAGAATGAGATTATTATGAAAGTATCAATCATTGCATTTACTGATAATGGCATGGAAATAGCCAATAGGATATCCAGTTCTCTCTTGAATGATTTAGAGGATGTAAGCTTTAGCAGATGTGGTAAAGGAGCTTTATCAACTTGGACAGAAGAGCATTTTTCAGATAGTGATGCTCTTGTTTTCGTAGGTGCAATAGGAATAGCTCTTAGAGCAATCGCTCCTTATATCAAGACTAAAACAAAAGATCCTGCAGTGGTTGTTGTAGATGAATTGGGGCAATTTTCCATACCTATTTTATCAGGGCATATTGGAGGAGCCAATGAATTGGCTATTCAAATATCTGAAATATTGGATGCAATTCCTGTCATAACTACTGCTACTGACATTAACAATGTATTTGCAATTGATACTTGGGCAAAAAGCCAAGGATTGAAAATCTTAAATCCTGAATGCATTAAATTGGTTTCATCCAAATTATTGAAAGGGGAATCCGTACATATAAAATCAGATTATGCAATAGATGGAAATTTGCCTGAAAACGTTTGTCTCAATGATTTGGAAGATGCAGAAGAGAATAATAATGGTCATTATGATGTATTAATAAGTCATAAGATCAATGAAACTGAATATAAAAAAGATATCCTATTATTGGTTCCACAGGTAATTATAGTGGGAATCGGATGTAGAAGGGATATAAGCTTTGAAGCGATAGAAAAATCCATTTTAAATATACTTGAAAAAGAGAATTTTCACATCTTATCAGTAAATGGCATAGCAAGCATTGACAAAAAGGCTAATGAGAAGGGAATATTGGAATTTGCAAGGAAATATGATTTGCCATTCAATACTTATAGTGCAGATGAGCTTAACAGTCTTGAAGGAGATTTCACAAAATCTGACTTTGTTAAAAGTGTTGTGGAAGTGGATAATGTTTGTGAACGTTCTGCTGTTTTCGAAAGCAAGGGGAACTTGATTAGGAGGAAAGACACTTGTGGTGGTGCAGGTGTGACTATTGCTTTAGCAATGAATAATCCTATTATTTCATGGGAAGATTAGATTTATAATAATTATTTTGGTGTCTATTGGAGGAAAATTTATGAAATGTGTATCTGTTGTGGGTATTGGACCTGGAAATGAGTTGTATCTTAGCATTGCTGCTAAAGAGACTCTTGAGGAATCAGATTTAATTGTAGGTTATAAAAAGTATGTGGAACTTGTAGAAGAATATTTGCCTGAAAAGGAGTATTTATACACAGGTATGACTAAAGAGGTTGATCGCTGTAAGATGGCATTGGAAAAGGAAGCAGAAGGAAATGCAGTATCTGTTGTTTGCAGTGGAGATGCTGGAGTCTATGGTATGGCAGGTTTGGTTTACGAACTGTCAGTCGATTATCCCGATGTTGAAATCGATATTGTTCCAGGTATTAGTGCTGTTTTAAGCGGTTCTGCAGTTTTAGGTGCTCCAATAGGTCATGACTTTGCTGTTATCAGTTTATCAGATTTATTAACCCCTTGGGAATTGATTGAAAAGAGATTAGCTTTAGCTGGTGAAGGAGATTTTTGCATTTGCCTTTATAATCCTTCAAGTCATAAAAGGAAAGATTACTTGAAGAAGGCATGTGAAATCTTATTGAAATTCAAGGGTGAAGACACCATTTGCGGGTATGTGAGAAACATCGGTAGAGAAGGTGAAGAATATCACATAACCAATCTTTTGGAGCTTAGGGACACTGAAGTGGATATGTTTACCACTGTTTTCATTGGAAATTCCAATACAAAAGTCATTGACAATAAAATGGTAACACCTAGAGGATATAAAGGTGTATAAATATAAATGGTATAATAATTATTATATTAATTAATAAGTTCTCTTAATTAGAGGTATGGATATGCACAAAATTGTTTTATTTGGAGGAACTACTGAAGGACGTCTATTGACTGAATTCCTATCTCAAAACAAAATCCCTGCTATAGTTTGTGT
>JAGCLR010000345.1 GCA_017646885.1 Methanobrevibacter sp. | reverse complement strand
TGTTGTAACTGCAAACACCAAAACCAAAGTCTCTGTATGTGCTGAAAAAATGAGATCTCTTGATGTAGAGCAATTACCTGTTTTAGGAATTGAAGGAGATCTTGTCGGACTCATCAGAGCTAGTGACTTAATTAAAACTTTATTATAAGTTTTAATTTTTTCTTTTTCTTTTTTTATTCTTTTTTCAATTTTTCTATTTTTAACATTTTAGAACATAACTATTTGTTTCATATAGTACAAACTATTTAAATATTTATATTAGTTTGAATAAATAATGTAATATTAATTTTTTCATGATTTTAATTTGAGTGATAAAATGTCATCAGAACCTATTTTAGTGATAAAAGACAATGATTCAACAATTGGAATAAGGGCAAGAGTTGGAGAGGAATTCTCTGAACATGAAATCCAATTGAATGTCATGCTTGCCTACTATTGGGACAATGATCTTCCAGTTGTTGAAAACTTGATTGATCTTTTTGAATCTGCTGTTAAAAGAACAATAAATGATGTTCTTCCACATGAAAATCTCTTTTTGAAATATGACCTTATCACTGATGATGTGATAGAAAAGGCAAGCAGATTTGAGATTCATTTGCTTGAAGTAAAGGCAGATGATACAGTTTTAAGGTTAGATGGTAAGATACTTGCATTAAAGGGCATTTCATCAAAAGAGGAATATTCCAAGGGAATCTTTGGTTTGATATCTAAAGGAGATGAGGATTCAAATGATTCAAAAATAGTGAAATCAGTTGAAAAGAATATTCCAACTGAAAAGAAAATGTCTTTTAAGGAGTTTGCTAGAGAGCAAAGATTAAAAAATAGTAAATAAGAAGAACTAGACAGTTCTTCTAATTAATCTTAGGATTTTAACTAAGGACTTTTTAGCTTCTTCCTTGTTCTCATTGTTTTCAATGCTTATTTTACCGTCTTTAAATATTTTAGACTCTTTTTTGTCAATGTTGAATTTTATGTATCCAATATCCTCAAGAGTTTCAATATTTTCAATAGTCTCATCATTGCTTCCACTTAGAACTTTGGAAGTCTCTTCAATGTTTATGCCAAATGGCAATTTCTTTCTGAGAGTCAGATTGCTTTTTCCGATTTCAAGTTCACTGTCTGAAACCAATTCATCGTCACCATCATTAAAGTCAATGTTAAGAAGTATTTTCTCGTATTGCGCTTTCTTCAACTCATCATAGATAGTTTTCAGTTTTTCACTATCGAGAATATTTTCAATATTGTCCAGTTCGATGGTAGCTACATTATTGCTTTCCCTAAGTTTCACTACCTCGCAATCTGTAATGTCTTTAATGAAAGCTTCACCATGGTCTATTCTATTGACCTTGTCTATTGTAACGGTTTCATTTGTTTTCACTCTTGTTGCAAGACAGGTTGTGGATTTGGAAAATTCGATGTTGTTGTCTTCAATGAATTTATGAATTTCATAAGTTTCAAGTTCTGCATCAATGAATGGACTTTCAATTTCAAATGCATATTTCATAAGGATTCCTGGCCTGTCATGAGTAAGGTCTGTTATATTGTTTCCGTCTATGATTATTTCATAACCTTCTTCATGTGCCTTTTGTTTAATTGCACCATACATTATTTTTCTGCATACTAAACATCTTTTTGGACTATTTTCCACAATGTCATCCACATCAAGGAAATTACCTTCAATAATTTCGTGTCTTATTCCAAGTTCATCAGCTCTTCTTTTTGCAAATTCCAAAAATTCACTTGGAAAGATCTGATTGTCATATGTGATTGCAAGTACGTCTGCACCAGCTTCCTTTGCAAGGTATGCAAGCAAGGTACTGTCTGCTCCAGCAGAAAACGCCAAAGCAATCTTTTTATTCTTTAAAATTTCTTTTACTTTGTTGATTTTGATATCTATACTCATAATTTGCCTCGTTGACTTAATAATATGCAATTTATTATTAATTATTGATCAATCTCCCGAGTAAATTATCATATCAAATAAAAAAATAATAAATTAACTATTGTTATATTTCTTTTTCTTTTTAAATTTTTCTAAAAAATAGTTTATTCTAGGTTTTTGATGTATTCAAGAACTTCAATTGCATCAAGATACTTGATGTCCTTTTCCTTGAGTACAAAATCAATAAGCTTTGTTTTCTTTTTATCTTCCATTTCCACTTTGGAAAATATGTTTTGATATGAACGTTTAGGATAGTAAATCTCTTTGGCAATATTGTGGATATAGTCCTTCTCCTCTTCTGTAATTATTCCCTTTTCAACTGCCAATTCAAGTTTGTAGTCAACATTTACCAAAGCTTCAGAGATTGGGACTTGATTAACTGGGTCGAAGCTAAGAGCTACATCATCATCTGAAGTGATTGCTCCAGATCTGTAAGCCTTGTAAACGTATCCGATTCCAATCATCCCTAAATCATCGAGTTCTGATGCTCTCAAAGCTCCCATACTGCTTCCTCCAACTACAGTTATTCCCTTATCCAATGCCTTCATGATTTCCTTATGGGCAACTGCAGGAGTGTGATGGAAAGCCCCATCAATGATTCCGATGATGTCTGGCTTTTCAGCTATTGCCTTTAGGACGTCTCCTCTTTTAACAGGAGGCCTGTAATCTGCATCAAGTATGGTTTTCGCTTCATCCTCTAAAATGGACAATCCAAGATAGACTATTATCTTCTTCATCAGATTAACCCTCTTCTTGCTTTTCTGTCGTATTCCAATGCTCTGTTTCCTAACCTTTCTTCATCCAATGAGTATAATTCCGCTTTTGGAATGATTACCCTTGCAACATTGATTCCTATTTCCTCTCTTGTAAGGTCAGTGTATAAAATTTGATTAAAGCCCACTTTCTGAACCTCTTCAATGCTTGTTTCAATGTCCTTTTTGATTGAATGTGAACTTTTGTCTTCAATGTCGGACAAGTTTATTGTATCCTCTTCTTTTTCGAAGTAGTGCTTATTCATCCTTTTCATATGTTCATAGCCGGATTTTCTCATGAAGTCTGCATTTATTGTATCTTCACGGGTTCCATGAATCTGTGTTGCTCTGCTTTGGGCAACTTCAGTCAATGCTCTTATTGCAGCTACTTCAGGGTCTAGATGAGTTCCAACACCTAATGATAAAAGTGCAGGATCCTTAAGTACAGTGTCATCAGCACTTGCTGCTATGGTTGTAATTTTCAAATCTGCAGTAATGTCCATGAGCTTTATGTCAATTCCTTGGGAATGGAACTTATCTAAAAGTTCATTAATGATTTCATTGTCAATATTTTCCTGATTGATTTCCTTCTTGTTTCTTTTAGTGAGTTCAAAAATGCTCCATGCATCCCTTTCAACAACTTCAAATATACCATGCAAGACAGATTCCTCTATGATGTTTCCGGATGCAAGGCCGTTTGTGTTTCCTTTAAAAATAGCTATTGGGCTTGGGTTCACTTCCCTTGTTGGGATGTAAGGGTGGAAAACCGCATTAGATGGAACAT
>JAGCLR010000344.1 GCA_017646885.1 Methanobrevibacter sp. | reverse complement strand
ATGTATTTTCCTTGTGCCATTCCACGAGTCTTTTCAACATGTGTTGCAAGTCTTAGCATTTCATTTTGACGATCTGCTTCCTCTTGAGGAATTACGCCATATTCTACAGCAGCGTTAAGCACTGCAATAGCTCCTTCTGTATTGTCTCCTTCACCGAAACCTCCATGAGATTCCACTGGCAAGACAACACAATCAAGGCCAAGGTTTTCAATTGGCTCTTTTAAGTCTTCACCAATGATCATACTTGCACAGGTTCCTACAATACCCATCAATTTTGGATTGAATGTATCATAAGCCTCTTGCAAGGTTTCCTGAAGCTTTTCGCCAGCACCTAAAATAAAATCATTTTCAGCCATAGCGGTTGTAACAACCCTAACACCATCACTTTCGAGCAATCTGCCTGTTCTAAAGCAACAGCCATGTGGCCCATGCATAACAATCACATCAGCATTTAAATCTCTTAAAGTGTATAAGGAAGCTGCTATTGGACTTGGACGTGGATGCATCATAATAAAAACCTACCTAAGTTCTAATGTGTAACAATTTTAATAATATCTCTATCTTCGAGTTCATGATCGCTTGCAATTCTCATATTCTTTCTTGCATCAACTGCATGCATAAACTTATCACCAATGTCTGTGTGAATGATATATGCAAATTGACGAGGAGTGGAACCTTTAGGAACCAAGAAAGCATCAGGGAGCACATTTCCCTTTTGGTCTGTAAGCTTATGCTCATCACCAACAGGATAAACCACAATCATGTTCAATAGCTCAAATACTGCTGTATTCAATGCCTCTTGAACACCAGTGCTTCCATAAACATCAAGGATATTTGTTTGGATATATTCCAAAGCCTTGATTTGATTAGGATTCAATTTGTCTTTTTCAAGAATCTCAAAACTTGAATCCCCTGAAATATAGGAAATCAATCCTGCTCTTGTTGCATTCATAAGTGCAAGTTCAGATTCCGCAGAGGTTGCAATTACATTAGGATATTTTTCTTTCATCCTTTCAATGTTTTCTTTTGCACCAGGCAAATCTGCCTTGTTTGCAATTACAAGGGATGGCTTTGCAATATTCAATAGATTTCTTACAAATTCAATTAAGTCTTCATCTTCCCATTTGCCGTAATTAGGATTGACAGTTCTTAATGCTTCAATTACATCTTCAATTAAGATTCCAGTACCGGATAACTGTTCAAAAATAACTTTGGAAAAGTCAAGGTGTTCTGCTTCAACCTTACGAATAAGCCTTACCCAGTTTTTGCTTACAATTCCATACATCCACATTACTATTTCATGTTCCAAAAACTCGATGTCTTCCAATGGATCATGACTTCCCAAATCCACTGGGTTTCCTTCTGCATCAGTTCCTCCTGATGCGTCGATTACATGAATAAATACCTTTGCCTGCATCAAGTCATCCAAGAACTTGTTTCCGAGTCCCTTACCTTCGTGAGCACCTGGAACAAGTCCTGCTACATCAATCAATTCTATAGGAATCAATCTTGTTCCATCAATGCACTGGGAATTGTTTGGATTGCATGTGACATTCATTTCCTTACATGGACATTGACTAATAACATGAGCAACAGCCTTATTTGCATCTATAGTTGTAAATGGATAGTTTGCCATTTCCACTTGAGATGCAGTAGCTGAGTTGAAAAATGAGGATTTTCCTACATTTGGTTTACCTGTAACTGCAATTTGAAGCATAATATCATCCGAATATAATTTTAAAATAAAGTTTTAATTAATTTGATATAAATATTTTAAATATAATTTTTAAAAAGATTTTAATTTTATATAATCTTGATAATTATAATACTTTATTATATCTATTTTACAAAGTATAAAAAATTATTTAAAAAATTAAAAAATAATGAATAAAAAAAGCATGAAAAATTATTTAAAAAATTAAAAAATAGTATAAAAATAAAAAAAGAAAATAGCTAAAAAACAATAGCTATGAAATTTAAAATCTAAAGTTTAATTAACCTATGTATCTGAGGTCGTCTTGAGCTTGTTGTGGTGCTTGTTGACCCATTGCTCTTTGAAGCATTTCTTGCTCCATTTGTTGAGCTTGAGAAATCATTTCACGAATTTCTTCAGCTTTTGCCTCTAACTCTTCAGTACTTACTTCGAGTTTTACAAGAATAGCTAATTTTTGCAATATAGCTTCAGCTGCTTCAGCATCAATGAAATAACCAGGAGTTTTGCCCATTAAGCAAGCTCCTTTCATTCCTCTGAGTCTACCTAAACCTAAGAATAAACCAGAAGCACCAACGATACCACCATCTGCAGATCTGATTTCAATATCTGCTTCCTTGAGTACTTCAATAATTTCCTCATGAGTAGCAGCACCTAAAACACGGCCTTCAGTACCTTCCACAGGTTGACCTGTAGCAAGGCCACCTAAAGTGTAAAACTCTTTAGCACCTTTTGATTCCACAAAATCAAGTACTGAACCGCAAAGTTCGTATTGACCTTCTGGGGATAATCCTTGACAATTTCCTACTAAAAATATGAAATCCCTTTCATCTGCACCTGCAGACTTTAAGTAATACATCTCATTCTTCATATCTTCAATGACTCCACCTTCACCAACAAGAACTTGTGGAGGGAAGTATGGGGAATAGATTTCTACAAATTTAGTAGCATCAAGTTCATCAATAACATGATCAATTGCTAATTTTCCTACATGACCGATTCCAGGAAGTGCTTCAATAAATATAGGATTGTTTAAACTAACTTCTTCTAATACTTTAAATTGAGTTGTTCTCATAAGATCACCTTTAAGAACATTTTTAATATAATCAAATAATCGTAAATCAAAATCGTAATCGTAAAATCTGTAAAAATAGAAAAATAAAAAAATAGAATAATGGTTTTTAAACTAACAATAGCTTGCTAATCAAAAACTTTTATTATTCCTTATTAAGCATCTCTTTTTTTAATTGTCTGCGATATTTACCATACTTATCCTCAACTGAAAATTTAGGCGGATAAATCACTTTCAATTCACCACCACAATTAGGACATTGATCTTTAAGTGTGTAAATATTGCAAACAGGACACTTCTTCATTTTCATTTTCATCTGATTCACTAATTAATTTTCAATTTCACGTAAGAATTCTCCAGTTCCATCTGCCTCTTCTACAATAGCAATAGCTTTTTCTGCTGCTTCCTTCAATTGTTTTTCAGCAACCAAATAATCAGTAGAAGTTACAGTGATTCTGTAACGAGGAGCTCCAACACATTGAACTTCAATGTTTTCATCTTCTGCTGCCATAAGTGCTTTCTTAATAACTTCTACACCATCTGGGTTGTAGTTCTTAATGTCTACATATCCACTGATGTGAACTTCAGGTGGTTGGATGTTTTTAACAGCAACTTCAGTTATGGCATCAGCCCATTCTTGGCTGATTCCTTCTTCAGTAAGGGTTTCTGCTCCTTCTTCAGCAGAACTTTCAAATGCACCGTAGATATCACCGAAGATATCCATAAGTTCATATCCCACTTCATCATAAGCAGTATCCAAGTCTTTATCTAAAGATTTAGCAGCTAATTCTCAGAATTTTTCAGCTTTTTGTTCAATTTTCCATTGTTGGATCTTTTTAGTCCTTTGGTCTTCTCTAATTCTTTTTAAGGAAGCATCCACATGACCTTTTTTAGGATTAACTCTTAAAACACGAGCAACAATCTTTTGATTTTCTCTTACATGATCTCGAATATTTTTTACCCAACCAGAAGAAACTTCAGAAATATGAATAAAAGCTTCTTTGCCTGCGTATTCTTCTAAGTTAGCAAATGCACCATAGTTAACAACTTTGTAGACAGTACCTCCAATAAGTTCTCCTTCATCTGGCCATTCTTGACTTTTTCTTACCAATTAAAACACCGAAATAAAAACAGTTAAGATAAGTAATTGAAAACTACTT
>JAGCLR010000343.1 GCA_017646885.1 Methanobrevibacter sp. | reverse complement strand
TTGACTTTTTTTGAAAATTCCTGATAGAAATAGGGATATCTTAAAGAAAGATGCTCATTGGTATTCAGCAATTGATTCAGATAATCCTCATCGAATCTTAAGAAATCAAGATCTTTCTTTTCATTGAAAAACAAGCCCAAATAAATGTTCTGGCCAAAGCGAATAGCTAATTCTCCCCTATATGAATTGTCTATAATAGGTCTAGAGGACAATTTGAGATTCTCAAATTCAAGATAAAGTGAATCTGAATTGTCATCTATTTCCAGCCAAGTCCATTTCCCTTGTGAAATGGCCTCTTCAATAATCTCTTTTGATCTATTGTTCATTTTCTTCACTGTTTAATCTGATAAAGTCTTCAAGGGCTCCGTCCATGGAATACTCCTTTCCATCAAATTGCTTTTTCCAATTGAAATTCTCTATTTCAATTATTTCATCTACAGATTCACCCCAATTGATTTCAAAACCATAATCTTTTAGGGTTTTAACTATCATTTTAGCTATTTCCAATCCCTTTTTCTCATCATACTCAAAATCGCCAAATGCAATGTTCAATGCATTCTCTTCAATTGCATTTTCAATGTCTTCAAAGGTATAGAAACAAAATCCTATAGGTTCATACTTGTTGTTTTTCAAATGCGTAAACAATTCAAATGAATCCTGAATTCCTTCCTCAATATCATAACCGGCATTATGAATGGAAATGATGTTTTCCTTTGTCAAATCATCAAAGGCCTTGCTTAATTTGATGAAATCATCTGAATCCCCTTTCAATTCATCTAAATTTTCCTTATTTTCCAAAAGAAGACTTGAAATAAGATCTTTAGAAATATCCTCTTCAATAAACTCATCATCAATTATCTCTAAAATCTCATCATCACTGTAAAATCCAATTTTAATCAATATCTGAATTTCATAATTGATTTCATCCATCAGTTCCTTATCCATAATAACACCCATAGACTTTAATTAGATAAATAATAATCAAATTATAAAAAAAGTGGAAAAATAAAAAATAAAAAATAGAAACCATTAAGCTCTAATGATTTTAATGGTATAAATGTTTTTTCTTTCAGTTAAAGTGACAACTATTGTGTCGTCTCCAATTTTAACAACACAAAACTCATCTCTGTACTTGTATACATAACCTTTGCTTTCAGCATAACCTCTTAAAGCCTTTAAATGATTTACTTCAAATTTACGATGGAAATCATTAATTATATTTGCAAATACATCAATGTCATCAGTAATCTCTATCTCATCAGACTCAATGGTTACAAAGAATACAAATCCTCCATAATTAACAGCACAATATGCATCATTGCTAAAGAGGGAAGATATTGTCATAGTCAATATATGAGCTTCAGTCAAGTTTGCTGCAAATACATTTTCAAAGAATTGTGGAACATTCTGTTCTTGGCCAAATTCCTTTATGGCCTTTGCCTCTTCGATTAAATCTTCTGGAAAACCTATATCCTCATTGTCCCATGCCCAGGACCATGTATCCTCATCAGGATCCAAGAATCCAATCAATTGAATAGGAAATTCCTTTTCACCAAATCTGACAATTCCCTTTTCAATATCCAATTCAGGTTCAGCATCTCCAACAATGCTTGATAATATTTCCTGCTTTTCTAATGCCAAAGCACCATATTTAGAGAATAAATCTTGTAAATCATCATTTTCTTCAATTAAAAAAGAATTAACTTCCATTTCTTTCACCAATAAAAATTTAAAAAAAAATAAATAATAAAAAATTAAAAGGTCTAGAATGATAATTTAGAGATTCTAGACATAGCTTCCTTAGTGTTTTCCAAGGTATTGAATGCTGTTAACCTTAAGTAACCTTCACCGCTTGGACCGAATCCGGAACCAGGAGTACCTACAATATTAGCCTCTTCCAAGAGTAAATCGAAGAAGTCCCAGGATTCCATGTCGTTTGGAGTCTTTACCCAAATGTAAGGGGAGTTCACTCCACCGTAAACATTTAATCCAATATCGGATAAGCTTTCACGAATGATTTTAGCATTTTCCAAGTAATAATCAATGTTTGCCATGATTTCCTTTTGTCCTTCTTCAGTGTAAACCGCTTCTGCAGCCTTTTGGACAGGATAGGAAACACCATTGAACTTTGTGGTTTGTCTTCTGTTCCATAATGCATTTACAGATTGCTCAATGCCTTCAGCATCTTTAATCTTGATTTCCTTAGGAACTACAGTGTAAGCGCAACGTGTACCAGTGAATCCTGCAGTTTTTGAAAAGCTTCTGAATTCAATAGCAACTTCCTTTGCACCATCAATTTCATAGATTGTGTGAGGTACATCATCTTCTGTGATGAAAACTTCATATGCTGCATCGAATAGGATAAGGGCATCGTTTTCCTTAGCATACTCGACAAATTTAGCCAATTGGTCTTTAGTTAAAGTGGTTCCAGTTGGGTTGTTTGGGAAACAGAGATAAATCAAGTCAACTGGTTCTGTAGGAAGCTCTGGAACGAAGTCATTTTCTTCGGTACATGGAAGGTATACTATATTTTCATACATTCCATCATCCTTTATGTTGCCTGATCTGCCTGCCATCACATTTGTGTCAACATAAACTGGATAAACAGGGTCAGTTACTGCAATTACGTTATCCAATGCAAATATTTCCTGAATGTTACCGGTATCACATTTTGCACCGTCTGAAATGAACACTTCATCAAGGTCTAAATCCACTCCCCATTTATTGAAGTCATTCTTAATGATAGCTTCAGCTAAAAAGTCGTATCCTTGTTCTGGACCGTAACCCATAAAGGTTTCACCATCTGCCATTTCATCAACAGCATCCTTGAAAGCTTTGATTACAGTAGGGGCTAAAGGTTTTGTCACATCTCCAATACCCATTTTAATAACGTTCTTATCAGGATTTTCTTCCATGTATTTAGCTGCACGTCTATTTACTTCAACAAAAAGATAACTATTTTGCAATAAAAGATAGTTTTCATTAATTTTAACCATGTTTTTACCTCAGACAATAATTTAAATAATTTAAATAATTAAAATCATTAGTTAATGAAAATCTAAAACACCAAAATTACAATTAATATAATCCAATTGATTAAACTAAAATCTCTAAAATTAACTTAATTAATAATTTCTAACTAGATTTCTAACTATTTAACACTTAATTATTTATTAAATATATTATTTAAAATTGTGTATTAAAAAGTGTAAAAGTGGGAAAAATCATACAAATTTTTAAAAAATTATGCCTTCTAAAAAAAATATAAAACTAATGTATAAATAAAATAAAAAAGATATACATATAATACTATAAGATAATGTATGACTTGCCCATATTGTTCTATAAAAGACTTGTATAAAAGACATACATTATTCTATATGATGCTTACAATTGTCCTATCAACTGTTCAATGCAAATCATAGGACAGATCAAATAAATTTAAATAAGATTAATTCGGTGAAAAAATGAAAGAAGTAACAGCGATACTGCTTATTCTTATAGCAGTTATTGGAATAATTTCCATAATAATTGTTAAGTTATACTATAAGGATAAGGAAAAAGATAATGAAGAAGAGAGATTAGAAGAATTCATCAATAGTACCAGAGCGGACTATGACAATGAGAAACGTAAAAGAATCAGAAAAGCGCAAAGAAGAAACCGTGCTAACTTAAGTGAAGCTCAATTATATGCAAACACTATTGATGATGTTGAAAATGGAGAGGTAGGTGGAACAACCGCTCTTTTAAGACAAAGGGCAAAAGCTATGGATGAAGCTCCTAAAAAACAAGCAAGAAGAGTTAAAAAACCTCAAGCTATTCCTAAAAAGGTTCCTAGAACCCCTGAAAGAGTAAAAACCCAAATGAATAAGGAAGAAGAGGTTAAATCTTTCCAAGAACCTATTAAACCAGAACATGCTGCAACCATTATCAGTGCAAGACAAGAAGAAAAACAACCTGAAGCTCGTCAAGTGCCAATGACTGAAAAGCAAAAGGAATTCATTTCCAGCGAAGCTAATAAATTAGTGGTTGAAGAAGGAGAAGGCACTGTAAAAGTAGTTAAATCTGTAAAACCTGCTGAAACCATTGAGGAAATTAAGGAATCTGCAAAAATTGAAGATGAAGCTCAAGCAGAAGAAGCAATTGAAGTTGAATCTGAAGGAAAAGATGAAATAGTTCAAAAAGCTGAAGCTGACACTGCTGATTTAATCAAAAAGATTGAAAAAGCTAAAGAAGAGGTTGAAGAGAAATTAGCAGACATTTCCGCTGAAGACATTGAAGCTGTAAAAGAGAAAATGGCTAAAGAGGAAGATGAAGCTAAAGAAACTCCAGATATCGGAACCACTATTGAAAAGATCAAACAGGCATCTGAAGCTAAAGAAGCAGAAGCAGAGCCTGCTGTAGAAACCGAAGCCAAAGTGGAAGAAGTCAAAGCTGAACTTAGCGAAACTCCTAAAGCTGAAGAAGCTTCTCAAATCCCAGATGATTCCTATCATGATGATTTACATATCCTCTTAAATAAGGAAGAGCAAGTGGAAGTGGATGAAAGTCCAGAAAATGAATTTGTTACAATCAATTCAGAAACCGAAGAAAAACCATCCACTGGCAATGAATTGATCAACAGTGCAATCAAATCCATCAGAAACTTCAGAAAAGCAAATGCTCCTCAACAACCTGTTGTTGTAGAAACTAAAGTGGACATTGTCCCTGATGATTATGCTCAAGACTTAGGAGATGGAATTGAATACATTGGAGATACAATCACAATCACTCCAATCCATGAAGAGGAAAGAAACTTAGCGAAAACTCAGCCTAATGATGATGTGGACAAAATCTATAAGGAAATCAATAAGGAATCCTACAATAAAACTGATGATGAGGAATTGTCTGATTCCTTTGAAGATGTAACTGATGAAACTTCCGAAAAAGATGCAAATGTCTACACTAAGGAAGACTATAAAAAGATAGAGGCTAAAGAGAAAGAGAAAGTACGCAGAGCAGAAAACACTAAAAAGATTTTAGGATCAAAAGGCATTAGCGAAGAGGAACTCCGCAAAAGATCTGAAGCTAAAGCTAAATCCAAACGTACAAGAAGAGCTGCTCCTGCTGAAGAGCCTGTAGAAGAAGGTCAAAAAAGATTGATGATGCATAAGGCAAAAACTGATGTTGAAGAAGTGTACATCAATGGAACCTTATTTGAACTAAAAGTAGGTCAAATTGTAATCTATGACATCAATGGCGAAAGCTATTCAAGTCAAATCTTAAGACTCAAGCCAGGCTACATTGGAGTAAGATACAGATCTAAAAAGATTTGGGTCAAATCCAATACAGTTAAAAAGATTTTAAAATAATTAAATAGTTTAAATAGCTTAATTCTATTTTAACTATTTTAATTTATTATTTTAAAAATCAAAAATTAAAATTTTATATTTTATATTTTATTTAAAAAAATAAATTTATTTAACTAAAAAAAGCCGAATTAATCTTAAATAAATTTATTCTCTTTTTTCTTTTTTTATTATTTTAATGAATTTTAATTATTTCTTATTTTTTCCTTTTTTTAAAAAAATTAGTTCTGATTTCAAAGAACAAAATAAAATCTTAAAAAAAATATTATGCTCTATTTATGAGCATAATAGAATATCAATTCATCATCCTTAATCTC
>JAGCLR010000342.1 GCA_017646885.1 Methanobrevibacter sp. | reverse complement strand
GCAATTTCCTCTTTTGGTTTTCAATGTCTTTGCAGCCCCTTTCTTGGAATTAGCATAATAGCTGTAACCTAAATTATCCCTGACATAATTGAATATCGCTGTTGCCTTTTCCAACTTAGTGGAGTATTTGCTTGTAAGCTTCTTGGATAATTTTCTAATGGCTTTAGTAATCTTAGCGTATCCTCCACCATATTTATATTTGCTAACAGAAAGTTTAGTGTTCTGATTCAATCCTTTCTTGAACTGGCCTGAAGGATCTATGATTTCCAAAGTTGAAGAGTTGCTTGATGGACCGTAAACTCCATTGTTGTCATATGAAAAGCTTATTTTATATTTGCCTCTTGAAAGCTTAAGTCTAATGTAGGCTATTCCAGTATTCCAAGTGGTTCTTGTATAAGTCTTTCCATTAATTGTGAACTTTACCTTTTCTTTTTTCAGTATCTTTCCATCTGCACCTTTTAACAATATCTTAAAGCAGTTTCCTTTAAGGATAGTGTAAATTAAAGGTTTTGTGTATGTTTTCTTATATACTGGCAATGTCATGGACAATGTTGATTGTTCAAAATAATCCTCACCATCAAAGAAACAGGTAAAATTAACTGAATTCCTATCGGAAGGCATCTTCACATAAACAAGACCATTCGAATCAGTGGTTTTAATGTATTCAACGCCATCCACATAGATGATCAATTCCTTATTTGATAATGGATTTCCATTGGAATCAACAAGCTTGATGGTGAAATCGGAAGATATGTAAGCATATTCCTTAGGAGTTTGGATTTCAGTCATTTCATACAATATAACATTGGAATAAACAGATTCTGCAGAATTATAATCCAAATCACCATAATATGAAACTTGAATGTTGTGTATACCTCTCATGCTTAAATCCAAAGATAGAATAGCTATTCCATCAACATCAGTATATGCAGTTTCAAATGCACAAACTCCTTCAGGATCTTCTATTCTAAAGTAAATCAATGCGTCACTTATTGGATTGCCATCTTCATCCACTAATTTTACATAATAATCTTCATTTCCATATATTTTCCAGTCATCTTGAGAAATGATTTCAAGACTTGTATCCTTCAATACAGGTTCTTCATCATCACTTTCATCATCAGAATCAGTGATTTCTGGATTGACATTATCCTCTAAATCATACTCTGAATTATCATTTTCATCCAAATAATCATCTAGATTATCATCTAAATCTGCATTTAGATTACCATTTAGAGCCTCCTCCAGAGGACTATTCAATGTTTCATTATCACTCATATTTGAAAAGTCATCACTGATTAAAGCCAATGAATTCTCATCCATACTGTCTGCTGAAACTGCAGATACAGACAGTATTGTTATCAAAAGCAATAATAAAGCAAATTTATAGTTAATAGTTACACCAGCCAGAAAAATACTTGAAATATGAAAAATTTGATTATTTTAAAATTGTTTTAAAAAGAAAATGAGTAATTTGAATCAATTACTGAAAATAAAATATATAAAAGTTTTTTAAAATAAATGTTCATATTAATAATTTTTAT
The DNA here is from genome assembly GCA_017646885.1 of Methanobrevibacter sp. Next base: position 1,579 of record JAGCLR010000342.1, on the reverse strand, counting down.
TAATACATTACAATACTATTTTACTATTTCATATTATAAAAAATTAATCTTAATTTAGAAAATATTATAATAGGTTAAAAAAAGTTAAAGAGTAATCACAAAAAATAGTGGAAAATCATTGAATAATAAGAATTTATTAAAAAAAGAGTCTAAAAAGAATTAATTGAAATAAAAATTAATTAAAAAAATAAAAAAATTTGGATAAGAGGAAAGCCCTCTTATATCCATTTTAAATACTTTAATACTAGAATGGTACAGCAGCATAATGATTCAAATTGCTATACGAATTAGTGTTCCAATTCTGAATGTTACCTAATTTATTTCTCACACTTGTAGCATCAGCGGAATACCAAACACCATTTACGAGAATTTGAGCCCATACGTGTCCGGTTACTAAACCACTTGAGAATGTACATCCTTTTGCATGAGAGTACCTTGCTGGAATTCCTGAAGCTCTGCACAATGCAACCACTAAACTTGCTTGATCCACACAGTTTCCTGAACCTGCGCTTAGGGTTCCTGAAGCCCCATGCTTAGAGTTTGCATAATAGCTATAATCGATTTCATCTCTGACATAATTATAGATTGCTTGAGCCTTTTCATCAGTAGTCTTCAAACCTTTGGTTAATTGATCTGCCAAGTTCTTGATGGAACTTGTAATAGCTGATTGGCCAGTTCCAACCAAATATTTGGTAAGGTTTGTTTCTGTGTTTTTCTCATTTAAACCTGCTTTGAATTGACTGGAATTATAAGGTATTTTACTTGAGACGTTCACAGGAGGAACTACAATTCCTTTGAATACGGAACTTTCGAAAGTACAGTAATTAGGCAAAGCATTTTTAGACTTATGGAAATCTAAAATCTTAGCAAATGAATAAGTGTATAAATCAAATTCCACATTACCTAAAGAACTACCTGAACTACTATAAACCTTAGCGTAAACAGGGGGAACCTTATTTGATTCCGCAAAAGACAATACTCTTTTTGACAAGTCAACATATTGAGCCTTGTAAACTGTAGCGTCAATTGTATCTCCTTCGGATTTACAACTGGACAAGCTGCTTGGAAGAGCAATTGCATTTTTGTTACCAGCATTAATATTATAGACAGCTTTGGACATTAGATATGAGAATTGTGAAATACTTAATTTCTTGCTTGCGACTGTAACAGTACTAGGTAATACATCATTATTATCAACATATTTCTTTACATTGGTAGCGGCTGCTTCGATTTCACCTAAAGTGAATGTATTTGAATCCTTCACAGTTACGCTTTGAGATAATTTTGATGACTTGTATGTGGAAGATCCTGCATATGAAGAGACCACTGAATAAGTTCCTCCATTAAGATTAATCTTAAGTGAAGCCACTCCTTTTGAGTCAGTTGTCTTATTATAGGATTTTCCAGATATGGTAAAGGTTACTTTCTGACTTGCTAAACCTTTTCCATTATTATCAACCAATGTCACTGAATAGGTATCCCCCTTCTTAATGCTGCTTGAACCGGCTTTAATGCTGGTAGCCTTTTTAGCAGGGGTAAAAGCACTGCTGTCAAAAGTACAGTAATTCGGCAAGTAGTT
>JAGCLR010000341.1 GCA_017646885.1 Methanobrevibacter sp. | reverse complement strand
TAATGGAAATCAATGTTTTTCTTAATACGATAAAGCAAGAATTTATTGAAAGTTGTAATTTATACAGTCCAAATCAAATTGGAAACAGTATAACTATATATAAAGAAGGTGAGGAGTTTCCTGAACTTGACGAGTTTCAACTTGCTATTGTTGGTGTTGAAGAAGAACGTAATTCTTTTGACAACAAAGGTTGTAAAGATGCACCAAATGCTATAAGAAAATCATTGTACCAACTTTATAATCATTGGAATGATTTAAAAATCATAGACTTAGGAAATATTAAAACTGGTTTCGACATCGATGATACATATTTTGCTCTCAGCAGAGTTTTCAGCATTTTGATGAGATATAGAATTGTACCTATTATAATAGGTGGAAGCCAGGATTTAACTTATCCTATTTACCAGGTTTATGAAAATACAGGTAAATTAGTTAATATCACTTCTATAGATTCTCGTTTCGATATTGGTCAAGATGAGGAAAAATTAAATTCCAATTCTTATCTAAGTCACATTATATTACATCAGCCAAGTTTTCTTTTCAACTATACCAACATCGGATATCAAAGTTATTATGTTGATAATCATCATGTAGATTTGATGAAACAACTTCTTTTCGATGTTCATAGAATTGGAAATATAAAAGCTAATATTGAAGTTACAGAGCCCTTGCTACGTAATGCCGACATTATAACTTTCGACACTTCTGCATTTCGCGCAGCCGATGCTCCAGGAGTCAAATTTAATTCACCAAACGGATTTTCCTCTGAAGACGGATGCAAGATGACACGTTATGCAGGAATGAATCCAAAACTGACTTCTATTGGTTTCTTTGAATATAATCCTACATACGATATAAATAACGTGACTGCCAATACTTTATCACAGATGATATGGTATTTTATTGAAGGATTCAGCTTACGCATAAACGATTTTCCTAGCAATAATAACAAAGATTTCAAACGTTATATCGTCAATTTAGAAGGATTTGACGAAGACATAATTTTCCTTTGTCATAAAGTCAGCGGAAAATGGTGGATTGATTTGTCATTCAAGAGCAAAGACAGAGAAAAATACGAACGCCACCATTATATTCCTTGTTCAAGAGAAGACTATGATTTGGCCATGGAGAATGAACTTCCAGATAAGTGGTGGCAGTTTTATCAGAAACTAATGTAAAATTGAAAATTGAAATTTGAAAGTTAAGGTAATTTTCAAATTTCAATTTTCAGTTTTCAATTTTCAAATTGTTCTGTCTGGATTATTATTAATAAAGGTGAGCCAGCTAGAGCTTGATGATTTTTTTGCTTTAGGTATTTTAACTGTTTTTGTTTCGTCGGTATCGTTAACGATATTAAGTGAGCGTTGGAAATAATGACACACTGCTGCTGCTGTGGCGTCAGTAGCGTCTAAAAAATCTGGCAAGTGGTCAAACTTAATGATTTTCTGTAACATTATCGCTACTTGTTCCTTCGACGCTGCTCGATTACCTGTTATCGACTGTTTTATTTTA
>JAGCLR010000340.1 GCA_017646885.1 Methanobrevibacter sp. | reverse complement strand
GAAAAATTAGTTTTTGCGATTTCTTTTGCCTGAAGTGCGTCTAGCATTTTTTCTCCTTTTATTAAAGTTCTCTTTTGCGATGTCCAAAATTGTTTTTTCAAACTTTTCCTGGTTCGCTAATAGTTGTGCACAGATATCTATGTCAATATCTGGTGAAAGGTCTTTATCTTTCTTAAGGAACCTTTCCCATTTCTTGAAATTTCGTGATTTCTTTTCCATAAAATCTAATATAACAAAAAACCCGACTATTAGCAATAGCCGAGTTTATAAATTTTGTTTGTGTTAGAACTTAGTATTTACAATGAACAGTCACTTTTAATTTTCCGTCAGATTCCTGGTCTAAATCAAATTCTTCTATACCAGTTATCATTACATTATAATATGTCTTGGTATAAATTGGATTCTGTACAGCACTATCATATAACTTATAAGTAAAATCAAATTGTAAGTTCTGTTGGAAAATACTTTGTAAAGTATTTGTCGCATACATATCCTGGTATTCGTCAAATGACAAAGTAAATTCATTCTGTCCCTGATTATGTCTAATAGATTTACATCTCAATGACAAATCTGGGTATGATTGTCCAGCAACATTAAAATAACCCTGCCATAAGTAGTTCTTTACCAAATCTGGTAATTGACTTATTGGTGTTGTGAATATAATAGGGCCATTTCCCACAGCATTTATACTTATATCTTTTCTGCCTGTAATCATTTCATCCCCAATTCGTCTAAAATAACTTTACACAAATCATTTTCGTTTATATAGAATTTATTTGATACAGAATATACGGAGTCAATGCTTTCAAAATTAGAATCTCTTGGAACATCGTTAATTATGTACCAGTCAATTCCAGCTTTCTTCGCTAAACAACCATAATAAAAATCATCGTGTTTTGTTTCAATAATCTTTGGTGTCAAAATATATTCTTTGAAACAGTTAGGTGGAAACAAAATACCACTTCCCCCACCACCAAATGTTATACCCATTCGTTTCCAGTTATTATAAGAAATAATCTTCTCAGGATTGTCTAACCATATTTGATATAGTTCTTCAGCATAGTTTCTGTAATACCTCGCTCCATCGTCTGCCGTTATAATTGGAACATTTGGGTATTTTTTCATTGTTGGTAGCATTTTCTTGAATGTATAAGTATTATCTTTAACCCAAAGGATTTCAACATAATCATTGTTAGCCATATCTAACAAATCTTTTGGCAAATCTTTTTCTTTATTTGGGAATTCTTCAGTACATAAAGTCAAAACGATTTTATAACCTGGACAGTTTTTCAACAAACTATAAATTGTATATGGAACTGTGTGGATTCGTTTCTTCCAGCTAGTCATACTAATAATAGCATCTCTTTTGACTGTTGGTACTGGTAATTTCTTAAAATCTGTATCAAAGATTTTATACAATTTTACCAATTTATCAAATAAGAAACCTTCACTACGCTTGTCAGTATTAGCGAGTATAGGATTTATATTTGGTTTCTTATGTAAACACCATTTCATATATTCCGAATGAATAATCTGCTCACTCATTGGGAAAACCTTTGTATCATTATACAAGTGGTTCATTAAAAATGAATATGCAGTTTGGTCTAATCGTTCTATTTTATCAGGTGTCCCTAATTTCTTCAACAAATCAAAACAGGCCTGGTCTATCATTTTATTTCTGTCAGTATTCTTTACAATTCTAACAGTCATTTCATAAAGACCTTTGTAATTGAAATCATATCCCATAGCAGTCATTGCTTTTAAACATTTCTGCTTCTGTTCAGTAGGATACTTTCTACACTGTTCCCAAATGTCATATTCTTTAGATATGCTAAATCTAAGTGGATGAATTATCAAACCTAAGTCACAACCACTATTCGTAAAATCATTATATAATTTAGTTAGTTTCTTATAAATTTGTACTGACCCATCCAAATAGATACAGACAGGAGTTGTAGCATATTTAAATAGATTAAAACGAACACTATAACATTTATCAAAAGCTGAAAGCCCTTCCAAATCTTTATCTACAATGACCTTCCAAACTTTAGTTTCGTTCTGGTATTTTGGATTGTCGGTCACATAAATGTATTCACATTCAGGGTCAACTTCTTTTGGTTCTCGCATAATTTCGTAATCATTGAAATTATACATCAATACACTATATTTTTTCATAAAATCACCTCAATGGTTTATTTATAAAAACAGTGCCCACCGAAATGAGCACTGTAAAAGGATAAACAAATGAAAAACAACTTAGTCCAAACCATCAATAGTTGGTTCTACTACTGGTTCTGCCTTTTTCTTCTTTGTTTTCTTTGGCTGAGTTTCTTCATTGAGAACTGGAGCATCTTCAGCTACTGTTGTTACAGTTTCAGGAATAACTTCAGCTTCTACCTTTGGTTCTTCTGTGAGAACTGGAGTTTCTTCCTTCTTTGCTTCTTCAGCAGCTTTCTTTGCCTTCAACTCAGCAATAAATTTCTGGTATTCCTGCTCAAATGAATTTATTTGTTTCTTTGTAGCAGGAGCTGAAGCACCATTACCACCTCTAGTTGGGGCAACGTGGCTCTTACCATAATAACTTCTTCTAGGGAATCCTTTCATCATTATATCACCTCTAAATTAACTGTTTTACAATTTTATAGTATTTATGACTTTTGAGCCTTTTGTGCTTTTAGCATTTCTATGAAGGCTTGGTATTCTTTTTCAAACTCTTCTAAGGTTTCGCTATACACTACTGTTTCGTTATTTTCAACTTTCTTTTCTGTTTTTGCTGCGTCACCTGGATTTGAACGAATCTGGTCTACAACAAGTTTTCTTTCGTAACTATCTTCATCATATTTACCACTAATAGCACTTTGACCTTCTTGTCCTTCCAAAGAATCTTTAAATGAATTATAAGCGGCTTCTATAATTTCTTCCCAATAACAAGACGAAATTGTAGCAAAGAAATTAGCAGATGGTATAAATGGAATATGAGCTGATGGAACATACTGACCACCATTCAAACCACTAAATGTTCCAACATTGTAAGTCGGATAAAGTAAATAGTTCTGTAATATACGCTTAACTAATAATGGGCGACCACTTGGATAAATTGAATGATTAGCATCCCAATCGGTTTTAAAATCTGGGTTCTGTAACTTATACAAATCGCTGTTTATATACTGGTCATAACCTTGGCCCGAGCCAGGAATAGCACTACCGCCACAACCCAAACGAAAATTATTATACTCCAAACCATCTTGACAAAGCCCTCCTAAATCGGTGCTACTCAAACCTGACAGACCGGAATAATAAGTATAAGTTTCATTTGCTTTTTCAAGCATCCACGGGTTATATTCTGCCGAATTGACAGGTCTATTGTCTATCGGGTTGTATATCCTGTGTAGTCTCGGTCTCGGTAACCTCTTCATTCTTTTCCTTCTTATTTCTTAAATCTTGAATGAACGCTTGATACTCTGCTTCAAAATCACTTTCTATCGGACCAAGTCTAGGATTTTCATCAGTCCTATTAACAGGTTTTCTAATAACTCTTGGTTTTGGTAATCTTCTTAATTTACGCATACTATATTTATTAGCACTGGTTTCTTAAATCCCAGCGACTATCACATTTCTTATACTGTTTGATAAAGGTTTCATACCAATTTTCACAATCGTCCTTGCTATCGCAATCTAATGGTGGGTCATAATAAACTCCACATTCGTTTGTTTCAACATAGGTATTACAATTATACTTACAGACCGCACAACAATTTGCGTGTTCGCCATCAAACTCATAATCTTCACCCATTCCAGGTGGTATTCTAAAGAAATATATCATAATCTCACCTCAATGAAAGAACGGTACATTTTATTGTACCGTTTTTGTTAATTTATGTATAAACACCTACTATACAACATTATAATTAGTAAAGTCTACAATATGCTTAATTGCTTTATCAACTGTAGTAATACTAAAATCGTCCCTTTCAATTCCTACTTCATCTTCATCCATAATCTGTATTACAATAACACCATCTTCATCGTAATACATTACTTCCAACATATAGGAATTCTTATTATATTTAAAATAGTATCTAACTAACTGACTCTTCTTTTCATCGTCATAATCAGTAGCTTTTAAATCTACTTTCTTATAATACTTCTGTAATTCTTTCTGTACACCATAGAATAAAGATTTAATGTTGAAATCATAAGCCTGGCGTACTTTATCTTCCAAATCCTTATGCTGATGATATAACTTTGTAGTCTTTCTTAATATAGAATCAGCATTTGGTTTGGTTTCTCTAACCGCATCATCAAACTTTCTGTGTAATTCTCTATATTCGTCATCTTGAGTTTCTGTATCTTCAAGAATATAACCTTTAGAATTTAAATAATTTTTAGCTTCTTTTAATTCCATTTTATAACTCCTTACATACAAGCTATACGCATTTCTTTATCGTTCAATTCTTGAAGATAGTCTTTCAACCAATCTTCACCCATTTCAGCTAATGTGTAAACATCCCAATCCAAATCATAACAAGAATGATTTAAAACTTCTTCGGCAAGTTCCATAACATCATCTGGTATTTCGTTTTTGTAACTTTCTTGTACTTTCTTCTTACCAAATATGCGTTTAAATAAACCTGGTTGGGTTAATTTTGTAAGTTTCTTTTCTCCAGGTTTAAGAATGTCTTTTGCAGGACCATCAAAAACATTAACTGGACTAATACAAGGACTATAACTATATTCATCATCTTTGGTTATAGAATAACCCCATTCCATTTTATATGTTCGTTCTTCTCTATCAAGAATAAAACATAAGAAATCATAAGGTCTGTGTATAGAAATATACTTATTTGGTTCAATTCCGACACAGTATCTTTCATTATCTTCTACAGGCCAAACATAAATTACATCCCTTTTAATTCCACATTTTTTATAGCCTTGTTTTTTAATGGCATCTAATATATTAGACAATGTAATTGTTTGGTCTAGTTCTCTATCCATATCATCCATATACTTATCTTCTAATAAGTATCCAGCTTTATTAAGAATCTTTTGAGCTTCATTCAAATCCATAAGGTTCTCCTTATTCTATATGGTATTTATGAATTTTGAGTGAAGTATTGTTTTAATTTGTTTCCTTCGGAAACACCTTCTAACGAAGGTTAATTTTTAATGGATTGTTTGCAGTGACTTAGATTTCAGGAAAGACTCTTAGCCCATAACTTGGAACTTAAGAGTCTTTTACAGAATTGATGCAGTTGACAATCATTCTATCAGACCTTGTGGGACTTACTAACTAACTTATGGAACGGTCATCCTGTATTCCAGCTACATTTAGTTATGCCAAATGACGGGCTATATCTCAAAATGCTACTTTTGAGCTTATCGTTAGTGATTACATCTTCAATGTAGGCACACTTCACCTACGATGGCTCTGGACATGCCGATACTCGCATTGGGTTGCTGTTCGTTCCTGTAACCAGAGACTTTATATTTTACAATCCAAATATAGAAATTATTTAATTTGTTGTAAAGAAAGTTATTTTATTTAAACTGCAATAAGTTCCAAAATAAATTAAATTTTTGTTTGTATGTTGAACAGCAATAAATAATTTGCTATATTGGTAAAATAAACGAAAAAGGATTTAACAAATGACAGTAGAAGAATTCAAAGTACTTCAAGATAAAGCAACTGAAGAACTCAAAATGCCAGATAAGATGAGCGAGATTATTGACAAGAATAATCTACTTCCGACCTTTATTTCGGAATGGCAGAAGCTCTATGCGAACCAAACTTATATCGTAAAGGATATGGAAATTAAGGCAGCCGAAAAGTACCGGGCACCTTGTAAAATTCTATAAGTTTGACGATAGTTATAGTTGGGGCAACGCAAAGGAAATTGACTCCCAAATTAACGCAAATCCTGAGTATTGTAAGTTAATGAGAGAAATCAACCAGCAAAAGTATTTCTTGAATTTCATTACAGAAACATTAAGCAATATGAAGAACTTGGGCTTCGTCATTAAGAACTATTTGGACTATAAGAAGATTATCAACAGTAATTTCTAATGAAAAAATCTAAACATTTCTACAATTATACTGCTAAAGAAGCACCACACGAAATTAAGTGCTTACCTGAACCACTAAACAAATTGTGGGAAAAGTACAAAGACAATTTCGTAAGATTTTATGAGTGTGCTTGTTACTATGGTGATTTGAAAAACTGCATAAATCAACCAGGTTGGACTATTGGTACTTTTCTCCCTAGAAAGGATAATAGTAGAAACTTTAGATTTATCTTACAGTTCAATTATAGACCAAACTATAAATTTGATAAATTGTATGTACAGGTTTATCATTGTAATAGACACGAACCAACATTAAGTTTTGAAGTAGATGAAAGACTTGCTGTTTCACAAGTTGACGAAGAATTTTTTGAATACTTGTTGAAACACAGAAATGCTCCACACAAGAAAATGAAGGTTATTTGTGATAAACTAAACAAGATAATTGAGAACAAGAATAAACTGGCGAAAATTGAAAGCGATTTTTAGTCCAAGTTTAAGAAAATAAATAAAATCCATCCACCTGATGGATTTTTATTATATTTGGAATAAACGAGAAAGGAACATAAATGTTTGTTGATTTTAAAACCATTAAGTTTAAGAATATATTAAGTTACCGGAAACAATTTTACAGAACTGGATTTTCATTCTGGTTTGAATTTGATTAAGGCACAGAATGGTAGTGGAAAATCTACTATCCTTGATGCCATCAATTTTTGTTTGTTCGGAAAGCCATTCCGCAACATTAAAATGAACCAGTTGGTAAATAAGTATAATGACAAAAATTTGGAAGTCTATATGACATTCCAAATCGGTAATGACGAATACGAAATTATGCGTGGATTGAAACCAACACTTTTTGAACTTAAAAAGAATGGTCAGTCCATTGACGCTTTGTCCTCAAAGAAATTGAACCAGGGCGAAATTGACAAGTTGCTTGGTATTAACGAGCGCTTGTTCAAAAACATTGTCGGCATTGCTGTTACGAACAACAAACCATTTCTCTCTATGAGCATTGGTGATAAACGAGCTTTGATTGAATCAATTTTCAACATTGACATTTTGAGTGAAATGGGTAAGGAAGTCAAGAAACGCAACACTCTTGACAAGTCCGAACAGCGTTTAAAGATAACAGAACTGGATGGTTACAATGGACGAATTGCTGACAACCAGGCGAACATTGAAAAGATTAGAAATTACATTGACCAGTTTGAAGATAACAAGAAAAAAGAACTGGATAAATTGTCAGATGAAATTTCTAAATTTGATACAAAAATTAAGAACAATGTAAAGAACATTAAACTCGGTGAAGATAAAATAGAATCGCTCAAAGGAAAATTTGAAGTCCCAAGCGATGCAGAGTTCGCCAGTCTTGCGAAGTCCTTGGGTGTTGCTGAACACGAAAGGGCTACGATAACCAAAACATTGAAAACTATCGGGAACGCCACAGAGTGCCCTATCTGCGGAAGTACGCTAGATGAAGGTCACGCAAAGGAACATTTGGATAAACTAAAAGCTGACCTAAAAGTTCTTGACGAGGACACTATCCCAAATCTAAAGAAATTGGAAACTGAATACAATGCTAAAAAGAACGCAGCATTGGAAAACCAAAAGATTATAGACGAAATAACAGACCGAGTTAAGGAACAAATCTTTAACAAGGGTGTTTACGAAAAATCCATTGAAGATTTGAAAAAGAAGATTGAAGAAATCAAGAACAAGAAGTGCGAATTAACTCTTGACGAGCAGCAGAAGTTGATTGACGAATTGAACGAAAAGGTTGAAATTCTCCAAAAGAACATCAGCGAAATTACACACAAAATAGAAATTGACAACAAACTAATTGATGTTCTCGGTGACGAAGGATTGAGAATGTATTTTTTCAAAAAATTACTTCCAATTTTGAATGGTAAAATCAACCATTACTTACAGAAATTTGAATTACCTGTGACTTTGGAATTTGACTCCTTTATGAACGAAACCATTAAGACAGGCCGATTTGAACAACAGTACAACCAATTCTCTGGTGGTGAAAGAAGTCGTATAGATATGGCAATTTTGTTGTCATTCTTTGACATCAGTAAGATTATCAGTAACTGGTCTTGTTCATTTTTAATGATAGACGAACTGTTAGATGCGTATGTGGATAATGATGGTTTAGAAAAGTTTATGTCTACTTTGTACAACATTGTTACTGAGAATGACAAGAACTTGGGTATTTATGTTATTTCACATAAATTAAATGAAATGACCTTGCCTTATAACGAACTAATCACTATTACGAAGAAATCTTTGTTCAGTGATTTGAAGGTCAATAAATTAGAAAATTTGTAATTGGTTGAAATTATTTTATTATATTTGTTTATATGAAAATAGCAATAATAGCAGATTTACATTTTGGTGTTAAAAAGTCAGATTTGGTTTTCCAGGAATCACAGCTACGATTTTTCAAATGTCAATTTGTTCCTGAATTGAAGGAAAAGGGCATAGATACGATTGTGGTTTGTGGGGACGTGTTTGATACTAGACAGACTGTCAATGTTCAAACAGAAAATGTTGTGATTAACTTGTTCAAAGATACCTTCAAAGACTTCAATGTTCACGTCATTGTTGGTAATCACGATATGTTCCACACAACCACCACAGAAGTCAATAGCCTTAAGTGTTTGGACCTGTTGCCAAATGTAACAGTTTACGAAACACCTACTGAAATTGAGTTCGGTGGCAAATCTACTTTGATGTTGCCTTGGATAATTGACTATACTGACTTTGACCAGATTGTTTTGAAGAATTATAAGTTTGCTTTCGCTCATTTGGATATATGTGGCTTTGATATGGGTGGTAGAATGTCTGAAAACGGCTTGACAATGAGTCAGGTTTTGAACAAAATAGACCATACATTCACAGGACATTATCACACAAGAAGTAATCGTGAAACAGTAGACGGCAAGACCATTACTTATGTGGGTTCGCCGTATCAAATTACACGAATTGACAGAAACCAGGAACGCGGTTATCTTATTTTAGATACTGATACAGAAGAATACACCTGGCACAACAATAATCAGTCAATGAAGTTCCAAGTTTTCAATTATCCGAATGTAGATAAGACTAGAGTTAAAGGTCACGTCGTAGATTTACATATTCCATTTGACAAACAGGACGAAACCAAACAAATTTACGATTTGGTGAAGGAATTGGATGGATTGTTCCCAGCATATCCAGTCAATACTTTCAATGATGAACCACCTGTCGGTGAAAATGTTGAATTGACGATTGAGACTGAAAGATTTAACATTATGAATATGGCGAAGAGTTACATTGACCAGTTGGAATTGAACAATGTAACGAATGACGAACTTTTCAACGCATTGGAAGAATTATATGACCAGTTCAAAGGAACAGATGACTAAATTCAAAGGCGAAGTTTGCGATTACGCATTAAACTTCTTAAAAGAACATTCAGGCTATCGTTGGTCTGATGTTCTTGATTACATTTGTGAGAAAATGGACTTAGATACTGAGTTTGAAGATATAATTCAAAGTCAGTGTAAATTTCTAAACAGAACTTTAGAAGATATATTTACTCAAGCTACAAATGATACAGAAGTTCATTCCAATGGATTGACAAAATTCACTGCATTTGCTAATTTAGTAGGTGTAGAATTAAGAAAACGATTTGACGAAAAATTAAAAAAGGAACTATAATGAAAAAGCATGTAGTCTGTTTGACAAAAGCATATAATTGGGGTGATACATTAACCTGGTTGCGTTATTATGACCAGCTCGGATATACTATCCATTTGATTGACAATGAATCTGAATTTGATGCTAGTACTTGGTTTAAAGACAAACCACAGCACACATACGAAAAGATTGAAGGTTGGCCTGACCAATGGAGATTGTTCAGTAACATCCTAACAGAAAATAAGTATGGATTTAATAAGGGCGACTTGGTTGCTTTCATTGACGATGACGAATACTTGTGGTATTATTTGGACTACTGGAAGATGGTAGAATCTAAGGACCCACAGTACAAGAATAAGTATTACGAACCAATGGAAGATTATCTTGTTAAACAAATGAAGAAGCAGACCGATATGGGAGTTCCTGGTTGCGTTCTAGTTCCACAAATCCTTATGAGTTCTTCCGAACTTATGAAAGGTAGAGATGAATCAAGTTACATTGACTCTAACTACTATCGCAGAACAGATACTTCTTCTCAGGGCAAGGCTATCGTCCTTTATGACCCAGCATATACTTATGATTTCACTGTAAAGGTCGGTGAAGAATGCGGTCATGTTCCTGTCATATATAAGGAGAGCTTTGACCCTAGTGTTTATGCTGATACAGTTGAACACGCAAAGAGATTGTCTTTGGTAAATGGTGAAGGCATCAGTGAAACTACTTATGGTGACGTTGATTATAATGCTTGTTTGCGTTTGTATCACTACCATATTAAGTCCGAAAATGACTGGGACAAGAAGATTAACAGAGGTAGTGCGGCAGTAGACCACCAGTGGTATGCCAGTGATGTGAGAGCAAATAAGTATTTCGGTGGATATAACATTCCTGATTTTACTATGCTTGAAACAAAGAAGTTAATGGGAATATGATAAACGAATACAAAGAAAAGTGGCTTCGTGGCGAAATAAAAAGTGAATATGATGATTGCCGATATGCTCCTGACAAGGGAGCATTCGCTCGTCAGTGGATAAAGAAAGCACACCCAAACATTAACCCAGACAACCCACAGAACATCGTAGATAGAATTTGTCATTACAAACTAGAAGATATAGAACACCCAGATGTTGCTTACATTAACTTGAAAACTCGTTGGAGTGATAAATGTCGTGTTTATGACGAATTAAAAAAGCTTGGTTTAAAAGAAATTTGTTTGCCATACGAATTTATGACTTTTGGTGAACAATTTGACGAAAAAGATTTGTTTGCCCTTGACACCAGACCAAAGGAATGGACTTACATAATCAAGTGTAATCACGGTAGTGGGTGGAATTTGTTGTATCACCCAGGCCAAACCAGTCATAAAATGGTTTTGGATAATATGAATAACTGGTTACAAACAAACTATGCTTACATTTCAGGTTTGGAAATGCAGTATAAGTGGATAAAGCCAGGTTATATTATTCAACCAGTTATGGTTTACAAGCCTTTGGATTGGAGCTTTTGGTGCGAGAATGGCGAGATAGAAGGTGTTGGTTTAACTAGAAAATGCGGAAAGAACTTTGAAGAGTATATCGCATTTGTAGATAAAGAAGGTAATCAGAACGATTGGTTTATCGGCGGTGATTGCGACTTAACTAATCTAAATAGTAAACAAAAAGAAATTCTAAAACAAATGATACCTTATGTGGAGAAAATCGCAAAACAATTTAAGTTTGTCAGATGCGATATGTACTATATGAATGGTAAAGTTTATTTTGGTGAAGCTACATTTACTCCTTGTAGCGGAATTTTGGATATAACATACACAAAGAAGGAAAAATAAAATGCATAAGAACAACATTGTAGAAAAGAAGGTTCAACTTACACAGTTGGAAATCAAGCAGTACTTTGAAATTTTGAACAAGTACATTAGTGGGAATGGAATTGATGCTGAATTGACATACGCAGCATTGAAGACCATTAAGTCACTTGAAAAGGTCTATCAGGACATTGCTGCGGGAATGTATAACCCAGATACAGACCCAAAGTTTGCTGAATACAAACAGAAGGCAAATGAATTGGTAGTCAAGTACGCAGATCGTGATGAACAGGGCGAAATCAAGTTGGACGCAAATAAGAACCCTACGATAACTGAACAAATCGTTGAATACCAGAACGATATGAAGAAGTTGCAGGAACAGTTTGCTGAAACATTGAAACTCGTTGGTGGTGCGAATGAATTTAACAGAAATTATTTGAACCAGGCCCGCGAAGTTACTATCTATACTTGGCAACATATTGAACAAGTTCCAGATGAAATTCCTGGTGTCTTTATGCTCTATATGTTCAAGAGCGAATTTTAAGTTCTAACTTAAACTTAAATTAAAACTTGCTATTGACTTATAGCAAGTTTTTTATTATTATAAATAAATTATGAATGAAAAAATGTTAATAGAAGAAGCTAAAGAAATACTTGAACAACATGGATATAATGTTGTAAAAGAAAATAAGTATAATTTTTATCCTAAAGAAACTAATAAAAATGTTTCAATGAAAGAAGGTTTATTAGAAGCAGAAAAAGAACATAAAAAAGTAATTGAAATTCTAAAGGATAAATAATGGATTTAGAATTAACTAAACAAGATATACAAGACATTATAGAATATAATAAATCTATAAATGAATCTGAATGGTGGGTTAAAGAAAATTTATTACAATCCGCGTTTTCAAGTTACTATTATTATGAAGATCTATTAGAACAAATATGTTCAATCTTTCGTGGTTTAGATAAAAACCATGCTTTCTCAAATGCGAATAAAAGAACAGCAACAATGTTTTTAGCTTATATATTAAAGAAATATGGTTATGGTATATCTGATGATAATCTAATAGACATTGCATTAGATGTTGCAGAACATAATTACGATATACCTGAAATTGCCGAGAAATTATCAAAAATGATATATGAATTATAAGTTATAAGTTCTAACTTAAACACTTTATTATGACCGCATATTGTAAAATATGTGGTCTTTTTTTATTTTTATTATATGGAAGATGAATATACTGAATTTGTACTTGGTTTAATTGAAAATAAAATAAGAGCTTTGCGACTAAAATTAGACCGCAGTAAAAATCCAGTATATGAAAATGATAAATTGACAACTTCCGAAATTGCCTCTATTGAGGCAGAAATTAAACATTGGAAACTTGAACTTAAACTAATTAAGAAAAATGAGGATTTCTAATGGAAGGACTAAAAATAACTTGGGTTGAACAACCACAAACTCTTGAAGATGAACTTGAAGAAGAACTGTTCTTCATTGAGATGAACATGTCCTGCTTAAAAAAGGCAGAAATGGAAAAACCATATTATCAAGAAATGGAACTGCGCAAAAAAGAAATTGAAATGAAATTGAAACTGATTAAAATGGAAAAGGATTTCTAATGACATATAGTGAACATATTAAAATTTTCTTTCCAAATGGTACTGATGGTTATTCACACGAACAAATTTTAGCTTCTATGGATTTAGTTCCTTCAACATTCAAGTATAATGAACAAAGTAAAGAATATGTTTGGACTAAACATACAAAGGCCTGGAAAGATATGACTGCAGAAGAAGCACGAAATTTGCTACATTCTAATGCAGCATTAAATAGAAAGTTCTATGAACAAAAACGAAGATTGGATAAAATACAAGAGGATTTCTAATGTTTGAATCAGATACAAGTCTAGGTATGGATAATTACGATTTTATCAAATGGCTTTATGAAGATAGAATCAGACATATTGAATATGTGCTTACCCAGTCCGCTAAACAAAAAGGTGATAACAAATTACCAGCAGAAAAACAAATAGAACTTGAGAAAGAATTAAAACAAATTAAAGAACAACTTAAAAAACATAGTATTGAACAGGATTTCTAATGGATAGTTTTTTAGCACAGCTTTTACAGATACGATTGGAAACACTCAAACTCAGATTGGAAGCTAGAGATTATATGACAGGTGCTAGACTTGACCCGATGTCAGAAGAAAAACAAATTGAGATTGAGCGAGAAATAAAAGAGATTAAAGAACAGCTTAAACTTATGGACATTGAAAATGACTTTTGAGGAATATAAACAATTTTGGATAGAAACTAATAACTCAATGGATTCAGATGAACTCATCTTCAGTTGGTATGATGAAGGTTCATTAGCATATTGGACTTCCGATTTGAAAACTAGAGAACTTCACGCTGTTACGGCTGGTATTCCTGCAAAAGAATTTACGATTGAAGAATTAAGAGAGAACGGTAGGAATTACAGAGAAATTTTAAGATACAAACAAGAGCAAGATAAACTCAAAAAAATAGAGGAAGACTTTTAATGTATAGCCTAAAGATTTTTACTGATAGCAGAAATTGTATTGACGCTGTTGTATCTGGAAAAACGATTTTAGAACTTTGTGAGAGATACTACTTATACCACCAGATGCACGGTGGTGGGTATTATTTGGATATGTACGAAAACGATAAATTAGCCAGCCGAGAATTATTTGACCAGTGGTGTTCCACATACAATAAGTATTTCAAAGAAAGAAAACGATTACAGAAAATGGGCGAGGATTTCTAATGGAAGTAGAAAACTATGAAATGGCAAGAAAGACTTGGCGAGATTTGAATGTTAGTTCCTGGCTAAAGTACACACCACACGAATATGTTTTGTGGGTGGACGAAATTATGAACAAGATAAGTGCTGGTTGGTGCGAAACACAATTTGCTTTTACAGAAGATTCTCCTCACGCCAGAATAGTTGTGCCAAAACAAATAGCACTTAATCTTACAAAAGAAGATTATGATTTCTATGTAAATGAACTTAGGCAAAAAGAAAAAGTATTTAAAATGAAGCATAAACTCAAAAACTTAGAAGAGGATTTCCAATGAACTTGGCTTTGACTATTGAAAAAATGAAAGAAATTTGTAGTGAATATGGCTTTGTTTGCGATAACGGAAGTATCTTTTATAGACAAAATAATGTAGCAAATTATTGGTTGAATAATGATATGAAAAGTTGCACTGTATTTTTCAGTGCTATTGATGCTTATGATAATGTTGTAGCTTTCACTTTGAAACTTGAGCAATTCATTGAACTATTTAAGAAAACTCAAATGGAAAACAAACTAGAAGACATTAAGGAAGACTTTGTATGAAATATACTGATTTTGATAGAATTATAAGCGAATATGGTATAGGTCGCACCGGTGGTTATAATGGATTTATTTTAACCTTCAAAGATGTTGCGTTTGGCAGCATTCATTTTACAAAAAAGATTAACAGAAGTATTCTGTGGTTATCTAATTTTAGTGAAATTCTTAATCACATTAAAGAAGAAGATTTATGAGAACGCTTGGAAACCAAAATCAAACAAATTAAAGAAAATATACAAAGAGAACGAATTAAAAGTTTGGATAAAGATTTCAATGATTTACCTTAATCAAGTAAAAGAACTAGCTGCGAAATACAATTTACCTTGTCAAGAATGGGAAATTGGTGTTGATTCTAACCCTAATTTAATTTCATTAGAAGAACCACATTCTATTGTTGAAGTTTTTCTAACAGAAGAATTGGGGTATGATTCTTGTGTAATTGTAGAAGCAGATTCCAGGGACGAATTTGTTAAGGTACACCATAAACCATACTGGGCGACT
>JAGCLR010000339.1 GCA_017646885.1 Methanobrevibacter sp. | reverse complement strand
AGTGATTAAAAGGTCTTCATCTTCCCTTTTCAATGTATTGTATAAGTCATAGGCAAATACATTTTCATATGTTCCTGATTTGGCAAGTTCTGAGGATATCTTTACTCCTCCATGTGTCAAATCAACTAAAAAAACATTCATTGTTTCACTTCTTTAAATAATTGTATTATATAATTCTATTAACTATTGTATAATTTTACATAAAAATAAAAATAGAATGGGGTTTAAAAAATAAATAAAATGGATTAGATTAGTTTGAGCATTTATAATACTCTATTGATGCTGTCTAATCCTCCTTCATTAAGTTTATCCTTAACTTTCTTGTAGAAGTATTTCTTATTGATTCTCATGAAGTAAACGTCTTTTTCGGATTTCTTGATAACGAGCTCTTCCATATAGTTCACTTCTTTCTGAACTTGCCCATCCATTACGAAGATTGCCTTCTTACCTCTTTTAAGGAGCTTGATTCTGATTTCACTTCCATCAGATACAACAAATGGCCTTACTCCAAGTTTGTATGGACAAATTGGCACTATAATGAAAGCTCCTACTTTAGGGTCTACAATAGGTCCACCTGCAGACATTGAATAAGCGGTTGAACCACTTGGGGTGGAAATGATCAATCCATCTGCCCTTAATTCCTCTACAACTTCTCCGTCTACTGAGATTTCATAATGAAGCATTTTAGCAGGTCTTGCAGTCATGATTACAACTTCATTCAATGCACGGAAAGTCTGGTTTTCGTGGGAAATGATGATTTGTGTTCTTTTCTCTTTAGACCACTCACCATCTAAAATTGCATCAAGGGCCTCGAATGTGTTTTCAACTTCAATTTCTGTCAAGAACCCTACAGTACCCATATTGATTCCAAAAATCGGAATCTCCTTGGTCAATTGGTTTTGGGTTCTAAGAAGTGTTCCATCTCCTCCAAGAATGATTGCCATATCTGTTCTAAGTTCATTCAATTCCTTTGCATAATCCCTGAAGTTGTAGTTGAAGTTCAAGCTTTCAATATGCTTTGCAATTTCAGGAGTTTCATTCATTGTTTTTGCAATGATCTTATGGAGCTCTGGATCTTCTTTGATTTCCTCAAGCTTTTCTGCAAGTGAGGATTCAATGACAGTTTCCATATTCTTCTTAAGCAAGGTTTCAAAGATTTTAAGAGAGAACAATACGGATTTATACTCATCAACCCTACTTACGATTGCAACGCTTTGAATCATATCCAATTCATCGTTATTTATGATTTTGATAATTTGATTATGCAAGTCAGGATTTCCTGCACTTACAACCACTGCCTTTTCGTAGATGCTTAATCTGCTGTCTAACTTTTCACCGTACTTATCGGTAACAATAGCTCCAGCTTCCTCTACGATAAGCTTTGAAGCAGCAATGTCGATAATTCTACTTCCTCTTAAATCAAGAAATGCATCGTATTTTCCGCTTGCAACATAAGCAAGTTCCAATACTACAGAACCTAATACTCTCATCCTTCTTGCAGTGTCCACTAATTTGGATACGGATAATGTTTTACTTTTAGTAAATCCTCCAAGGCTTATTTTTGTCAAGTCAGTTTCACTGCTTGGAGTCATTGGCTCTCCATTTCTTTTTGCCCCATTTCCTTTAATGGCTTCATAGAAGTTTCCATTAGCATAATTCTTTACAAATCCAAGTTGAACGTCATTTAAGGTTGCTTCTCTTCCTTCTGGCACATTTGCCACTGCAATTGACATACCATAAGCTGGAATGTTCTTGATTGCATTGCTTGTTCCATCAAGGGGATCGATTAGGAATATGAATCTTGGCTTATCTTGTTCTTCTTTTTCCTTTTTAGTTTTTGGAACGTTATTAAGCAATTCTTCACTAAGATTGATTGCTTCCTGCTTTCCTTTTCCTAACTTAAGTTCACCTATTTCCTCACTAATCAAATAAGACTCAAAATCTGCATCCTTAAGGAGTTTGATTACCTCATCTTCTGCTATGATATCTATATAGGATGTAGGGGTGCCGTCTGCACCTATTTTAACAAATTCTCCAGCTTTTGGATTTCCCACTTGCCCTTCAAGGAGATTTTCCACTTTTTCAAAAACTGTGGTTGCAATGTTTCTGCAAATATCTATATCCTCTTGATTCATTCTATCCCCTCAATTATTGTTTCTCTTGTTTTAAATTTTATCATTATTCTAATAAGTTCAGTAATTATGATGTTTATTCTAAAATATCCTCTGTAATGTAAATGACTGCAGCTATTGCAGATCCTATTTCTTTCACGGTATGATGCGCTTCCTCCACAATCAATTCCTTGATTTTCACATTGCGCTTATCCATCATGTACTTTACCATTTCTATTGCTTCGTTCTTTATGTCTTCTGGATTTTGATTGGTTCCGTTTGCCTCAACGACACATCCTAATTCTTCACCAATAGCCACTGCAATGCAAGCAATAAGTTCATCACCTTCGTTATCTGAAGTTAAGCTTGATAAAACACAGTTCACCATAGCTCCTGCTTTCAATTTAGGCAATTTTTCAACTTTAGTATTTGCCTCAAGCATGCTTGAAACCTTAATTAAGTTCACATCACCAATTTCTGCTTCATATAAAGCATTATCAAAAGCATTCAATTCTGTTGGGCCTTCACTTGAACCTGAAACAATAGCTATCCTCATTATACCACTTTATTTTAAGAATTTCTTAATAAATTATTTTCAATTATTTTTTCTTTTTTGATTAAAAAAATTTTTTATCTTAAATAATATTTATCTTTTATAATATATTAATTTATTAAATATTATTCCTGATATTCTCGTTTGGATTATTTTTCATACGAAAGTTTATATATAATTTTAAATTAATATATTATTAATCTATATTTTATTAGGTTAATCGTATTTAATTTCAAAAAAATGAAAATTAAATAAATAAATTTCAATTAAATTTATTTTTAATTATTATTGTGAGGTTATTTTAATGTCAACCAAAGTTGTAGAACTTAAAACCGTAAAAGTCGGAAAATATATTGTATTAGACGGAGAAGCTTCTAAAGTAACTAGCTTAACCACTTCATCTCCTGGTAAACATGGAGCTGCAAAAGCAAGATTAGAAGCTGTTGGTATTTTTGATGGTCAAAAAAGAAGTTTAGTAAAACCTGTAGACACTAAAGTAGAAGTACCTATTCTTGACAAAAGAATCGGTCAAATCTTAGCTGTTATGGGTGACCAAGTTCAAATCATGGACTTAGAAACTTTCGAAACCTTTGAATTACCTATACCTGCTGAATTCGAAGATGAAATCAGAGGTGCTGTAGGTACTGATTTAGGTGTAGAATATATCATTGCTTTAGGCAATATGAAAATCATGAGAACTAAAAAAGTATAATTTTTTAGTTTTTTTACACTTTTTGCGGATTTTATCAAAAATCCGTTTTCAATCTTTTTTCAAATCAAATCAAATCTAAAATCAAATCAACTTTTTTTATTTTTTATTCATTTCTATTTTTAATTAATTACTTGATTAACTGATATTGATTAATTAATCAAATAATTAATTGAATATGCAATTAATTTAAAATTAAACAAATGAAATAGTGATATAATGCTTTTTAATACTTTTGAACCAGGAAAATTTGCTTTTTCAGCAGAATCAATTGATCTATATGAATCAGATAATGATAGTCAATATAAGGATTCTGCTCTTTTTGTAAAGTCTAAAAAATGGGGAATCATTGGAGTTCCCTTTGACAGCACTTGTTCTTATCATCATGGTTCAAGGTATGGTCCAACTATCATAAGAGAAGCATCATTTGGCTTTGAACAGTATAATTCAACCTTTGAAAAGCTTTTGGATGGGGAATTCTATGACTGTGGAGACTTGAATGTCGTTCATGGAAACTGCGGTAAAACCTGTGATTCTCTTGAAGATGCTGTAGGTGAATTGATTGCTTCCAACATTAAGCCAATCCTCATTGGTGGAGAGCATAGTGTAAGCATCGGATCTGTCAAGGCATTGTGCGGTAAGGAGGAAAGCAATGACTTGTCTGATATTACCGTCATCCATTTAGATGCTCATAGAGACATCATCGACACTTATATTGGAGAAAAGGATTCTCATGCAACAATTATGAGAAGAGTTCACGATTTGAATCCTAAGGAATTGATTCAAATAGGAATCAGGTCATTCTCCCTTGAAGAAAACGACTTTGTTGAAGAGCAAAACAATATCTCAAGCTTTTTGGCAAAGGACCGTTTCGATGATTTCGAAGTTCTTTTGGAAAAGTTGGATTCAATTGAAGGAAAAGT
>JAGCLR010000338.1 GCA_017646885.1 Methanobrevibacter sp. | reverse complement strand
GCTGCCATTATGCATAATCCGGAATTGCTGATTCTTGATGAGCCTATAAATGGTCTTGACCCATTTGGAATTAAGGAAATCAGAGACTTGCTTAAAAAGTTGTCTTGTGAATATGGTGTAACTATCTTGATTTCAAGCCATATCCTAAGTGAAATAGAAAACATTGCTGATGTAATAGGATTCATGGACAATGGTGTGTTAATAGATGAGATAAGTCGAGAAGAGCTTCACAATAGATTAAACAAATTCGTTGAATTTGAAGTTTCAGACATTGATTTGGCAGTTGAACTCTTGAATAAAACAGGAATGAAGGAAAATGTAGATTACTGCTTTAGAAGGAATTTAAGCGAATACATTGATGATTTGGATTCTAATAAAAACAGTGATGGAATGCTTATTGGCGGTACCATTCATTTGCTTTCCAATTTGGATTTAAGGGATGAGTTCAATAGCTTGTTTGTAAGTTCTGGAATCAAAGTAAGAAAAGTGAATTTGTGTGAAGAGAACTTGGAAGAATTCTTTACAAGAATAATTTCCAATACTTAATGAATTATATTATTATTTTTTTATATAGGTGATTAGATGCTTACTTTTATAAAAATGGAATTTCTAAAGCTAAAAAGATCCAAGATATTCTTATTGAGCATACTTATGGCTGCCTTGCCATCAGTTTTAATGTTTATAGCAACATTTGCTTTTGATGAAACACAAAGTTTTGATGCATTGTTTTCCACAGTTAATATGTATATGTCTGCATTGTTTGCAATTCTTTTGTTCTCAATAATCATTTCCTACCTTTTTGGAAGGGAATACAATGAACATACATTAAAAACTATGTTGACTGTTCCAATATCCAGAGGGAAATTCTTGATTTCCAAATATGTCATGTTCCTAATTTGGATCTTGATATTAACCGTAGTAACAAGCATATCCACTCTTGCATTTGGTTTTGTAGCAGGACTTAGCGGATTTACATTGCAGCTATTCATAAATAGCTTTGCTGAATTACTGTTTGCAAATATCCTATTGTTCCTGACATTTTCCCCATTTGTATTCATTTCATTATTCATTACAAATATGGTTCCTGCAATGGTTGGAGGTGCAAGTTTAACTTTAGTGAGCTTATTGGTTAATGGTCAAAGCTGGGCTCCATATGTCCCTTGGGCATGCCCTTACTTGATTTCCTCTGGTGAGATAGCAGATTATGGCGTAAGTCTGATTATTCCTTATGGTGTAATTTTAGTTACTTTCCTTATTGGAATAGTTGTTTCTTATATTTATTTTACTAAAAAAGATGTTCCCTTATAAGTATTGTTTACTGAAAACCTCAAGTAATTTTATTGGCTAAAAAGAGTTTCTTTAAATTAACAATCAACCTCTTTTCATAACATCTTTTTTAGTAATTTTTCATCTCCTCCAATTTTTCTTTTTTTCATATTTTTTCAATAATTTCCCGAGTATTACTTTTAGTGCAATTTAACCAAATTAAGTAATAAATAATTTTAAATATTATTTTTAACTTCATATTAAATAGTAATCAAAATTTATTAAAAAGTATTACTAAATTCCTTTTTTCTTAGAAAAAATAATACTCGTCTTGGTGTGATATTATGGATGTTAAGATTGTAGAGTTAAGCAATGATCCTAAGGAAATAAAAAAGGTTCAGGAATTCTTATTCAGCATGATCAAACTTGAGTTCGGTTATGGTTATGTTCCAAAATGGCATCAAGATATTGTGAATATGGAAGAGTATTATGTTAATCCTAAGAGAAATGCTTTTTTTGTAGCTTACAGTGAAAATGGTGAGATTATAGCAACCATTGGCTTAAGGGCTTATGATAAGGACTTTGAACAGTTCAGACATTTATATTCCAAGGAAAACACATCAAGCATCTGGAGACTTTTTGTAGACAGAAAGTACAGAAGATGTGGCCTTGCCACTAAAATGTTCTCTGTAGCTGAAAAGTTTGCAAAGGAAAGTGATTTTAGCAACATTTATTTGCATACACATCATACCTATAAAGGAGCTTTCCAGTTTTGGTCTAAAATGGGATTTGTAACCACTTTGGATGAAGGGGATGAATTGGAAACTATCCATATGGAAAAGTTCATTAGAAAATTAGAGATTTCACCTAAAGCAAGCATTTTAACTTATGCTATAAAATTATAAAATAAACTTTTTTTAAAGGACTCAAGAATTATAGAAATAGTTATTTTTTTAAGAGATTTGCGTGTAAAAACTTTTAAAATTATTACTTTAAAAATTACTCTTTTTTGATATACTTTTGAGTGTGTGGGCAGGCGTAAATGCACTTTCCGCATACGGTATCCGGTTTTCCTAAGTTCTCTTCGGAAACTACCAATGCATACTTTTCGCATTTTTTATCATCGTAAAAATCGTTTCTTTTTAGCTTATAAGTCCAGTTTTTGCCACTTATTGCCCCTCCTGGGCATGCTTCCTTGCAGATCAT
>JAGCLR010000337.1 GCA_017646885.1 Methanobrevibacter sp. | reverse complement strand
TCCATATCACTCTTCAGGGCCTTCAAACCTTCCGCCAACTTGGTGCTAATCACATCACCCACACCGTCGCAAGTAAAGCGGGTCGGAGATTTAGAATAAGCGAAGAAATCATCAAAATTCTTGAACTTCTTGGAACTGATAATGTTCTCAATGACCTTCTCACCAACACCTTCAATGTTGTAGCCAGCGATAAACTTCGCCAATGTCATTTCCTTGTGGGCATCCAATTCCTTCTTCATTTTCTCTGCCGAGCGCTTGCCCATTCCTTCAATTTTCGCAATCTTGTTCAGGTCCATTTTGTAGAGGGACGAAATTGAATCAACAATGCCGTTGTCAATGAGCAGATTAATCGTTCTCAAACCAAATTCCTTCACATCCAAAATTCCAGTCCATTTGTTAATGCGACCGGCAGTCTTACTCTGACAGAAATCGTTTACACATTTGAGCTGACAATGATTTTCGGACAGTTCCAATTCACCACCACAAATCGGGCAAACAGTCGGAACATTCCAATTATGAAGTTTGGCGAGAGTTTTAATTGCGTTCATAAAGATACCTCTTTTTTAATTTACAAGTTAAATATAGAAAAAAATCGCCACCTTGTCAATGACGATTTAGAAAATAATTGTAAAAAGAATTTTACATTTCAAATTCTTTATAGATTTTAATGTCCTTTTGGATTTGTTTAGTCATTTTTTCAACCAGTTCTCGTTTCTGTCTGTTGATTTCGTCAATTTTATTTTCCAAGTCCGTAATTTCTTTGTAATACTGCTTATAAGTTGGGTCTTCAACAATATGTAAAATTCCGTAATACTGCTTTCTCAAAATCTCCAGATATTGTTTAAATTTAGTTACAATCTCTGTCAATGGGAAAACTTCGGACTTCTGTTGAATAAACATATTTCTATCCAGGAATTTCTTTTGATTATCTGGTAAAAATTTGTTTTCATACATTCGGTCCATTAAATCTCGGAACTGATACTGAGAATCAATCAGATAATCACGCAAAAACCAATACAGTATTTGGCAGGAAACGTGGCTAGGGTCCGTTTCATGTTCGGTTAATGTGAATGAACAATCTATGAGAAAACTGTCCGGGTGGATAACAGTACGTGCGAAGTCAAACGAATTAGGGAGTTGTGCCATTTGTACCTGGAACCTAACTCTTACTTCGTAAGAACTGCCATAATAGCAGTTTGGCGTATAGTCCGCAGGGACATTCAATAACGGCTTAATGCCGTCAATGTATTCTTTTAAATTGAGCATTTGTTTCCTTAAATTTACATCGTAATCGCACCGGCGAGCTTCGTGATTTCTTGGTCCTTAACAGACTGCGCACTAGAACCCGCATAGACGTCTACCGCCAACTTGAGCCACTGACGCAATTCGTCACATTCCAATTCTTCCCACTGAGTTCCCTCAAATGAGTAAATCTTAATGCCATGCTGGAGAAATGCCTTCAGCCTGCGATAGAACTTGGAACGGTCACGAATCAACTTCAACTGAGCCTGAGCAGCTCGGAGAGTGTTGGGCTTCTTCAAACAATCACTAGCCCTCATATTGTCCTTTGAATCAGGAACGTAGTGCTGGTAATTCTTCGCAAATTCGTAAAGAAATTCCATCTGATCATCGTGTGAGTATGCCATTTTTTTACCTCTCTTTGTTAATTTGTTATTAGTTGTTTGCGAGTGCCACAATGAACAAAATCATAAACACCAAACAAACCATACATTTGATTTCGTTCTTCTTTGCAGCATGATACAGAAAACCAAGTCCGTTACCAACAGCACCATAAATGATGCCAATCACAGTTGCCCAAGCTCCACCAAATACGCAGGCCACGATTACCAACACAAGTCGGATAATGCCACCAACGAATTTAGTAGCTGCGTCCTTTTCGTCAGATAACATTGCTGCAATAATCGTATATACAGTGAAGACTGCCAATAGAATGAGCATAACGAACAGAAAAGTTGACATAGTTTGTACCTCTTTGTTAATTGTTCAAGTTTAATATAGAAAAAACCACCGACCTTGTCAATGGTTTTTGTGGATAAGTATGTAAAATTTTGTTTACTAAAAATCAGATTTCAATGCTTTGAACTTTATAATACGATCTGCTAATTTTAAATTTAACAGTTCTTTTCCATACCTACAATTATACCAGTATTCGTCATTGTTCACGATAAACTCAGCACATTCTTCTAATGTATCGCAACGGCACAGTTGTTTTTCTATCATTGGTGAATAACCATCAGATACTTTTCTCACCATTTTTGTAACAACATATTTTTTAGATTTTTGTGATTTTTCGGTAGTCATAAACGTAGCCCATTACTTTCGGAACATAATTTAAAGTTTGATTATGGATTTCGTCCGCTTTGCGTTTACCAATCATATATTCGTGATACTTTTTAGCACCACCACTGCCACCATTGTAACCAGCTGCCGTTAATTCGTAACTGCCAAACTTGTTTTTCAAATGATACAGATACGCAACACCAATCTGAATGTTTGATTCTATATCATACAAGTTCTTATAATCTATATCGTATTTCTCAGCGATATATTTGGCAGTTCTCGGCATTAGTTGCATCAGTCCGACTGCTCCACAATAAGATTTCGCATTTACATTGAAGCGACTTTCAGTCGTGATTATCCCCAATGTAAAATGAAAATCTATATCGTATTTTTCAGATTCTTCATACGCAACAGTACTAATCTGAAATGCTTCTTTTTCTGTAATGTTCTTGTTTACAGATTTGATGATTTCCGAACCCTTAGAAATGTAATAAAGGTCGGCGAAAGTGCTCTCAGTTTTACTAGAAAACCCGAGCGAGAATAATAGAATTGTTAATATAATTATTTTTTTCATAGCGGTCTATAATATAGTAATAATCTATGTATTTGTCAACCTCTATTAGGAAAAATCACCGTTCATTTTCAATTCTTTTATTTTATTTTGAGCTTTCTTATAGTTTCTGTAAACATCTTTTAACATATTCTTAATGTCATACAAAATGTCAACTGTATCTTCAGTTACATATCGTGCTTCACTATCACGCAATTTAAGGGCATATTCTTCTTCAACCCTATCTGCGTTGTATATGATGTTATGATAAATTTTAACTGAGTAACTAAACCTGGCAACAATGCGGCGCATACCTCTGTTTTCTTTTTGATAATGAAAGTAGACATCACCAACAAATTCATTATCTATGTAGAACGAATGCCGACCTTCATCGTTATTTAAACGAGGTTCATTAACCTCAAACCCGATGAGCCTAAGTTCATCAGCAAACTTTTTGATAATGTCCAGCATTGCTACTTTTGTTTTGAAAACAGATGCCATTAGAAATCCGCCTGCATTTTGTTAATCTTTTCTTGCTGCTTAAGGTCCTTTACTTTCTGTACAACATATTTCGCCCATTCAAGTACAGTTTTAAAATCCTTTTCTCCGTATTCTTTACTGCCCTTAAATTCATATTTTGTTTTAATCTTGATACCCGTTTTTGTAATTGAAGTATCTTTGATTTCACGAATTTTATTTTGAATGTTGAAATAAATTATAGGTGTGTATTTATCCAAATCATATTTTTCGGGATGTTCCCAATCCATTTCAGGAGCATTTACACAAACACTGATTAACTCATTTCCTTCGTCCATATCGTTTTTGGTTAGACAGCAAGAAAATGAAGAACAATCTGGGTAGTCTTCGTCTGGGAACCATTCTACGATAAGTCCAGTATTCCTAAGTTGATCCGCATACGGTTCCAAAAGAGTATGGAACTTTTCGTTAATTTGTTCTAACCTTGCTTTTTTCTCTTTGTTAGTCATAGTTGCTCCTTATTCAAAGTCAACATCGGCCTGGAATTTTCGTTTTTTTGCTTCCGCAGTCTTTAGTTGTTTCATAATGAGCTTTGCCCAGTCAATGAATTTCTTGTAATCTTTATCTGATGTAGACATCTGTCGGCTAACATTCAGTTTAATGTTTACATCGTGTCGCATATTTGTTTTAGTGAATATGGACTTCATTTCAAAAGTTACCTTTGTTTGTAATGATAACTGAACATACGGGTCATATTTCCACGATTCTTTAGTGTCCCTATCATAACCATACTTGTACTGCATCATTACAGTTCCCAAATTATAGCCGAGATACTTTAGATTCGCTCCATAAAACCAGTCGCCAACATTCTGTCCACCAGACATGTAATAGCCGTCATTGTAACTGTATGGTTCAACACCACAGCCCAAATCGGCTGAAACCTTGTCAATCCAGGGTTGTATAAACTCCTGGGCTTCTTCCACAGTTTTAAAGATTTTTTCGTGTGCCATTAGAAGTCCTTTTTAAGTTGAATTTGTTTGAGTAGTGATTTAAATTGAAGTATTCCCTTGTGGACATCTTCCAATTTTTTAATGTCAATAAGAATGTTCGCAATTTGCGGAATGATCGGGTCAGGATTTTTGAACTTCATTCCTTCAAATGTTTTTAAAATAGGGTCCATTTCATTTCTGTATAATTGCTTATCTGACCATTCCAAATTCCAAGCATTCATTTTTGGTTTCAAGGTTTGAATGACAAATACAGGGGCAGTTTTATTACAACAATTATATTTCAAACTAATTGTCGCATACTCTGAAATGTGCATACTTGAATTGCCATCAATTTCAAAAGATGGTTTGTTTTGGTAAGTTCCACGTGTGTAAATTCTCCACGTCCATCCAGGAAAATTCTTGTCCGTAAAATATGATTCCACGAACTGAAGTCCCTTTTCCATACTTTCCATATTCTTACGGCATTTATCAAAATCCGCTCTTAGATTTTTTACAAAATCATTTAATTCATTCATTGAACATTCCTCCATACCCAATCAAGATATGTTTTTACAACTGTGTCCTTTGCTCCTTCAATTTTATTTACTTTCATCATATAGTTAATGAAACCTGCTTTATCCATTTTGGCGAAAGCCTTGATACTGGTTGAAGAAAGAAAACGATGTGTGTTATCTGTGGTGAAATACACAGTTTCTACATTTGGGTTAAGTCCCTTCGTGTACCATTCCTGTGCCATTTCACTATCAAGGTCAGTTCCGTTCCTGAGACCTTTTACAATGTGAGTTACACCATTTTCAGAGCAATAATCTGCGAGAAACTTATATGCAGAGAGAATTTCAATCTTTACATTCATTCCGATTTCTTTGAAAAGCCATTCATAAGTTTCCTTTCGCCTTTCTGCCGAAATATAAGTCTTTCCAGGGTTAACTGCTAATACCAAAGTAACATCACCAAAGAGCTTAATGGCTCTTTTAAGAATGTCAATGTGTCCAGCGTGAAGTGGGTTGAATGAACCGGCGTAAATTGCTTTCATTTGAAGTCCTCTTTAAGTTGTGCTATTCTTTTGTTGTTTTCTAGTTTCTTTACAATCAGTTGGCATAATGTAACTGAATGGTCATCTCCATTTTTGTCAATACAACTTTTAAATCCATAAATTACACCACACATAAATTCTGCGGCATCGTCTAATGAATTAAAAGTCATTGAAGGTCTACCTGGAAATGTTAGTTTGTACATTAGAAATCCTCCTGGAGCTTTTCCAATCTGCGTTTCATATAATCTTGTTTATCATTCAGTGTATTCAACTGCGGCTTGTAATAGAATTTATGATACGTTTCCATCTGTTGCTTCTGTTTTTCCAAACTTTCAACGGATACCATTTGTTCATACCACAGTCTGTTAGTTTCGTAGCCGACCGGGAGTGGATTCTTATGATACTCAGGAGTATCGTGTTCACACAACCAATCTAACAGTTCCCGCTTTTTCTGTGGGTCAGTTACAAATGTTTTGTATAGTTGTTTAAAAATACCCATAATTAAATCTCAAAATTTAACATGGCTTCAGCAGCTACTTTTGTGCTTACACCATTATTATACATATCGTTCAAAAATCCACCCAGGTCATCGTCCTGTGGGTTATTATAAACTTCTTGTGTTAGATAAATGTTTTTCATTGTGGGCAGTTCTGTATCACCAGGTTGCATTTTTAAAAATTCATCCCACAAATCGTCAAGCCAATCTGACCAATTCATAATTCCTCCTAAAATACATTGAATAAACGATTTTGAATTTCCTGATTAGAAGCATAGCCGGTGAATTTATCACTAACATCATAAGTCAGTTCCATACCGACATCGTAAATCTGCGTTGGGTCATAAGCAAAATGTAGATAAACTATAACACATTTGTCAATAGCATCATCATTATAACCCAGGTAGAACGAAATGAACTTCAGCTTAGGATTTTTGCTCAGTTCATGCTGTGGGTTGTTCGCAATCCCATTTTTCCAAATCACAGTTCCCAAACCACCAGGACCATTTGTGTGAGTGTTTCCTACTGGTTGAAATTTTCCCTGGTGAACACGATAGATACAGGCCTGTGAAGGAGCCGTAGTTGCCTTCGTGGACTTAAGAGTTTGTTTGATATAGTCCTTCCAATCTTTTACAGAATTAAACATTTTTGTTCTCCTGAATTAAAGTTCGTAACCTTCGGCATACTTGCCAGTGTTAATGTCCTTGATAATCTTCGGAATAATCATACCACAGCGGCAAATCATTACCTTGTGTCCGATTTCAATTCCCATCTGTTCCAAACAAGCGATGTTACAGAGAGATGCTCGGCTAATAGTTGCTCCCTGAAGTTCTACCGGCTTGAGGATAGCAACAGGAGTGAGTGTGCCGTTGCGGACCTGCCATTCAATGTTTTCCAAAATCGTTTCTTTGAAAACCTTAGCAGGCTTGAGGGCGATGTTGGTCTTCGGACGTTCGTTTGTTCGCATATCGTTCATATCTATGGAGTTCTGCTTCCAAACAATGCCGTCAATGTCATATTCAAGATTATCAAAATCGTCAAAGACTTCTTTAAGGTAGTCCATAGCGGTCTTACCAGTAAGATTCTTGAAAAAGCGGTATTCCGCAGCCTTAAATCCGTTGCGTTCAAGGAAAGAAACGAGGTTCTGTTGCGTTCCAAATTCTTCAGTCTTGGAATAGTATTGAGCGTCATAGCAAACAACGTCCAAATGTTCACAACCAGCGCCATCCAGGTGCTTCATAACACCACTAGCACCATTACGGCAGTTCTTAAATTCAGGGAAATACTTCTTCTTATTTTTGCGAGAGAGCAAAACTTCGCCACGGACATCACCAGTGAAATTATCCACCAACTTCTGCGGGACGAAATTCATCTTCTTCACATTTTCCGTAATGTCATCACCAGTGTAACCATCACCACGGGACGCTGCTCGCACCAATTTACCATTCTTATAAGTCAAGCAAACAGAATTTCCATCCATCTTGAAGGAGCCAAGCACCATAGAATTGTCAATAGTGCGGATCCAGGAGTTCATTTCTGGTTCTGTATTTGCTTTTGACTGAGAACCCATAACAATGTTGTGGGTAACTTTCTTGAAACCTTCTGTGTGGTCAGAACCAACCACAGTTGTGAGCAGCGGATTTTCCGGGTCAAGTTTAGACAGTTCGTCCACCAAGGCATCAAATTCCATATCGGAAATGACCGGCTTATTGTTGTAATAGAGTTCCTGGTTCTTCTTGATTTCTTTTTCAAGTTCGGAAATTCGTGTCTTATTGCTCATAATTTAACCTCTTTTTCTTTTACAAGTATAATATAGAAAAATCCATCATTTCTGTCAATGGATTTATTGTAAAATTGTGTAAAATAATGTTTACAAAACTGCTAAAAATCGTTCTTTATATTTTTAAGTTTATTTTTGTAATCTATTTTCTTTCGCCATTCTAGCAGTTCATAGTACATTTTTGTTACTTCATTAAAATGCTCAATTACCCATTCACGCTTATAACTGTAATGACTCTTTCTTCTGTTATCTTCTATGATTTCAAAATTTTTACTGACCAAATTAACGGCTTCACTGAATAATTTGAGCCTGCCATATTCTTTACTAAGTGTATGATTTAATACTTCAAACGCATTTGAAGTTAGTGTACCAATTTCGTCCTGGAATACACTACCATCTAAATTTTTAAATTTCCTCATTCAAAATCTCCTGCTGCTAAAGCTTCTCGTTTTTCTGTTTTCAATTTCTTTATAACCAATTCAGGGTTATCTCTATAACTGATGTTTAAATTCCAACAGTAATCACCTACATCACTCCAATCGTAAAATGTCTTAATCACAGTTTTCTTGTATTTGACTTCATACTTAAAACATTTTTTGTTTAGGTCTTTTGTTACTTCTATATAACACCTGGACTGATGCGAAAACTGCATTTGAATGCTTCTAGGTGGTATATTTCTAAGTCCATACATAAACTGTGGCATTTCGTCAAAAGAAAAAGATTTAAATCGGGACACAAATAAATTCTGTTCGTCTTCAGTTATGTATGGTTCAAATTTTGGTTTTTCCTTTGCAATGTCTGAAAACCATACTGCGGCAGCAAAAATTACAACAAAAATTGCCACAACAAATAATACGAATAACATAAACCCCATTCCAAATACAAATGCTTCAATCATTCAAAATCCTCATTCAAAGATTTTATCTTGTTGCCTTCAAGATAATCTGTAACATCCTTCATTGTTAATTTGTACAACTCAGGAATGTCTTCAGCAATGATCTGGTCAATCTTTTCAGGAGTAAGTTCGTTTGGATGGTAATACTTATTGTGAGTTTTCAAGAAATCACTTTCAGGACTTCTGTCTCCTGCACCGGTTGTTACAACCAGGTCGCCGTTGTGTTCGCTATTGTCAATGTACAAACACGCAGACGCATTTAGTCCACTTTCTTTTGCCCAAGTATAATCTTCGTGCTGGTAAATGCTAGCCAGCAAATGATGCATCTTCGGGTGGTTGTGAATGTGATTTAGAATTTCATTTTTAGTCATTAGAAGTCCTCCATTAGTTTGTCTATTCTGTTTTCTGTCTTACCCTGTTTTACATAGAGAGAAGATATTGTCGGAAATTCCGAAATAAAATCTTCCAATGTTTCATAGCGGGCAATAATTTTTGATTTAGAGTTTAAAGTTCCCACGGTTTTAAGATAGTAGAACGTATTACTTTCTTTCTTATACTTTCTGTAATCTTTCCAGCTCTTGATAGGATGTTTGCCGAGGGAAATCTTAAATTTAATGTGGTCTACTTCAATAAAGAAATGTCCGCACTCAACATCACCATTAGTAATGTGACTTGAAAATTCTGTATTTTCAAAAGCAAGCAAAACATTTTCAAGTGTTTCATAAGTTTCATCCCAACTGAAGCCAGTTAGTTCTCGCCACTTATCAGTTCGCCAATCAAGATAAAATCTACGGCAAATTGAAAAGAATGTTATCAGGCCAATAAATAACCCAACATATCTAATACTGTCTATCATACGAAATCACTCCTTACACTATTCATTCTTTCTTTAATTTGTTCGTCCTTCAAAAATTTAAACATTTCATTTAGTGCGACTTCCACCTCTTCTTTTGTTATTAACCAAGTATACCAGTATTCCATATCTCTACGAATTTTCACACCGAAATACTCACTAAAAACGGCACAGCGATGTCCTTGGTGCTTTCCATACTTTTGGAAAAACGGAATTGAATGTTGCTTTGGTTCACCATTTGGCATAAATGCAGCATTGTAAGAATTCGGCTCCAAATTGTATTTCGCCATCAGTTCTTTATATTCTTCCCAAGTAATTCTGTGACTCATTAGAAATCCCTCTGTATCTTTTCCAAACGCATTTCAGTTAACTTTTCTTTTGTTTCTCGCAACAAACGAGCGACAGTTGCTTTTGCTGCTTCATATCCAATAATTTCATACAAATCACTATAATAGATTTTGTTTTGAATTACTTTTATTGTTTTGTGGGCAATAATTCGGTCAGGATATGTAATCACAAGAAAATTGCCTCTCACATGATCTTCTTTTGTGACAAACCAATAACCATCTTCGTCAGCAAATAAACCAAATGACTTCATCAGTTCTTCCATTAGAAATCCTCTTTAATTTTCGTTAGTTTAAGGTCCTGTTGAATTTGTTTGTAGTCCTGATGTAGTTTGATTAGACACTTAATAACTCTGTCCTTTGCGTCTGTGTCTTCAGCATTTATTATAATATGTTCTTCCCAAGTTGTTGGTTGAATACCATCTTCAGTAGCAGCAACACATTCGCCATTTTCGTAAATTATTGCTTGTGGCATAAAGATTTTATTTTGTTCATACTGGTACATACAAATAGCATAATCGCTGAGACGATTGAAACTGATCCAGTATTCACCATCATCCCAATCTTCATAATGTTCCCATTCAGGACAATACTGCTTACACAACGCAACAAATTCGTCAAGGCTCAACATTAGTCAAAATCTTCCTTCATTAAAATCATTCGCAAATCAGCATGAATGTCCTTAATTTCTTTTGTTTTCTTCATTAAGAACTTTTCTAGCTTATCTGTCCTGGTGTATTCGTCTTCAAAGTCAATAATGCCATCAGGATACAGTGAGTATGCTCTACCGATTCTATGGTCTTCAGGACAATAAACCACTTCATGATTATACAGATAATACAGTTTGCCAGACAGAAACTTCTGCTCAGTCAATCCAAATTTTGCGATGACAGCATTCATTTCGTCAAAATCCATCTTGTTAGGTGAATTTCTAAATTTGTCCTGTAAAAATTTTTCTAGTCTTTCAAACATTAAAAATCCCACTCCACTTCTGTTAGTTTAATTTCCTGACGCCAGGATTTGAGCTGGTCTATTACTTCTGTAAGAGTTCGTTCCAATTTAGTTTGTTTGCTAAATCGTTTGTGCTGGTCATTCTTCATAGCGTCGCCCTGGTCAATCTCCACAAGATAACCATCCACACTGAGAACTCTTTGCGGAAAATAGATGGTAACTTCACCTTCTTGTTCGCAACACCAGGCATAATTAGAATGAAATGTCTTCTTACAGTATTCCATTAGTGTAATACTTTTGCCATAGCGACTTTTGATTTTGACTTCAATGAAATCGTCATATTCATTATGAGCCAAACCAAATTTGGCAACTGTGTCTAAAAATTCTTCTTTAGTCATAAATCCTACTTGTTAATGTAGCACACACCGATAAAATCACTACCAATCGGAATTTCTGTGAGCTTCCAAAAATCCTTTTCCATAAATTTCAAATTATGGTGGTCAGGATGCGGACCCTTCCAACTTTCATTCTCAACCACTCGGCAACCATCAGCTGCCATCTGGAACAATTCCCAAATCTCCCAAAATTTCGGGTGGTTAGAAATGTACTTTTCCATCCACGTGAAATTGTCATACGCAAAAACAAACTTTGGTTCCTTCGGCAGGTCACCGACACCATTGTAATTTCGGGAGTATTCGTAATCTTCTTTAGATTCCCAAACTTCTACATAACTGTTCATTTGTTACCTCTCTTTTTCTCTATACTATAATATAGCAATAAAAACGCAGTTTGTCAATAGACAAACCGCATAATAATGTAAAATAATGTTTACAAGACTAGAAATCTTCGTCCATTTTCTGTAACTTTTCTTTTACCTGAAAATCCTTCTTGACTATTACATAATCGTTTACCAATTTTTCCAGGTCTGTATAAACACCGATTTTCTGTCCCTGACCCCTGTTTCTGTAATGATACACTAGAGCATATTTGAAACGCGGTCTAAACAAATACTCAGTTAAAAACGCATACCCCTGTGGTTCAATTCTAACAACAAACTGTTGCCCAATAGTTATCCAAGGTGTGAACCCAGCAAAACAAACAAAATCATTGTTGCCATATTTATCTAATAGTTCTCTCAGTTGTTCCTGTATTTTCTTTCCGTCAGCGTCTTTAAACTCAGTCATTTTGGTTTTCATTCGTAACAGAAACATACTGAGTCCAATTAACAGAACAAAAACCAACAAAGGTGTCGGCCATTCTTTTCCGATTTCTAACATAAATTCTTCAAAAGTCATTTTGAATCCTTATTAGTTTGTTCACATATATTCTTTGCTTATATTCAATTAACATTTCGTCTGCAAAACGAGCAAGTAAATCAAAATCAGGAGCATAATCTCCATTACTCAGATTATCATCAAATCGCATTCTATACCACATTGAATACAAATCTTGAGTAAAATGTATGAACTGTTCATCATAGTTTATCATAAAATGAGGTACATTACCCAAACAATACTGCCGACAATTATTAGAGTATTCCATTTTATACCCTTTGTCAATCAGATATGAATTTAATTTACAAGCAAAGGTGTACCAGTTCTGTTCTTCGTTTATTAAATTCATTTAAAATCCTTCTTTATGCTTTCAAGTTTCTTTTGTAGTGGAATTGACTTAATAGCAACAAGAACATCTGCGTAGTTGTTCTTAATTTCGTCAAGTATTCGTTCAGGAATTACATTGTCATTAAATTCCTTAAAATGCCATTCCAGGTTTCTATCCACATAACCGATTTCGTGGAAATTCGTCTGAGTGAAACGAACACTAACAAATTCCCAAAGGCGCTTATATTCCGGGCGACCTGGATACTTGCCAAATTCAATTTCCAATGGGAACAAATTAACATAGACAAACACATCTTCTTTTGTATGTCTAATACCCAAACCCATCAGGTCGGCAAATTCACCCATTTTGTCATAAAATTCCTGATAATTCATTAGAAATCCTTTTTGAGTTCCTTGAGTTTCTTTTTTTCTTTCTTTTCTTTACTCAATCTGCGAGCAGTTGAAATTGTCTCACTTTGACAGTTGAGCCAGCGTTCAAAATTATCCCACTTGAATTGGTCGCAATCTTTAAAAGCCAAACAGTGGTCCTTAGAAGTGAAAGAATCCATACCAGTTGGTGCGATATAGTATAGCACAGAATTGAAATCCACATACAACTTCTTCTTGCTCTTTGGGCTATATCCATAACTGACAAATGCGTCTGGCTTACCAGGTAATTCTGTTCGGTTCACATAATAGTCCTTATCTGGTTTCCAGCCATAATGCCAAGTGTCCTTTACGAAACCATATTTGGCTACAAGTTCCGCAAATTTAATTTCAAATTCTTCAAATGTCATCAAAGTCTCCTTTCATTTTGTTAATTCGTTCAAAAACTTCGTTCTCTTTAATTATCAGAACATATTTCTGTACAAATTTTTCAAATACTTCTTTGCTCGGATCGCTTTTACTCTGATTAAAGTAAATAATTCTATAATCGTCCATTGTGATAGCATCTAAATTTGCGATATGATAAAGATAGCCAATCCATATCTGATGTCCAGTTAAACGCAAATGGTACTTATCACGTATCTCAAAAAATTCTTTATTAGTCATTAGAAATCCTTGCTAATTGCGTTCAGTTTGTTTTCTTGTTCCATTCGTTTCATTTCCAACATTAAATTATCAACAATTTCTTCGTACTTATCGTCATATTCCGTTCGCCATTCCAGTCCCCTACCTTCGTCAGCTACAGGATTTCCAATAGCAATATAACAAACCCACTGGTTGGCTTCGCCACTGCTAGAATAGATAGTAATGTTAAAACAATGATACTTAAGATAGGTCATATCAAAATTACCACTGTTAATTGTATTGACAGTCATTTTACTATCATCAAGTTCACACCCGCGTTTTTCAAAAGCAGAAATTACTTTATCTAAAATGTTTACTTCAATAAATGCCATTAGAAATCTTCCTTCATTTTGTTCAGTTTCTTTTGTATGTTCAGCTGCTTGTACTGTTCAACCAATTTCTCAATTCGTTTTCTCGCTAGTTTTGGTCTAAGTTCTTCCAATCCAAAACAACAAATGTAACCCAAACCCAAACCCAAATGATCAGCACAATAAATCCTATGTTTCTGTCCGTCATATTTCATAATACAATCTGACGGATGTATTCCAGGCAAAGTACATATATAATAGCTGTATAATTCAAGCCCATAATCTTTTGCTATTTTATTAAAATGTTCATAATAGTGGTTCATTAGAAATCCTCTTTAATTCTGTCAAGTTTAATTTGTTCCAATTCCTTTTTGAAGTCAACTTGACTATACTCAGGCATTTTCCTTAGAATGTCGCAAAACTCTTCACCAGTATAATCTATCACATGAAGTGGACAAAAATACTTTCCATTTATACAATGAGAAATGTCTAATTTCTTAAAATGTTCAATAGTTTCATCTTCATTCCATCTGCTCTGGATAAAGTCTTCTGGAAAAGGGATATATTCAACAATCCTAGTATATGTTTCTCTGAGGTCAGGATATGTAGCACCAATAATTCTAGTCCATTTTTCGCCTTTTGTTCTAGCCGTTTCAACACATAAATGATAGAAAAGAAAAGTTTTATCACACTTCGGCTCTAAGCTCCTAATGTAATTGTAATACAACTGCGCAAAACAACCATACGGATACTTGTTGAGCATATCTCTCAACGCAACAGCATAAATTGCTTCTTTCAATAATTCATTTGTCATTAGAAATCCTCTCTCATTTTCTTTTCCCGTTCTCTAATGTAAATTTGCTTAATCAGTTGATGCTGACCACGCAACCATTCAATTAGTTCATCAGTAGTTTCAAGAAATTCGCAAACATCTACTTTTTGTTTCACATATCCGAAATCCTTCATAATCAAACAAAAATAAAATTTATTTTCGTGTTTCGGCATGTATACTGAACAGAAATCTTCTTTAAATGTCCACTTATCATTTGTGGAAATTTGAAATTCAAAATCCGAACATTTCAGGTCGGACCTTACCCAATTCCAACCGAGCTTTTCTTTCAAATAATCAAGCAACATAAAAATGTCTACTTCTGACCTGAATTTGTTCAATTTTTCTCCAGCAAAATTCATTAGAAATCCTCCCGCATAGATTTAAGTCTTTCTTTTTCTTTTTCCAAAAACCTGGCTCTCATACAATGAGTAAAACTAGCTTCAAGAAATCCTAAAATTATTTCTTCAGTTGGTTCGTTTTCGTCATTGAAAATTAGTGTTTCGTGAGTTGTTCCTTCTTCGGCAGTTTTAATATGTCCTGGTGTTGCCGGGTCCCAAATATGTAACGCATTTTGTGTAGCTGCCCAGCCATAACCATTCCATTTTGAGCCATTTTCGTAATAACAAATTTTCGTGTATGCAGTTGCTACATAAATCTGTAACTGCCGCTTGGTGTTCATTCCATAACCATAAAAACGAACACAGCCGAGCTTGATTAAATCCTTTGACAGGAAATCAAACCAACCCAAATCCCAGTCAAAATTGGTGTCTAAACCCATTTTGTCCGCTAGAGCTTTGAGCTTCTTTTCAAACCGTTTAGTCATTTTCATAGTTGTATCTCTCGTTTTTACATAATATAGAAAAATTCGCCCATTTTGTCAATGAGCGAACTGAAGATTTATGTAAAATTATATTTACAAAAGGTGTAAATTTTTGTTTACCAACCGTCAAACGGGTCTATTCTAGGTCGGCCTTCGTCTTCTTTGTGGTAAATGACGTCCATATAATTTACATTGTCAGATTTAACTAGATTTTCGTCCTCCAACAAATCATTCTTTTTCAATGGGTCATTTATCTGGTATTGTTCAGGGAAATCACTTGTAGCAACATTGTAAATCGGGTCGGACTTGTCACTGATAGTTTCATTTCGGAAATCTATTGTTAGTTTCGTGTCCTTATAAACTCTCAATGTCAATGTATAAGTATGGGACTGCAATCCAAATGCTTCCTGATAGTATTTGACATCTCTAATTTCGTAAAATGTTTCATTCTGTGGCAAATACACAACATCCCCAATTCTTGGCACAAAATCGTCATAAACTTTTGGTGTGTTTCTGTCCTTTCCACCATAAGTGCTCCAGTATTTGAATGCCGTTACTCCCACGAAACAGGTTATAACATCTTCACCCCAAATACCTTGTAATTGGTATGTGCGAACATTTGGAGGTAGTTGTTCAGTATACATTACTATATTGAAAGCTCTTTGGACTACCTGTAATTGGTCTTCACCCAAAATTTTATCTCTCTCCAAATTCTCAGATACTTTATAATAAACTACCTGAAGACCGAATGTACCATAGGCTTCGGTTGTGTATGCTTCAGCTTGATGGCCTTCGTCTTCTGTTACAATGTTACCAGCTGACGAATAACAATCCCAGTCATTTGTTTTGGGCATTGTTGAACATAACCACGGATATGCTGTAATGTTTGTATTTACTGTGCTTGACATTATTCCGCCTTTATAATTCCGTCTTCGTGCCAGTCAATTTGTAAGAAGTTATAATTTGAATGTAATGTTTTACCAAAATCATAAAATGCTACTGGTAGTTCGTTCTTTCCAGTAAGACCTCTTTCTTCATCTTCATAAGTTAATAATACACCGGCAGCACCATAGTCCATAGCAACAGTATTAGTTCCAATGTATCGGTCATCCATAATAAATGAATCAGCAGACAATCTAACTACACTCTCTTCAAGTTTGTTTACATCCAATCCATAAGACTGGTATTCTGTTTTATTATAGTCAGTCTTAAAGTTATATTCATTCTTGAAGTATTCCATTGTAGCAGTATTTGATGGTGCTGTTATAGACCAATCCAAATCTCCTGTTACCCAGGAATTGTTATTATCGTAAGAAAAAATTTTAGCTGAAGCAGGAATGTTCATCATTTGTTCATAAGATGCTTCGGAAGTATATCCAGTATCTTTATTGAATGAATCGCTAATAACATTTTGTAAAATTAGTTTGGTTGTAACGATATGTGTACTTAGTCCTTTTTCAGCAATCAGTTTTCCACTATTATCGTAAACATTCCACTTGTATGCCCCTTTCAAATCACCAAGTCTAATTTTATTATAGTCTAAATTCTTATCAGTAGTTGTTCTTTCATCTTTAAGTCCTTTCATTCTTCTAAAATTAGTATCATAGAAGTTCACATCAGTAATGTTAATTTTTAACTTGCCGTAATCAAGACCTTTGAGTTCGCCCATACCAAGCGAATACTTAAAAGCATTAAATATACATTCTTTATGACCTGACCAAGACATTAAACACTCAATACCAATTTGTTATCTCTAACTTTATTTATGTTTGTCAATCCTACTGCTTTGAAAGCAACAGAATTACCAGTGATAGGCATATTTGTTTCGTTATCCATAAACATAACATTTCGGCCTGAACTATCTACTACCAGCAAACCACCAAAGTTTTCATTAGATGAAACACTGGTTGTTGTGAAGTACTTATAACCTTTATTGTCTTTATGAATAGACTTTTCAATGTTATTTCTAATTTCAGCTGGAGAGAAATACTGACCAATAGTAATGTAATCATTGGTTGCTTCATTTTCACCAATGATAGGTGTTGTATAACCAAATTTATTATTTTCAGCAGTAAATGTTATTGGTAATGTGAACGCAAAAGCATTTGTCAATGTGTTAAAATTATTACTATTGATTTTGTTTGGTTCTGATAATGTTGTATTGTAAGTATAATAGTAGTAAGTATCGTCAGTTTGTCTTTGTGGGAAATAAGGAATTCGGTCATACCAAACTATATCTCTGTCAAAAGAAACATTCCAAGCCATATTGTAATGAGTCAATAAGTTCTTTTCATATTTTCGTGGGTTATTGTAAACATTAGCGAAATCATACAAACCATTGACTTCAAAAGCTGAGAATGTATGTTGATTCAATGAATAAGTAACATCATTTGTACCAGTATACCAAGCAAAGTGATTATACTGAACAGTAGTATAACCATCATAAGTATTTTGTGTGGCTAATGAAACATAAGGGTTAATTTGTGTGCTGATTAAACCTTCAATATATAAACTACTTACTTGGGCGGTTGTTCCTGGTATAGCACTTGTATAAAGTGCTGCAGAAGCAGGGTCCCAGCTCAATATACCTTCAGCGGAAAGTCTTGCCCCATTATTTTGATAGCCATTATATTTTGTTCTATTTCTATTCCAATACTTTTTAATAATATAAAGTTCATTAGCATCAAAAGCAGTTTTACCTGCATATACATCTGGAATCTTCATATAGTTCCATTGGTTCATATAATCGTCATAAAGTTGAATC
This sequence comes from Methanobrevibacter sp., assembly GCA_017646885.1. Next base: position 20,990 of record JAGCLR010000337.1, on the reverse strand, counting down.
CAGTTGTCAATGTTAGAATAACAATTATTTAATGCTATAAGTTTAGAAGCCATATTTCGTTTGTTATAACCACCATTTAATGCAGTAGGGTCAAAGTTAGGGGCATTATAATACTTATGCAAAACGTCCCATCTATTACCATCTGACAATGTTAAATCAGGGTCATCAGCATAAACGAATCCAAACATATTGTGCGATTTAATCATACCGCCATTATGTGAAGATAAATCTATTGGATAGTCTGCTGCCCAATAAATTCCTTGTTCACTCAAAGACCTTTTATCTTTAGGCATATATCCAGATGCAGTAACTGTTATTGGAGGCCAAACTGATGTATCTGAGTATGAATAATAATATGAACCATCTGGTTTAGCAGTTATAGCACTATTAACAGTATAAACAACAGGGTCTATTGTATTATACTTCAATTCATAAACACCAACATAATGATTTACAGAATGTGCTTGGTCTAATGCGGAAGTACCATTACCCAGGTCAGTACCAACTGGAGTCCATTCTTTACCATCAAAATAGTTACCATATACTTTAAATGGTTCACCAACGAAACTCAAAGCAGAAAATTCACAATTATTACAAGCCATGCCAGCTTCAAAATAGAAATTGTATGAGTTCGTAGCATAATCTACCTTACCAGCAAGAACACCGAAAGCATTTTCAGCTCGTTTAAATTCATCATTAGTTGTACTGTAGTTGTCCTTATACAACACAGTAGAATTATTAACGAATGTCTTTAATGTAGAATAATTAGAATTAGAACCATAACTTGGAACATATCGTCCGAACAAACCACCTACAATGAAAATTGGTCTTAATTTATAAGAAATAACATCGTCAGTAACTGTCTGTGCAGTGTTACAAGTATATGGGAGTGTATTAGCATCGTCTCGGTTTTCGTCATACCAGGGCTTACAATACCAGTTAACTAAATTATTCTTACCAACAGAATCATTTAATTTACCTTGTATATAATTCTTGATAACATCTGGGAATACTGGAGTTTGTTTATAATAAACTATATCACCATATTCCGGTTGGCTACCTAAATCATAAACAAGTTCGTTATCCATAGAAACGATTACATTGTTTACCTGACCATAAGACTGTTTACCAGCAAGACCACCAATGAAACCAACGAAGTTACTGGTGTTCTTTACAATAGCACTAATTTGTATGTTATTAGCGGTACCATAGTTAGAACCAATAATGATACCAACATTATATGCAGCTCTAGCTTGTGGATGTAAACGCATTGAGCATCTTGTTGTTTCATAACTTGGTTTTAATGCGGAATTCATACTATATGCAGTTCCTAATGCTTTTTGACAAAGGTTACTGTTATAGTTTTCTATCCAAGAAGTTACAGTTGATTCATATTTACCAACACCACGAACAGTATAAAATCCGAAATTATCAAATCCATAATACAATGGGTTCTTCAAATAAGTCTTTAATGCCTTATTTGACAAAATAGAACTAAATGTCAAATCATAGTCAGCAGATGCACGTTCAATGTATGTAGACTTATATGCTGTATCAGCATAACCATTTACATAATAGTTTCCTAGAGGTCTATACCAAACATAAATTTGATCTGGGTTATAAACACTTTGTTTTGACCCGTAATAACCAACAGTAAATGATAAATCAAATCCGTTATCAACAGCACCATCATAAGATAATAATTGCTGACCCCAGTTAGCAAAATAGTCTTCACAAGAACGTAAATTAAAACCACCATCGCCAATAGCAGTAATTTTCAAATCAGTCATTAAACCACAAGCATCATCAGCAAATTTACCTTCGTTGAAATAACCAACATAAGGACAAATGTTACCTGGAGAGTTTATACAGAATGAGTTTAGATACATAAAGTTTTCGTTATTTTCGTCAAATTTCTTTCTAACGAAATTTTCAGTTTCATTCCACTTATAATCGTCTGATTTGTTTGTTACAGAATAAACACTTGGAACGCAACCATAAATGTTAAAGTTGCCCAAATTTTTAGCGTCAATGTTTTCAATTAAGCCATAGTTTCTACCAACCAACAAACCACAGTTAACATCTCGTCCGTCATTCTTAATGTGGGATAATGTAATACCCTTTTCACAAGTAATACTATTAACATTCTTACTGTTAATTAGTTTGAAGTTTCTAACTATACCAAATGGGCCGAGAATACCAACAACACCGTTGTCAGTACTTTGTGCTTTAATGGAAATGTCAAGTGTATAATAGTTACCATCTAATATACCATTGAAAGGTTTATCCTCATTAACACCAATAGGTTTGTTAATTACACCTTCCAAATTATCGCCGATAACACCGACGATAGTATTATTGTAATTACTACGATCTGCGAACCATTCAAGTTCGTCTTTAGAACGAATGAAATAGAAACCACCGCGACCTAAATATGTCTGAATGTATGGGTTATCTTTAACTGACTCTTTATAGAATTCCAAGAATGTTTCATAGTTTTCAGTAGTTACATAAAGTGGTTTATTGTTAAATTCCTGGTCTTCAATTACTTTAGTCCATTTGTATGTAACCTTGCTGCCGCTATATAAAGTAGTACCGTGTAATCTAAAATTATCACCAGTTACATTTACATAATCAGCTTTACCATTACTTGTTTTATCTTCTGTACCAGAATAAGTAAACATATTCTTGTCATTTTCTTTTTTACTATTTGATACATCTCTAAAGTCACTTAAACTTCTATAATGGTCTAAACGAATGTCATTAAATTCAAAATCTGTTTTAAAAGATTCATTGACTGGAATAAAGGTCCAATGGTCTGCACTTGGAACTTCTCCATTCAAGTATCTTTTCTTAAAATCATTAAATACAAATGAACTCATTACTTATCCCATCTTTCAATATAATCTTGTCTATCTTTATTATTAGTTCCTGGGTTTGGTCTGTTAGCAGCTATTGTTATACTATTTATTTTCTTTTCAGCAACATTAAATGTCAAACTAGCTGCACCATAAATGGTATCGTCATTACTTGAGTGAATTTCGCTACTTCTTTCTTCAGTGAAATCTAATGTAAAGTATCGTTTCCAGTCTTTGTCAATCGTTTTGTCATCACCGGCGCCGAATATATCTCTACATCTTTCATTTGCTACAGTTGGTGATATAATATGGAATGGGTTTGTTTCTGTATTAACACCATAACCATTACCAACAACATAATAAGTATAACTCAATGCTATATTGCCATTAGTTTGTTTAAACAATACAGGACAATACTGTGTAGGAACAGCGAAAACGGCTTGTCTAGTTGTATCTACTGGAATTGTAGTTCCTGCTGCAGTCGTTCTAGCACCTAGACCTGTATTTGCGATTTCGTTTCTTTCACCAGTTTGATAAATCTTTGTATCGTGTAAGTTTTGGAACTTATTATTGTAGTTCTTTACATTCGTATCACCAGTCAAAATTAAAGTTCTATAATAGATTTGTGCTATTACACCATTTGGATAACGTATAGGAACGAAACATCCCCATCTGTCATTTGGATAAGCTATTCCATCCATAAAGAAATATGGTGAATACAAATACTTTCTTGCCAAATAATATAGATTAGCTGCATTTCTAGCAACCATTATGTCAAATACAGAATCCCAACCATCAATACCGTTCCAGCACATTAGTTGTAATATACCTTCTTTTTCAATATAGATACACCAGTTCTTAATAGTATCTACCCAAAACCAATTTCGGTCTTCACCAATGTCTGAAAATGCGTTTTCAACATTTTCATTAAAATTGGTTAATGATTTAGCATAGTATTCTGCTGGAGTTTGGTATTTTAATTTATTTTCTTCCAATTCTTTATTCAAAATTTCGTCAGCTGAAGGAACAGAAGTTATATTCTTATTAACGATAGAAAATACATTAGTTGATTTTGAGTATCTTGATAAATCTTTATAACTCCATAATGTAGTTTCTTGTACAGCGTGAATTGGACTAATGTCATCCATTTGAACTGGGAAATAAGTATATTTCTGTTCTCTTACTATGAAACTACCATTTTCTGTAATGGCAGTATGCGAAACAATGTCATTATATGTTGTGGCATCATTTGACTCATTATATAAGTTAGGGGTAGCAGATGATAAACCAGGATAGTAGAACATATAAGTTGTTCCACCCTGTACTGTTTCCCAAAATGACAATAATTCCAATTTAACCAACTGATGTGCTACACCAGATGTTGTAGCAGCCGTTAAAGCCGCAACATAATTTTCAAACTTATATCTTATGAAAACATAAGTAGGAGTTCTGTATTCAGCACAAACATAATGTGGGCAAATGAATGTTAAATCAGTACCACCATTAGGACCTATTTCAACATCATCTGTAAAATTATCAATAACAATTTGTCCATCTACTAAACTATAATCAAATTTCTTTAACTTGACTCCTGGGAATTTTCTACTCAATAAGAATTTACGCCAGTTTTCTGTACTAATAGCATCTTGAAAATTATTATTATAATTTATGTTTTCGTATTTTCCATATTTCTTTAGGAACTCTTCGCACGAATCAACAGCACTATTACCTTCGTCTACCAAATCATACAAAACATTTTTTGATACACCACCAACTGTGTATTCATAAGTCTTTAAATTGTAGAATGAATATAACTCATCATCCCAAATGTCTGTTGTATCAGTTCCACACCAGTTACCCATATATGCTGGTTTAAAATGAACCCATACTTTAGTAACACCATTGTCTGTTTTCTTTTCCAGCCAATCACTTAATACGAACCCAATACCATACTGGGTCAATAATTTTTTACTGAAAATAAATTCGCCGCGACCATCTAATAAGAAATGACTATTTACAGTAAATTCTTCTAATTTTGTGAAATCATCAGTTTCCCAGTTAATTTCACTTATTTTTTTGTTTAATTTGTATACGTAGTCATTTTCATACGAGGTAATGTACACATCTTCATTATAACCTTCAACTGAAAATGGTTTGTCATATTCTGCGGTTTCACGCAAGTCATATAACTTACCATTTTCGTCTGGGTTGTCAGGGTTACAATCAATCGTACATACAGTGATTTTACTTATATCATTCTCTACTGCCATAGTAATGTATTTATAGCCACTATATGTTAATTGAGGTATTGATTACCGGGAACTCTTGCTCCTTGTAATAGTTCATTCGTTCTTTCCAGTGCTTAATCAAGTAATTCTCTACCAATCTACCTCTAGATGTCTGGTAGGTCAAATCATCAATCACATCATACAAAATAATCTGGTTCTTTGTTTTGTGCTTACGCAATCCACGTCCAATAGACTGAAGAACCTTGATTTTGGACTTACTATTAGCATACAAAATAACATCGTGGAGCTTTGGCATATTAACACCAGTACTCATAGTCTGATATGTTGCTAACAAAATAGTTCCATCTTCATTCTCAATACCTGTACGAATTTGGCTACGTTCCGAACCACTAACAGCGCCGGTGATTACAGAAACCTTCTTGTCAGGATACTTTTCTTCTAACCATTCTTGAATTAGTTTGACGTGTTTCAAGTGGTTCATAAGAATTAGAATGTTATGGCTAGGGTCTGTGTGGGATAGAATAAGTTCCAACACCTTATTTCGGTCCTGGTATTCTTCTACCATTTTCACTTCTTCAGGATAACTTCTACCCTTATTCTTCTTGATAAATTCAGCAGGGTATTTTGCGATAATGTTCGCAATCTTAATCTTTGTCAATACACCAGCATCAATGAGTTCCTTAGACTTCAATTCAAATATGACATCTCCAACGACTTCTCTAATTTGTAACAAATCGCACTTATCATTAGGAAGTGTACCAGTTGTACCAATCTTGTAATAAGCATTGACACACCATTTCATTAGTTTAGTCATAACATTTGCTTTTACACCGTGAACTTCATCCACGAACACAGCACTATATTTTTCAAAGAACTCAGCGTCTTTATTCTGTAAACTCTGCCACGTAGAAATCAAAACTGGTTTGTCAAATGTAGCTTCGTGACCGCCACCCAATCTTTCTACTTCGTCATCTATGTTGTCATAACCATAGTCCTTAAAGTCATCATACATCTGGTCTACAAGCATAATGTTCGGAACAATCAAAAGGATATGGTTATAATCTTTCTTTCTAATACAACGGACTGCGTTGTAAATCATTAAAGACTTACCACTAGAGGTACAAGAAAGCAAAATACCCTTATGGTATTTCAATGCGGCACGAACTGCTTTATCTTGATAATCACGAATTTCAAAAGGAGCATTTTTCATATTGTCCTTTATCATTTCGGTGTATTCTGCTTCGTCTAACTGTTCAAGAAATTCGGCATCTCTAAATCCGTTCAAGTTCAAATGTTGTTCCCTGATTTGTTGCCCACAAAATCAAGTCTTTCGCAAGACCAATAGGGAGTACACCTGAACGTATATTGAATGAATGGTGTTTACCATCCCAAACTCTCATTTTGAAGCGTGGCTGGAATTGGTAACCAGATACATACTCGGAATAACGAGCATAAATGTTGTATGTAATGTCTTCAGGAGCGGAAATTTCAATGAAACTTTCGTTTAACTTTTTAATGCTTATATCTGCCATATCTATCCTTACTTTTTGCTTTTAGACAATTTTTCTGCAGTCTCTATATATTTTTTCCAAGCTTTCTTGTCAATTTTTGGCTGTTTATTTTGTTTTTTAAATGGTAAAAATTCATCGTACCAAATGAAGATTAAACCAAACACGATTATCAGTAATAATACAATACAAAACACTAATTTAATTTCAGGTGAAACTCCTGAATTATTCATAGCCATTGTACTCACAGTTATTGCTGAAATAGCAGCACCCATTATTTACCTAATTTTTCTATTATATCTTTGACTATGGCATTATAACCTTCTTCAGTTCCGTTAATTTCTTTAAATTCCAAGTTATTATCAGTTAAAAATGCCTTGATTTTTCTGTCTATTTCTTTGGCTTCTTCTTCGGTTTGATTTCTGCCATTTGGGTTATAAGGTTTAAATCTATTAACGAATAAATTATAAGTATTCTTGTATTTCTTTGCTTCGTAGATACACACGTCCTGGTATGGTTTTTCGGTTGTGTACATCGCACCTATAGCAATCGGAGAATCTGTCACCACAACGTCTACCTTGCCCAGCAAACGGGTAATCTTCAAACATTGTTTACCGGTAACATAAAGTTGACAGTGTTGTAATGGGAATTGGTCTTCTTGCCAAACTCTATCCTTGGCATATTCGGAAACATACTCACAATCAACACCTGCCATTTTTAATTTTGCGAAAATATAAGCGGCACCAGTAGATTTACCAGCACCAGGACCTGCATACAAATTAACTAATAATGTATTTTTCATAAATTCACCTATGATAATATGTATAATATAGAAAAAAACTGGGAGTTGCGTCCCAGTTTTCATTTTTTATTATTTTATTTGTACTTAGGTCTCAGTCGTGTCATCACCAGGTTCTTCTTCAGGAACATCTGTTGGTTCGTCCTTCTGTCCTTCCGTTTCTTCTGGTTCTGGGCACTTGATAACACTCAATACATTTATTAGTTCATTTTTGAACTCAGTCCAATCATTGAACTTTGTGCCTTCTGTTGGTGTAGTCAATGTTACAGTTTGGAAATCGTAAGAAAGCAAAATCTCATTATCATTGTTGAAGGTAATCTTGTAATTTGGCAAATTCTTTTCGTCAATTACTTTACCAACGTCATTGTATGGAACTTCAAAGTCTTCCAATGTTTCAATGATGTCAGTTACACCTTCAGCAATCGTGATGGACTTATCATCAAATGAGTTCATAAGTTCTTCGTGATTCTTCTTTGTTTCTTTTGTTAGTTTTGTGATTTTCTTTTCAAGTTCTACACAGTCTTTTTGTAGTTCTTGAATTCGTGTGTTGTTTCGGCAAACAAGAAAGAACATATAAACGAATAGTCCTAACTCTATTGCTCCTGCCATTATTTCTATCATATTTTTCTCCTTTATTGTAAATTTAGAATAAATTTTATTGTTTAGAAAAGAAAGTGTATTTTTGTGAACTTAAATGTCAATGATATAGTCACTGTGTGTGGTTTTGATTTGTTCCCTTTCCCACTTTCCGTCATTTACTACACTAACATCTGTGTATGGGTCTCCTTCACCAGGATAACCATAAGGGTTACACAAAATTTTTATTTTCTTTCCAGCATCGTTTTCAAATTCACAAATCTTTCTATTATGGATATGTCCGCAGGTCCATATTGTGTCCTGTGTTATCTTGTTAAAGAATGGACTTCCATTAAAATAGAAGAATGTATTTGTTGGATGGTTTCTAAACTCAAAACTTATTCCAACTTCAATCGGTGCGAAATGACAAGCAATAACCTTTGGATTTTGTGCGATTATGTTGTTCATTTTAGCTTCATAATCAGTCCAAATTTCGGATGCTTTCTTTTTGACCTTCCAATGTCTACCGTCAAACCAGTCAATCTTCCATTTGAAATCATAATCTAGTCCAGGTCTTGCTTCACACTTCAAATCAGTAGTCATCATTGTGCCACCAATCCCATTTACAATGTTTCCTTCCAACAAATGAACATTTGGGAACTGTGAACAGTATTCCTGCATTTTCTGTATCTTTTGTTCGGAAGTATGGAATTGTAAATTGGACTTAGACATCGTAGCACCACGGACAATCAAATCGTGGTTTCCAAGTGTGAAATAAACTTGTTCGTATTTCTGTGAGAGCCATTTGATTACTCTTGTGAATGTCAAGTAATCGTTTGCTATATCTCCTGAAATCAAAATCGCAGGAGTTGAAGGAATGCTCTGAAAATCCCACATCCAATCCATTGTTTTCATAACAAGTTCTTCAGGTGGGTCTATGCTTGATTCTTTGTAAGTTTTATCACAACAACCAAGCCACATATCAGGATGTATATCACTTAAAACTAAACACTTCATTTAAAATCCTCATTTAATCTTTCTAACTTCATATTCGCTTTAAAGTCTTTAATTTGTGTTTGAATTGTAGATAAACGATTTACTACATTATCTAATACAAGTTGAAGCATAAATTCGTTCAATGTTTTCAAATCCAAATTTCTTGACTTGTAAGTTTCTATGAATGGAAGTCCATCATTTTCAAGTCCTTCTAGTGAAATCAAATCATAAACAGATACTGAGCCTTCTGTTCCATATACATTTAGGATAGTATCATTTGCTATATAAATGTCATTTGGTAATAGGGCTTTGTTCAGCACTATTTCAAATCTTTGCTCATTAGTCCCTACTATTGCGAAATAGGAAGGATAAGTAGCAAAAATAAAATCTTTAAGTTCACTTGTAGTCATAATTTGATAAATATAGTAAAAATGTTAAATTGTTCAATATGTATAAGGAAAAAAGATGACCGATTTTAAGCTTACACAAAATTTCAAATTATCCGAATTTACAAGTACTGATTTGACACCATATCAAACTGCGCTTGTTCAATTACTAGCCAATAACTTACAGAAAGTTCGTGATTATCTCCAACAGTTTAAAGTTGACCCGAAGAAAAATGTCAGTGTCGGCATTTCTAGTGGAGTTCGTACCCAATCTGACTATGATAGACTCATAAAGAAAGGATATAACCCAAGTAAAACTTCCGACCATTTCTGCGGGCTTCAGTTAGCTTGTAAACCTTGTATTGGAGCAGCAGATGTTTATGTCAATAACTGTTCTTTGAAATTGAAGGATATAGTTGCTAAAATCATTGAGTTAGACAAAGCAGGTCAGGTTGATTTTGGACAAATTATCTATGAATACAATCCAGCTACTAGAGCCGAGTGGATTCATTTGGGTAATGACTGGGAAAAGGTCTTTTCCGACCAAGGCATTATTGACAGTATGAATAAAACACGCAAAAAATACTTAATGTCTTTGGATAATGGAAAAACATACCGCGACTTTAAATAGCTGAGTGTTCTCTCATATTGTATTCAAACCAGTACTTTCTCAATGTAAAATAATTTTCCATTAAGTCTTTTTCAAATTCTTTAATGTCTGTATATATTTTGTCTTCTGTGCAAGTACAGGGTGCTAAAAATGAATAACGCACAGGTCTAAACAGAGTAACTTCATTCCCAGCAGCAAACACAATTAAACGAGCCAAGGTAAAGTTAATGTTTTCTTTAACATCTTCGTAAAAGATTTTGTAGAAATCTTTATACGGATAATCTTTGAAAACTTTGAACCCGAGCCTATTACAGACTTTGTAAAATTGTTTTACTGTAATCATAGTGTTATGGTGTTTATTCTTTCGTAATACTTGAAAAAGTATTTTTTCATAGTGAATGTATTTTTCAGCAAATCTTTTTCAAATTTTTTTGGGTCATCATACTCTTTTGATTTGCAAGTATCTGGCGAGAAATAAGTATAAGAAACTGGCTCATACAAAGTAACTTCTTTTGGTGAATACGAAGCATCAAAAAAACGAGCCATTCGCTTAGCCATTTTCGTGTCATTTCTGTAATACAAATTATAGAACGTATTGTCATCTGTGTATACTTCATATCCACAGCGTTTGGCAATCGTGTAAAATTGTATAAGTGTTATCATTAAAAATCTTCTCCCATAGCAACCATCTTTCTAGCAACTGGAATTAGTTTGTACAACAAATCGTGGTATTCTCTCCACACAGCATCAGTAGGTTGTTTATCATTTTGTAACAACATAAATGCGTGTGTAAATGCGCAGTGCTTTTCTTTGTAAATGTTCAATTCAAGAACAAGGTCATACAAATCATTACCTTCAAATCTGGTACATTCCATTCCATCTGCGTAAACAATAATCTTAAACATTATTCAAAGTCTCCATCCAATTTAACCAATTTTGATTTAAATTGAAAATCTTTATACTGACTAGCCATTTCTTTTTTCATATCTTCTTCAGTCCAATCTATTCCTTTAATTAGGAATGTATGGTTTGTTTTCTTACGAGAACCATAACGCTGGTTTGAAGAATAAACTCCTGAATCTTCAAGCAACCAATCGTGAACATTAGGGTCATAAAAAATTTTAAAAAAGAAACCAACAATTTCAGGTTTATTTTTCTGTCTATCCCACCAGCAACCACCTGGAACACATTTTTCCTTAACATCTTGCAGCCAACCCAACATTTCTTCCTGGAAACCTTCTAATGTTACAAAATCGCCTATTATCATTCAAAATCCTTTTTCATTTTTTCTAGTTTGCGTTCCATTTTATGAAATTTAGCAAAAATCTTACTTGCTATATCTCTAGTCAAAATTGGAAGATACGCTTTAACACCAGGACAACTGAGTGTGCCATCTTCATTTGATAAAACAATCTTAAATTTATCATTTCCAGTTGTTACAACATAATGCGTATCAGGTTCTAATTTCGCTCCATCGTTAATTGGTACAGTACTAAACTTTTCCAAATCTATAATACCACCAACCAGATAAAATGGTTTTTCTTTCCTTTCGTGAGGATAAATTCCATAATTCAAATCCATTTGGTCTTTGAACAAATGATACATTGTCATATTCGGATAAGCATTGTAATGTTTAAGTTGTGTACAATGACAAATTGTGTCCTTATTACCCGCAGCACCGTGCAATAAAATGATACAGTTCTTACCAAACCCCATTACAACATTTTCAATCATATTATAGTATTCATTCAGCATTAGTCAAAATCCCTACTGATAGATTTTAATTTAAATTCCTGATAGAGCTTCTTTGCAGTTTCCACTGTATCTTTTATTCGTGCTTCACATTCTTCAGGGTCTTCAATTTGGTAATAAGGGTCTTGTGCCCACTGCTTTATTCCATTTCGTTCATGCTGGTTAAGTACATAAACTGTAACACGTTCCGATTTAAACCAGGTCGCAACAATGCTTCCACCAAATTTATTTTTCCACGCAGGTAACTTGTATTCATTCATTGGGCCGCATTGAACGAGTCCATTTCTCCGACAAATTTCGTGAAATACATTTTTAGTAATCATTTGAAGTCTTCCTTAATTCCTTCCAACTTTACTGTAGCATTCAATTCTTTACGCTGCTTAATAGCATTACTAACAATGTATTTTACTTTGTCTAAAACCTTTTCAAGTGGCTCATTAAATGAAATTACATTGTCATCAGTTTCAAACGGAAGTTCTTCGTGTACATTTTCAAAAATGTATTTGTAATCATCGGAACTATACATTGGAGTTGAAGGCACCAACTTATTGAAAAATACAACTGCGTTGTAATAGTGTTCGTCATAATCAAACATTCTAATTACTTCGCCAAATACAAAATTGGTTTCTAATTCAGTACGATACTCAATGCAATCTTCTGTTCGTTTTTCTACTAAACCCATCTGCAAACAGAGTTCACTAATCTTCTGCTGATACAATTTGTATTTTTCTTTAGACATCCATTCTCTCATTAGAAATCCTCTTTGATTTTTTCCAATCTATTTCCCTGATTATCTAATTTGTTAAGAAATTCTTTTAAATCTATCTCTTCTCGGTCCTCGTATGTGTCACCCATTTTAATAAGTCTAACATTCTTCATACCGCTATTGTAAATTTCCGCACAAAGAGCATAGCCAGTTTCTAAATCAGGAACTGGAATAGCCATTGGTGAAAATTTACCAGCATCAACATAATAACTTGTCATTAAAAGTCCTTCTTCATTTTCTGTTCTCTAATTTTTGATTCGTATTCTTTGACCTTGAATTTTACCTGGTTAATCTTTTCTTCAAGCTGAGCAATAACATCAGCAATTTCTTCTTCAGAGTTAATGTGTGATAAATCCACATAATAATCTCTGCTGGCAAAATTTATTTTATTCCTTTTCTTTTCTGTTATTGTGTGGTAAAGAATTGGAATAACAAGATAACCGCTACCATTAGCATACAAAGTAACTTTAGCCTCCCAATTATCTCCGTCATAGCCAATAGAATCATCATTGTCAATGTAAATGTAATCTTTATCTTTTAAAATAATTTTACTGCCAATGATAAAAGTTCCATTCAGGTGTGGGCTAATCGTTCCTTTACGAGTGTAAATTTTGTCATGCTGGTCTGTAGTTATTTTCCATCCATTATTTCCTAGATGTTTTAGGATAAGTTCAATTTTTTCTTCACGTCGCATTTACTTGTTCCTGAACATTTTGATAATTGCCTTCACCGCAGATAGTTCGGCCTGGCTCAAATCATTTTCGTCATACCTGGACCAGTCATAAGAAACGAACAGGTCCAAAGAATCATAACCATTATGAGAGTTAATGTTTATGTTATTCGTAAAATGAATTTCAACCAAATCAGCATTGGACTTTTCGTCCTTAACTGTCAATATGGTTTCTGTTTCCATATTCTTTGTGCGAAGTTCAAATACACAAGCGTCAAAGAACTGACGCAAATGTTCAATCGTTTGGTTAAATTCCTTGAGTTCCATTAGAAATCTCCTTTCAAATTCCTGAGTTTCTTGTTCATTTTTCCTTTGGTGCCGATACAATCATTTACTTCTTTGATATGTTCTTCTACCTGTAGTAACACATCTTCAATGTCATGCTCAGATTTAATGTCTTTAAAATCCAAATAAAAATCGTCAGTTTGAAAATGATACAATTCACCAAAGTCAATAGTGTGCATAATCACAGGAAATGCGATAAAAAGTTTAGTCAGGCGGATAGTTGTAAAATAGTTATCACAAGTAGTAGTCATTCGTACTTGATCTGAACCATCCGGGCTTAAAAACCTGTAATTCACATCGCATTTACATACAATTTTATTCGCAAAATCAACACCGCCAGTTTTGCTTTCTTCAATGTTTTTATAAACCTTTCGGAAATTTTCTTCTGGCATATACCAGCCATGTTCCTTACAGATTTTACACAATGAATTAAAAATTTCAGGAGAAATTAAATCCATTAGCATACCTCCACTTCTACATGACCAGCGGGTTGAATGGTGGACGGGTCCCGAATCCACAACGCAGAATCGTATTCACCCTGTCTCAGATGATGACCATCAAAAGTCAAATAATCTTTATTCCAATCGTTCGGGTCATTCAGCGGCACGATACAAGCAGTATCACCAACCACGATAAGTTGACCCACAACTTCTACACCCGAAATGTTAATTCCCTTAAACATTGGGACCTGAATTTTTACACTTGCCATATTGTTACCTCTCTTATTGTTTGATTATAATATAGTAAATTACAGTTTCATTGTCAATAAGAATTTTTCGTTTTAATGTAAATAATAATTTACATAACACTGACAAGGAAACGTGGCAAGGAGACCAGATTTAATACCGATGCTAGGGCTATATCATTTTACCGAGAGAATGGCAGGAAACGCACAGTACTGTCAAAGTATGGAAAATTATAAATACAGTATAGGAGATTTTACAATGGAAATCAAAGAAGCTAAAGAAATTTTAAACAGAAATGGATTTATTTTAGAAGATTCTGCTGAAGATAAGTATAAAGCCGATTTAGCAAAAATGGGTCGCTATATGGCTAATCAGGGAACTGAAGATTATATAAAAAATGTTGCTAAATTATTCGCCAAAAATAATAAACTTTCTGTTGAAGAAGTAACTGGAGTAATGCTCAATTATATGTTTAGATTTTTAGCCAAATACCAAGACCAAGGTTGTCCGGCAACTGCGGCTGCAACAGACGAAAATGTCATAGCAAAATTTAAAGAAGAAAGCGGGAAATAAACCCGCTTTTTTATTTGAAATCTTTTTGAATAAGTTGTAATTTAGTGTCAAGCCTAAGTTGTTTTAACCACGCAGTTAATTTGATTAAATAATTCTCAAATGCCTGTGTGTCATTTTTCTTTATTTCGTCAGGATAGTATTGAAATTCTCCTTTGTATGTAATGTATTTTCCATTATCAGACAGAAATTCATTTTTCCAAACTCTTTCAGGAATAACTCTAATGTTCGTTCCCCAAGCAACAAACGGAACATTACATACACCATAATCGCGGCCATCGTAACTCAATGACTGCAAATTATATTTTTGGCATAATTGTTTATATTCTGTAAATGTCATACAAAATCCTTACTAATCTTACGGATGTGCAGTTCTACTTCTGCTTCTTTAACCATTTTTAAAGAATCTGTAATTAGTTTCTCAAATTGTTCTTTGTTTCGGACCTTCTTTTTCATTTTTTTATTTTCAACCAGATAAATTGAATCTTCTGTAATATAGCCCCAATCACTATAAATGTGCTGGTTACCATTGTTTACTTGTAAAATTCCATCTGTAGGCATTCCATTGTAATCATATTCAAGCAACAGATTACTTCCATAGTGGAATGCTTTGGAATTTATATAAACTAACAATCTTTTTGTATGGCTTTTAAAAAGTGTGGAATTTAGAATTGACAGTTCCAAATTTGGATAACGACTGACAACATCTTTTACATCTTCTTCAGTTAGCATTAGAAACCCTTACCCCAGGCCTCAATGTATTCCTGGTAAATCTGTTCAGGTGTTCGTTTGTTTGTTTTTACTGTGGTTTCAATGCTCAAATGATAGCCCGTAGATACAGCACGTTCAAAAGCAGTAAGAGCCTTCATCTTTTCGTACATTTCCGCATTAGTGTCAGTTGACTCAATGACAATCGTCTTGTACTTTGGTTCTCTGACATCGTTTGATTTAATTGTAATGTGGTGAACATAAGTTGCTGCCATAGTTATCTCCTTTTATACTTCATTTGTGTTTATTACATTGTATGTTACTTCAACTTCGTGAATCTTAAAATTCTTAATGGTTTTTCTCATCCACGTGTTAACTTCTTTCTTCTTGTTGTTTACATAATTTTCTGCTTTACGATAAGTAACATATCGTTTAGCTTCAAAAATGTCGGAAGTTTCATAAGCAAACAAATCTGTGTCTTTCTTATCAGTGTAATAAATGGTCTTACCATTTTCTTCATAACTAACAACATAAAATTTCTTTGTCATTGTATCTCCTTTAGAAGTCAATTTTTACTTTGTTAAGATTTACATTCTGTTTGTTAAGTTTGAGCTTGTATTGACGAATTATTTTTCTATCACTCTTTTTATGCCAATCTACTGTTGTAAGAAATTGAGTATACTGATTATTCATCTTTTCCGCAACAGGAATAAGTCTAATAATTTCATCCCTTTCAAACTGATAGATTTTATTCAAATCGTCAATGTCCTTATAGAACTTTGAACCGTGTAATTCAACTTTAGCCCACTGGTCTCCAGTAACTGAATAGTTCGGTCCATAATAACAACAAGGCCAAGGTTTATAATGAGCAAGCTTACTTGTTGGATGCGAATCAGCCCACACATCAGGCATTGTTTTAACATCGTCTTCACTCCAGCCCCATACCTTTGGAAAACCATTGTAAGGATTTGGGTTGTGTTCCTCGTAAGTATGATACCAAGAATCATAACCATAAACAATCGTATTATCATCACACCAAAGTGCTTTAATTGCTTTGAACTGTGTGTGGAGTGGTCTGTATTTCGCAATTCCTTTTATTTTGTTAATAGTGGTTTCGCCTTCAAAAACCATAAAAGAAATAGAAGCTTTGTAATCTATTATTTCTGTATTACCGGAATTAGAACATTGAGCATCACCATACCAAAAACATACAGAGTCTAACTTTGCCTTTTGTGTGAGAATGTTATGAGACTTTAAATCTTCCATAACAATGATTTGAAATTCTTGTACTGAATTTGCTTTTTTAATCATTTAAAAATCCTCGTTGAGTTTTGCTTCTCGTTTTTTAATTTGTTCGTTCTTGATTAAAATAATGAAATTTTTTGCCGCTTGAACTGCATCAGACAAATCGTTTTCATTTTCTTTCGGATAGAAAAATTTGTAATTTCTGTCCAAGTTAATCATAACTGTAAGGCGAACGTCTATGTAATCAAATTCCCATACAGTATGAGTTTCAAAATCGTTTGGGTCATCAGAGTCATATTCTTCGTGAGTATCAACTTCGGGAGTTATGTAACCAACTAAACAATCTCCGTAATACAGTTCACAGAAATCATCTGCTGGGTTGTCGCAATCAGGAACAAAATCTACGGAAATACCGAGTTCTTCAAATGCCTTGAAATAAGGACTAATTGCCCTCTTAACTTTTTCTTCGCATTCGTCAAAATCGTATGTTTTCCAATCCATATTATCCTAAATGAAAAGGTTAAAAACAAAACCAAAGAAACTATCAAGCCAATCTCTTACATACAAAGCAAAAGGTATTGCAGCTAAAAATGCAATAATTTCCAATAAAATAACAAAAATACCATCCGACCAAGAGAACAATCCACTAATGGTTTTGTCTGCTGTGTCAAATGCTTCATTGAACACATCTTCTACTGATTGTGGTTTGTTAGTCATTCTATACTCCTATAAAAGTTTTAAATTGTTCCCAAAGTGCTTCAACATCCAATGTTCCATTAAATGAACAAGTCCATTCAATGAAATCACTCAACCAATCCTTAACAAAATCCTGAGTCAGGGCAACAATGATAAACAAAATACCCACACAGATAGTAAGCTTAATTCCAAGCTTTAGAAACTCTTCAGGATGTTCCTTTGCTAATTTTGATTACCCAACCATACACCAAGCATAATTAGTCTCCTTGACGATAAACAACATCTCGCTTTGTTTCATCATAAACAAAGTAATAATTATCTGGTTCCGGGTTCTTTTCGTATTCCTTAACGATAGCAACCAACTGTTCATTCGTCAAGGTCGGATAAATACCAATCACAACTGTCTTATTGACAAGCTTGCGAGTTCCGGTCTTTGGTACATAGAGTCGCTGAGTGAAAGTTTTTACAATTTGCATTTTGTTACTCCTTTATGCGAGAATTACAAGTTCCGCAAGTTCTTTACAGGTTGGTGAGAGATTTCGCTTCAACAGAAGTTCACAAACATTTTTGTACATTCTGTTCAGGGCCTTTTCTGCGGGCTTATCCCAAGAATTATAAACCATATCCGCCAGCTTAATCAGGAGTGCGTCATTGGACATCTTGAGCAGCTTTTCAGTCATATAATCTTCCTTGCCCTTTTCAGCAATCCCAAATTTGTTGTTTCTCAATTCAGCACACAGTTCCGCACAATGGGTAGAATTTGCGACTGCTTTGATTTCCAAGAAACTGGTTTCAGTGTCTTCCAGCAAATCGTGTGCGAGAGCAGCGTTAATCTGGTCAATCGTTCCACCGTGTTCCATCACAATGAGAGCAACACCACGTGGATGAACGAAGTACGGAGTGCCCGAGCCCTTTCGTTCCTGATGGGCATGACGGCCCTTGGAGAAGTAATACATTCCGCGGCACTGGAGCGGAAAATCAGTTGATTTAATTCTTTGAAAAAGTGCTTCGTACATTTTTATACCTCATAGTTTTCAAAAATTTTGTCAATTCCAAGTCGGACAATCTTAACTTTCAAATTTGGTTGATTTTCCCAATACTTAAGTTCTTCTTTTGCTTTCTTAATGTTGCCATAAATCTTAATCGGTCCAGTGGCAAATCCAAGCCAGCTATTTTTTCGGATAAAGGTTTTTGTGTTTTCGTCATACAGAGAATACTAGCAAAATTCCGGCTCCAGTTCTTCAGTTCGTTTAGCCATTATTATGCCTCCAAGTATTCTTTGTAACCATTGTTAAACTGTTCCATTTTATCTGCCAACTTACGGAGCTTCTTTACAAGAAATTCTGCTTCAGCTGCGCCGTGATTTTGGAATTCAACATAAGCATCACGCAGTTCGTTTTCAAGTTCAGTGTGGGTTTTGCGGAGTTCAACGAGCATTTCATCAGCAGTCTTTGGCATAATTTGTTACCTCTTGTTTTGTCTACACTAATAATATAGATTATTTTATGCAGTTTGTCAATAGAAAAAACGAAAAAAGATGTAAATATAAATTTACATCTTATAATCTACCAAATGTTTTGTAAACTTTTATTTTCCTTTACTCCACGGGTCATAGTTAAAATCTTCGTCACCGAGATACTGTTTCTTCAGGGCCTTGCTTGCGAAAGACATATCCCACAAATGGTCCTTGATAAATCCATCAGCCATCCATCTGTCTAGTTCCTTCCAATCTCTAAAAATATGTTCAGGTCTGTAATCGTTATAATGACCATCGTAAACGAGAACTGTCGCAACACCATCTTTGAGTTCAACCCAAGTATCGCCATACAAATCTTCGTCCCAGATGTTTATGGAAAGCACACCAGGTACATCAGGATAAGTTCCGCATTCGTTGTTTGTATATTTCAGTTCTTCAGCAGTTGTAAAAAACAGAATCAAATCCTTATGTTTTGTCATAACAAATTTGAATTCGTCTTCAGTAATTGTTTTCTTACTCATTAGAAATCACTGTCCTTTTCTTTCAAGCGTTTATTCAACTTTTCTCGTTTGTTCAAAAAATCAAAGCAGGTCCTAACTATATTTCTATAATCGTCATACGCAGCCTGGTTTCGTTTAATAAATTCTTTTTCATTTTCCTGGAATTGGGCGAAATAGATGGCAAACGGATTTCTGTCACTAGCCCACTTGGATTCAAAATTCGTCTTATACATTTTCACAAACTCAATGATGTCCTTGAGCTTCAAATTCGTATAATAATCTACATTATCTTCTCCAGTTTGAAAAACCGCATCTGGTTGTTCAATTTCAAGTCGTACTTCAATGTGGTTTGAATTAGTATTGTAAAATATAATACGCAGAAGATTTTTCAGTTGGTTATTACGATGGTCAGGAACCGAAGTCATTCCAATACTGTATACATTGTAATGGGTACTACCTACACCATCAGGAATGTGAAAGAAAGAAGCACCACGAAATAACGGATGAACAAAGAGAGCAGACATCCAATTATGAAGAGCAGAAGTTACTGGTTTCATTTGTTATACTCCTTAATGAAAGTTAATTGTGCCAGTTCCAAATCCATAGCCGAAACGATGAGTTCGTGGACTGTAACCAAATCCATAGCCAAAACCACCGTGGGCGCGGTCTTTAATTGGATGGGAATAGTGGACCTTTTCGCCATTCGCATTTTCAGTCTTATCATTTCCGTAACTCATACCGAAATACAGAACTGCGAACGTCACAACAAACACCAAAACGATAAACACAGTAGTGCTTGCGTCTGAGTCAATAAAATTCTTCCACCACTTATTCATTATCGGTCTCCTTCTTTAATTTCAACTGACCAGCTTTCACCTGATGGGTCATAGATTACTTCACCAGCAAGCATTTTCTGTAAATCTTCTTCGGTCAGTTCGGCCTTTTCATCTACACCTTCCGTCTTTGTGTTCAAATAATCATTTAGACCTTCAACAGTGCCTTCAAAACCATCCACAATCGGAATGTTATCCCAGTACATATCACCAGTATTCCATTCAATATAGAATTTGTATGTTTTCATTTATACCCCCAGTTCAAATGCGAGAGTTACAAGGACCGGACTAACAGAAATTCCATTGTCCCTGAATGTAAGCATGAGCAAGTATGTGAAATCCATCTTGTCAATCTTACAACGATTATTCGCACAAAATTCGTCAGTTACCTGAGTGAAATAATTTGTGTCAATCTTAAACTGCTTTGTAATGTTACAATCCTTATCAGTCACGATTTTGGTATTAACAACCCTACGGCGGGCACCAAAATCAGGCAAATAAGAACGGCAATCAAAATCGTTTTCGGTGAACTTGTTCACAACCTTTTCCTGGAGCCAATCCTTCACCAGCTTGATTCGTTCCTGGGTGAACTTGATACGTTTTTCTTCTTCAACCTTCTGTGTTGCGGGCAAATAGAAAAATTGTGAAGTCATTACTTGGTCTCCTTGTTCTTTAAAATGTCATTTTTAATTTCAAATTCGTTCGGGTATTTTACATTGACTGCCTTAAAAATTTCGTTCTGGTGGTTTCTGTCAATACC
>JAGCLR010000043.1 GCA_017646885.1 Methanobrevibacter sp. | reverse complement strand
TTTATAAAGGCATAAAACATATTATTAAATATGATTATCAAGACTGGGAAAATTAATAAGTCAAGAGGTAATATTAGTCTCACAATTGGTAAGGAAGATGTAAAAAAACATAATCTTGAAGAGGGAGATTTTGTCATTTTGACCCCTCAAGAATATGAAGATTTGAAAGCTTCTTCTGAGATTGAAGTTTCTACTTTAGAGGTAGTCCCAGATGATGAAGCAGTTGTAAAATTAGAATATGATCTTAAGGAAGCAAAGTCCAAGGAAAAGATTCTTTTTTCAAAGGTTGAAGAATTGGAAAACATCAATCTTGAGCTCACCACCAAATTGTCTCAGATTGAAAAGGCCAATTACATCAACAGCAGTGTATTGTCTGATGAGGAATCCAATTCTCTCATTGATGAAGTCAAAAAATTGAATGGAGACATTGATGACTTAAATACTGAAATCAAACAATTGAATAAGGATTTGAATGAATCAAATGAAGAAAGAATCGAATTGTTGCAGGACATGAATGTCTTGAAGACCAAAATGAGCTTTGATGCAAGCGAATTGTCAAGACTCCGTGAGAGAGAAGACAAACATAAGGAAATCATTGAGATTATTCTCAGAACCAATAAGAATATGCTTGATGAAGTTGTAAACAAGACATTGACAGCTACCATCAATGAAATCAATAAGGAATTAGGAGAAACCAGCATTATAAGAAGAATCAGAGGCTTGACAATTGTTAAAGAACCTGAAATTCATAAAGCCAACATTTCTAAAAATGCTTATAATCAGTTAGAGGAATTGGTTCCTGAAGATTATTTCCTTGAAAGCGGTGAATAATCCGCTTGATTTTTTTAATTCTAATTGACAGTTTAATCTAAATCTTTTATTTCCTTAGTCTATTTAATCTAAAAATTCATTATTTTCATATTTATATAGTTTATATTAGGGTATCAAATAAATGGTGATTCTATGGAAGAAGTCCAATTTGATGAAGAAGGAATTAAATTCAGATATTTAAGTAATTGGAAAGAGCAAAATAAGGAAATGCTCGGTCCGAATTGTATTAAGGCTTTAGTGAAGGTTGTGGAAGGAAATCCATCCACCATTACAGTATACAAAAATGATGCAGGTGAAGCTACTGCAGTTGCGCAGATTGAAGATGCATTTAAGGAAACCTTTGAAGCCCAAGGATGGACCATTGTTGAATCAAGAATCTTAAACCTTAATGACATGCCTGTGTATAATATTGTTACAAGTGCAGAAGAAGGTGGAAAAACATTAGAAAACAATACCTCTGTCCTAATCAATGATGGAAGTATGTATGTAATTGAATTGATGCACTTTAAAGAGTTCCCATATCCTTATAATGATTATTTAGCTCTTATGGATTCTATTGAATTTTAGAACAAACTTTGAGCAAACTTTTAGAAAAAGTTTGATCAAAATATTTTCACTAGTTAGGAGTAACTTCTCTTAACTTTTATTTTTTCATTTATTTATAATCTATTTTTAGGAGATATTTCACGAAAATCGGATGGGCTTTTACTGGTGCAGGACATTTGCTTAGAGAAAGTGTTGAAGCTATGGAAGAGGTAGCAAAATATAATGACA
>JAGCLR010000336.1 GCA_017646885.1 Methanobrevibacter sp. | reverse complement strand
TTAACATCTTCAAAAATCTCAAATGGCTTTGGAAGGTCAAGGAAAACCAAATCGATTTCCTCTTCATCGATTCCATCCTTGATGTTTTGGTTTTTAACCTCAATGTTCTTTATTCCAAAATCATCGATGTTCTTTTTAGCGACCTCTGCAAAGTCCTCTCTAATTTCATATGTGAAGACCTTACCCTTTTCACCAACAACATTTCCAAAGTTCAATGCAATTGCTCCTGCTCCTGTACCTGCATCGATTACTCTGTCTCCTGAACCGAGTCCAGTTCGAGCAAGAACAGTTCCAATATCCTTTTGGATAAGAATGGAACAACGTCTGTCCATTAAGTCAATGAAATCATTTACAGTTGGCTTAATGACTTTAAACTCCTTATTTAAATGAGTGATTATTGTATCACCGATAGTAGCTCTTTCCATTTGCTCTTTTTTAATAATACCTAAATCAGATTGGAACTCTCTGTCTTCCTTGATTAAGTATTTTTTTCCTCTTTCATCCATTAAAATCTTCAAATAATCACCATCTAAATGAAATTTGTAAAAGTAATTGAAAAAAATTATGTAAATAAAAATTATTTAAAACTAATACTTATTTTTAGCTTTTATAATATATAATAATTTTTTAAAAATAGAAAAAATAAAGAAACCTAAGATTTATTTAAGTTTCTTTTGATTGTCATCTTTCTTGAAGTAGAGATACTTGCCTTCAACAACTTCCCTAATGTTTTTGGCAGTTTTCTTACCGATTCCTTCAACTTCCTGAAGTTTTTTCTCATCAGCTTCCAATACTGCCTTAACTGTACCGAAGTGTTCCAAGAGTCTTTTAGCATGAACCGGTCCAATGTTTGGCAATGATTCTATGATGAACAATTGCTGTTCCCAAAGGTTTTGCGGTTTTCTTTCTGTTCTGATTTGGATGCTTCGTTTTTCACCTTTCTGTTCTCTGATTGCAATTCTCTTGATCATTGCTGCAGTGTCTTCCTCGGTTCTTGTTGGGATGATGCTGATGCCATAGTCAAGTGCAATTGATGTCATAGCCCCTCTGATTGCATTTGGATTAATGAATCCTGAATAGAAATCATTTCCTTCAAGAATCATGATTGGCTTCTTGAACTCTTCCATCATCATTCTTGCCTGTTTGAACAGTCTCTTGTCAACAATGGAATCCACAAAGTCCTTGGCGGTTTTTCTTTCTATTGCAACTTCCTCACTTACCTGATAATCTGCAACAGCCATTGTATTGACTTTAACCTTAACACCAATGGTATCCAATGCCCTTATGACTTTTGAGTTTCCTTCTCTTGTATCAACATAAACAACCAATTCCTGATTTTGAGGATTTTTGGCAAGCTCTTCATAAATTGCATCTTCTAAAGACTGTTCCTCTTTGGCTTCCTTCTCTTTAATCTCTTTCAACTTGCTTTCATTCTCATTTTCCAATTCGATTTCTTCAATATCCTCATCACTGACTTCCTCTTCCAAGGAATCATCCATATCGGAATCGACTGGATCCTCTACAATTGACTTTTCCTTTTTGCCTAAGACCTTAACTGTACGTTCAACTTCAATCTTTTCAGCAGCATTAAGCTTTAGCTCTTCAATCGCTTCCTGTGTTGCAAGCTGTGTCTTCATTCTGGACTCCCTTCTAACACTGGTCCAGTAATATCCTTCATCTATTGTCTTTTTGGTGATGAGCACTTTCATTCTACCTGAGGATTTACGACCGGTTCTTCCCCTTCTTTGGATCATACGGATTTCAGATGGAACCGGCTCATATAGAATTACCAAATCAACTGCAGGGATGTCTATTCCCTCTTCTGCAACACTTGTAGAAATCAAAACATCATAATTTCCTGTCTTAAAGGACTTGATGATGTTTTTCTGTTCCTTTTGAGTCAATCCTTTCTTGCCGTCACTGGTTCCTTGACCATAGAATCTGACACTTTTGATGCCTTCCCTCTCACATCTTTCATGAATCATGTCTAAAGTGTCTCTGAATTGCGTAAAGACTATGATTTTAGGACTATCCTTATCCTCACCATCTTCTCTTAGGGATTTCAATCTTGTCTGTCCATCCATACCAAGTTCTAGCTTAAGGAGTTCTATGAGCTTTTTCATCTTTGGATGCTCAAGGCCATAATCCTCTGCCTCTTTAGCAAGATAAACTGCCTTTGAGAAATTAGGATCAAGCAAAATGTTTTTTGCAGCACGAGTTGTTTTCTTTCTGAGTCTTCCTACATAATCATTGAATGGGGCCACTCCCTGGCTTTCCAATAATCCTAAAGCATGCTGAAGATTGATTACAGCAGATAGGATTGATATCGCTTGGAAACATTCCTTAGGCGGATTTACAGATTGTCCAATCTTCCTTTGAACCCTAGACCTTGCCTTTAGAATATCCCTTTTGTTTACAGAGACTGTATTGATGACACCTAAATCCTTCAATCCTTTCAGACGAACATTCAAGGCCTTATTCACCAAATCTCTGATTTTTTCGAGTCTTGGACCCATTTCCACTTTAATCCAGTCAATGTTGATTGGATTGAAGTATGGCTTTACATCAGGGTCTTCTTCAGTCTTGATGGTGATGTCCTGAATGAAGAGGTTTTCACAAACTTCCTTAATCTTGCTCTTGTCATGCCCTGGAGAAGCTGTAAGACCTAAAATAAGATGGTTTTGACATTCCTTG
>JAGCLR010000335.1 GCA_017646885.1 Methanobrevibacter sp. | reverse complement strand
TCTGTCTTATCACCGTATTTCAATCCATCAGTAACAGTTTTTTGTTTTCTGATGTATTGTGCTTTGCTAGTATTAATATCAAATCCAGTATCAATATGTTCATCACATATTGATCTGATGTCATCAATACCAGATTCATCAGATAATTCCACAAAAATTCTACCAGTCTTAACTTTTAATTCAACTTCTTCACCACTTACCACAATGACTCTGCGATCACCATAAAGACGATCAATTTCATCTTGTGGAGGTAGTCTTGGTCCTTGAATTACAGTTCTTTTAACTGAATCTAAAGATTCAAGATCATTCAATAATTTTTCAGTTGTGTCTGTACCTAAAATTCTGTGTGGAAATATTTCAATATCCATTATTTAACCTCAGTTATTCAAATCCGAAGATTTAAATATTTATTGTGTATTGTGAATTTTAAATTAGATTTTAATTAACAAAAATTAATTCGATAATTAGATGTCACCTTTAATCTCAGCAGCTGCTAAAGCAACATATTTGAGTGGTTCTCTGAATTCGTCAATCTCACTGTATACTTCTTTAATTAATCCAGAAGTTGCTTCTGGAGAGAAGAGTTGGGTACCAGCATCTAATGCCATACCTGCAGCTACACAAGGGATAGTAAATCCTTTACTGTGTCTGGTTACTACGTGGTTACCGTTGAATAAACCAGGACCTCCTCCACCATAGATAGAGTGAGAGAAGAAAGAGAATCCTACAGCTACCCCTTCAGCTCTACCGAAGTCAATACCAGGTAAACCGGTAGCGAATTCGATGTTGTCGTTGAAGTATAAAATAGTTGATGGAATACCTTGAGCAGCTCTTGCTGCACCTACGTTAACCATAATAGCAGCAGTACATCCAGCAGCAGCATATGCGTTCCATTTAGCTGCGTCACTAGTTGCGTACATGTTGTATCCAGTTAATTCTTTTTCTACAGCGATTACACCATCTGCTTCAGCTTTAGCAATAGTGTCTTGTACGATGGAACCAACAGTTCCTTCTTTAGCGTTGTCTTGTACGAGACCTAATACCATGTTGTCAGCGTTTAAACCTTGGTAAGCTAAACCTAATAAGTGCATTCTTTCGTATGCACCGACTGCGTCACCCATTTCAAACATTGCAGTTTGTTCGAAAATACTTGCAAGAGCAGTGGATTGTAAAGTATTTTTAAGGGTAGCAGCTACGAAGTCGTTTGCTTTAATGTTTCTTAAGGAGTAACCTGGACCTTCTAATTTTTGTGGTACGTCTAACATGGTTTTTAAGTTGGATCCCATGTATTCTACAGATTGTGGGTATCTTCCTAAGATAGCAGCTTTTACCATGTTTGCGTCGTACATGTTTACGTCAAACTCTTTGATAATAGCTTGAGTTAATGCAGTTGCGGTAGCTAAGGTTGCTACGGAGTATTCTGCGGAAGAGTCTAATCTGATAGTTGGAATTTGGACTAAAATCCTTTTTCCACCAGAGAGTACTTCACATTTAGTATCATCGTCTTCAGTTACTTGAAGCATATCTTTTACAGCAGCGTTAATGGAATCTGCATGAGCAACGATGTCAAGATCCATTTCTCTACCTAAGATTTTAGATTTACTTCCACCGACGGAAGCAGTTTTTAAAGATTTTTCGATTCCTTCTAAGTTTACAGCTACAGTTCTTTTAACACCGCTAATAATGTTCTTAATAGCAGGGTTACGTAACGGACTTAGAGCTTCGATTGGTACATCAGCTTCGACTAATGAACCTCTGTCGTCGTATAAATCGACTTTATCATCAAACTTTGCCAATTTTTTCCCTCCTAAATAAATAGAGTTAATATACCACTCAACAAAAACCATTTCAGTTTTTAGTGAGTAAGCTATCCAGCAAAATTTTTGCAATAGCCAGCTATTTGGTATACAGATATTAGTTTATTTAAAATATAATATAAACATTCGTTTAAGAATTAAATAGAAAGGTTTATAAGTAATAAATTTTTTTAAATTTTTTATTATAGAAATGCTGAAAAGTAATACTTTTTTAAATTCATAAAAATGGATTAAATTTAAAAATTTATAATATTTATGTTTTATAGCTAAAAATATTATTAATTTAATCCTAATATCTGAAATAAACATAATATGAACTTTAAAAGAGAAAATAAAGAAAAAAATTAAAAATCGTTAAAATTTCAAATATTACTTATTTTAAAAAAAAGTAATACTTTTAGTAATACAAAAAATTAGTGATTTTTTCTAAATAATTTTTAAAAAAAATTAAAAAAATAAAATTTATAATAAAAAATTAAAAATTAAAATAAATAAAAAAATCAAAATTTATAATAAAAATTTAAGAAAAATTATAAAGAAAAATAAAAAAATAAAAAAATTAAAATGCCCTTTTCATTCCAAAGAAATTAATGGCTTGAATGAGATCAATGAATGAACCGAGTTCATGTTCAATTACTTCCTCTTCACTCATGCCGCTGCTTAATTCACCATCAACACTTAAGGTATCAGGACCATAGCCTACTAAACGGCTTTTTCCATCTTGGCTTAGAATCCTTTCTGCATCCATCTGATGAATGAAAGCCCTTCCTGGAAGAATGACAGCATCCTTAATATCATCAAGGTCTAAAACCTCAAGATCCTGTTTTGTCATCAAACATGCAATATCCTTCTTGGTCGCTACAACATTTACATTGTCTGGAGCTATCTTGTTAAAGATTTTCTTCAAGAAAGGAGCTGCGATTTTTGAGGTTAAGAGTGTAGCTT
>JAGCLR010000334.1 GCA_017646885.1 Methanobrevibacter sp. | reverse complement strand
TTGATATTTCTTTTATTTTTTTATTCTGTGCTCTCGGGATTTATCCGCTTTGAATTGATAAGGTCGTTTCTTTTTCGTACTCTTGTACTCTTACCTTTCAGACTTTGCTTGGATCATTCGTTCAAAGAACTTCTTTGATTCATCTGTTAAAAACGTTTGTTTTACCTTGTTGAATCGGATTGCAAAGGTACGTTCTTTTTTTGAATATACAAGAAAAAAATAATAAAAAATACAAATAATTTTTAAGTGTTTGAAAGTTAATGTAATATACAAGAATAATTTGTTTAAAATACTCAAAATAAACTTGCTTTTTTATGATTT
This sequence comes from Methanobrevibacter sp., assembly GCA_017646885.1. Next base: position 37,641 of record JAGCLR010000334.1, on the reverse strand, counting down.
TAAGAAGTTTTATTCTTCAAAAAGGCTAAAAAATATCACTTTTTCCGTTATTTCGTACTTTAATATATTCGTTATGGTAAAATTTACAATTATTCTTTCAGCCTCTCTTTTATTGATTTTAGCTTTCTGCATAAAATCATTAATTGTTATTTTTTTATTTTCGTTTAAGTATTTTAATAAAAACATTTCAGCATCTGTGAATGTAATTTTGATATTTTGTTTGTTGTTTTGATATTTCCATATTTTAAGAAGAATGCTATTGGCTAAAATATTTTGATCTTTAACTCTTGTGTACACCTTGTAGATATTGTTGTGGTCTGGTGCTCTGTGTTTGTGAAAATTACTTTTAGGAACGATGATTTCTAAAACAGTTTTGCCATTAATGTTCCATTCTTTCGCTTCGAAGTTTACTTCTGGTTTGCAAAATGTTTCAGCTGCAGTTTGTATCATGTATTTTTCTTCATCAGATCTAATTCCAGAAATGTTGCCATTGTCTTTTACACCAATTAACAAGCGTCCGCCATCAGTGTTTGCAAATGCAGCCAATGTTCTGGCTATTTTTCTACTGTCAGAAATTTCATATTTGAAGTCTTGTGTTTGATGCTCGCCTTCTTTTATTAATTTTTGAATATAATTGGACATTCTTATTGTTGTTTATAAATATTTGCAAAAATAAGCAAAAGCATCATATAAATAAAAAAAAAGGACCGTAGTCCTTTGGTTGTATAAGTGAAATAGTATATTAATTAATAAGGTATATTAGTTGTTATTTTGTAATTTCATTTTTAATGGTAAGAAATGCAGTTGGAATATTATTGTTGAATAATGTTAAGTAATTGTTATTCAATGAGTAATTGTTGGAAAGTGAAAGTGCGTAAATTATTTCTCTTTCTAAAGCTTCAATGGGACAGATTTCATCCTTGATTTCAATTTTGTTAAATTTGATTTCATTGTTGTTTTTAATACTACATTCTCCTATGTAAACGTTGCATCCTCCATTAATTAACACATAAGATGAGTCATTTGAAAAAACAATATAGGGAATGTTCTCATAGATGTAATCATTTATGTTGTCACCGTTGACAGAGTTAAATTCCCAAATTGTATTGCATATTTCATTGTTAGCAATTGTAGGTGAGAGTAAAGTGTTATTCGTTATAGTATCGTTGATAATAATTTTTTCTTTCATTATGATGGTGTCATTATTTTTTGTGTTCGTACATTGTATAATATTAAAAGCAAGTACGGATGAGGTGAGTAGGATAGCCAATTTTGTTTTCATAATAGATTGTTTGTTTTTTTTACGAAACGTATATAGATTAAAAAAGTTCGAAAAGGTGATAGGTGAAAAAGTGTTTTTTATGCGTTTTAAGAGGACTTTGTTTTTCGTTATAGTTTTGTATAAATAGCTGTTAAAAAGTGTCGGAAATTTGATTTTTACTTTTTTACATACATACTTTACAAAAGTAAACCAAAGTAAGCTCTTTACAAATGTAAGTTTGTAATATATTGTAAAATAGTCAATTATACAAATGTAATAATTTTACAAGAATAAAACAAAGAGTGATTGTATTTTGCATTTGTAAAAATGTAATTATTTTAATAAAAATTAACATAAATAACTTAAAAACAAATAAATATGATAAAATAATTTAACAATAACTTTAAAAACAGCATTTATTTGTAAATAAAGTATGAGTTTAATAAATTTTTATTTAAAATATTGTTATATCATATGTTAAGTGCCTTTATTTGTAGTGTTAACTAAAGTAAATTTTCTATATTTGTATTTTTACAAAAATAAAATTCAAAATAGTTACATTTGTGAGAAAATTATATTTACTTTTGTAAAGTGTTTTAAGGTTAAAAATGAAAATTTAAGCAAGCAATATCTTGCGCAAAATGCTAATTTTGGTTTAAGTTAAGTTAGGCAATAATTATGGAAATGATAAAAGATAGAATTGCTCATATACTAAGAGCAAAGAATTTGACAGCAACTCAGTTTGCAGAAATGATGCAAATTCAACCTTCGAATGTTTCGCATTTGCTAAGTGGAAGAAATAAGCCAAGTTTAGATTTTTTGATGAAACTTAAAGAGGTATTTCCAGAATATAATTTTGATTGGATTATTCTTGGTAAAAAGCCTATAACTACAAATGAGCCTTCGTTATTTAATAAGGATAATCAGATAGAAGAATTTGAAGTGACTCATGTTGCCGAAAAAGAGGTAGAAAAACAACATGAAAAAGATGTTGAAATACCGTATATGGTTGAAAATGAAGATAAAATAAATATTCAAGCAACTAATAATTTTACAGCAGGTCTTAAGCAAATAATATATGTGTTTGAAGATCATTCTTTTGAAATATACAATATAAGAAAATAGTTTGTACTGTATAATATACTTGTAAAATCAATTTATTTTTTGTACTTTTGTTACTCAGAATAAAAGTACTTCTACAATGTGTAATGAATTGGTTATAAAGTCTTTAATTGAGGTCATAAGTAAGTTTAGAAAGATAGTAATAGTATCTCATGTCAATCCAGATGGAGATGCTTTAGGTTCAACATTAGCATTATATTTTTTTATTAAGAAATTAGGTGGAGATCCTGTGGTTATAATTCCCAATGATTATCCGAATTTTTATGCATGGATGCCTGGAATTAATGATGTGATTGTATATGATAAAAATTCAGCATATGCAACGCAAAAAATGAATGAAGCCGAATTGTTTTGTTTTCTTGATTTTAACGTTGTTTCTCGTACAGGCTTGATGCATAATGATTTATGTCATTATAATAAAACGCCTAAGATATTGATAGATCATCATATTGGTGCGGATTCTGCTCAATATTTAGCGTGTTATTCTAATACAGAAATTTCAAGTACATCAGAAATGGTAGCGGAAGTTATTAAATATCACGGATTTGATAACTATCTTGATGATAATATAGCAACGAATATTTTAGTTGGTATGATTACGGATACAGGTTCGTTTTCTCATTCGATTTTTAAAAATACATTTAAAATTTGTGGAGAGATTATATCTAAGACAAATGTTAATTATAAGGAGATACATCAGAATATTTACGATAATTCAACTGAAAATAGGCTAAGATTGTTAGGATTTCTGATAAATGAAAGAATGACTATTCTGAATGAGTATAATACCGCATATATATATGCATCTAAGTCAGATTTGGAAAATTTTAATTATCAAATAGGTGATACAGAAGGAGTTGTTAATTATCCGCTTTCTGTATCGAATGTGAAAATGTCTGTTTTTATTACAGAAAAACAAGGCTGTATTCGTCTGTCTTTCCGTTCAAAAGGAGATTTTTCAGTTAACGATTTGACTAGAAAGCATTTCGGTGGAGGTGGTCATTTAAATGCAGCTGGTGGTACGCTTGAATGTACCCTTGATGAGGCTATAGAAAAATTGATATCGATTTTACCAGAATACAAAGAGGAATTGAATAAATGAAAAGCATGAAAATGCGCAATATATATGCATGTTTGTTATTTGTGTTATTGTTGGTTATGGATTCTTGTTCTATTGAAACATACTCAACTATAAAGCAGGACGCTAATCGGGAAGTATTGTCGTATATTGTTGATAATGAATTAAATGTTGAACCTAATGCGTCAGGATTGGTGTATATAGAGATTCAAGAAGGTGAAGGCGATAGTCCTAAAATAGGCGATAAAGTGGCATTTCATTATAAAGGTTATTTTTTTAATGGAGAAGTTTTTGATTCATCATACGACAAACCATATCCTTTGATTGTTGAATTGGGTAACGATGTTATTATTAAAGGGTTGGAAGAGGCTCTAATGCTGATGAATAAAGGATCTAAAGCAAAGGTTATTGTTCCTTTTTATTTGGCTTATGGAGATATGGAAAATGCTCCAGTTCCACCTTTCTCGAATTTGGTTTTTGAATTAGAAATGATTGATTTTAAATAATTTATGAATGAAATTAAAAATATAATATTTATTTGTCTAATGTTTGTTTTAATGTTATCATGTTCTGATACGAATAATAAACAGGAAATGATAAAAAAAATTGATAATCAGGAGCTTGATAAATCTCTTGAAAAAGCAAATAGATTTATGTTATTGCAAGAATCAGAATTAATAAATGATTATATCGTACGTCATAAGTTAGATGTTGTACAAACTGGTACAGGATTGAGGTATCAAATTGTAAATGAAGGTGATGGTGAGTGTGTAAAAAAAGGTGATAAAGTAACATTAGCTTATGAACTTAGATTGTTGAATGGAGATTTGATATATTCATCAGAAAATGATGGCTATAAAACCTTTTTAGTGGGGAAAGGTGGTGTTGAAAGTGGATTGGAGGAAGCTATATTGAAGTTAAGAAAAAATAGTGTGGCTGTATTGATTTTACCGTCTCATCTTGCTCATGGTTTGTTGGGAGACAGTAATAGAATCCCGCCTAAAGCAGCTTTGGTATATAAAATAAAAGTGATTAATAAAATTGATCCAAGTATTATAAATAATTGATATTTAATAATTTAAATTTATACAGTATGAAGAAAATCTTATTATTATCATTGGCTGTAGGTATGTTACTTGCCTCATGCCAAAACAATGCAAAAAACAAATCTTATGAAGGTTATGACAGAACATCAAATGGTTTGTATTACAAATTCTATGAACAAAATGGAGGAGATAATCCTCAGGAAATGGAGATTTTGGATGTATTTATGTCGTGTACAATAAATGATACATCGATAATTATTCCTCAGAATCGTATGATTATTCAAATGATGGAGTCAATGTTTGTTGGTGATATTTTTGAAGGTATAAAAATGATGCACATTGGAGATTCAGCGTCATTTTTAGTTCGTGCAGATTCAACATTTTACACTTTATTTCAATCTCCTGTTTTGCCGAATGAGTTTAATGTTGATGATATGATGAAGTTTGAAATTAGATTAAATGATTTTTATCCAGAATCTGAGTTTGCTGCAAAACAAATTGAATATATGAAAAATAATTTCCCTGAAGAAACATTAATGTCTGAAAATGAATTAAATAAGTATTTCAAGGATAATAATATCAAACCAATAACAACAGCATCAGGACTCAATTATGTTGTTACAAAGGAAGGAAATGGAGAAAAACCACAAATTGGAACATTGATAAAAGTACATTATACTGGTAAATTGTTGGATGGTACAGTATTCGACTCTTCTGTAACAAGAAACGAACCTATCCAATTTGTATTGGGAATAGGACAAGTAATTCCGGGCTGGGATGAAGCTCTTCAACTATTGTCAAAAGGTGAAAAAGCAGTTTTATATATTCCATATTATCTTGCATATGGCGATAGAGGCGCTGGAGCGATTCCTCCATTTGCAACATTGATTTTTGAAGTAGAATTGGTTGATTTTTAATATTTTACAAATAAGATGAATAGATTATAAATAATTAGTTTATTCATCTTTAATTATATTTAATATGAAAAAAACATTATATGCAATATCCTTGACAATTGTGTTTTGTTTATCTCTTTTCTCTTGTTCTGACAATGCTTATAAAAGAACAGAGAATGGAGCTTTGATGAAGTTTTTTGAGATAAATAAGAACAACGAAAAGCCGGAGATCGGTGATTTGGTAATTGTTGATGTTACACAAAAAGTTGGTGATTCAGTCTTATTCAGTTCAGAAATGTACGGTGAACCTTTTGAGATTGTAGTAGAAAAGCCATCTTTTGTTGGTGATATTATGTCAGCATTGTTGAGTATGCATCTGAATGATCATGCATCGTTGATTTTTCCTATAGATTCAATGTTTGTTAGTATTGGAGAAATAGTTCCTGATTTCGTTGAAGCTGGTACAATAACAGAAATGGATATAATTTTAAAAGAAATTATAAAAAAGGAAGTTCTTGAAAATCAGATTCGTGAAGAAATATTAATGAGAAAATCAACGGAAGAATCATTGTTATCGGATTATTTTAAAGATAGCAAATATACTATAACTGAAGATAGTTTGATTATCGTTAAAATAAATGATGGTAATGGTAAGTTTGCGAAGGCTGGAAACATTATGAAGGTTTATTTCACGTTCCAGACACTCGAAGGAGATACATTACTAGATTTCACAAGTGGAAAACCATATGAATTGGTGTTTGGTGATATGGCTCTTGGTCAAGGCTTCTACGAAGGTTTGAGCCTTGTTTCTAAAGGTGGTAGTGCTGAATTTGTCATTCCATCATCTTTAGCGTGGGGAAGTGAAGGTTTTCAAGATGTTATTCTTCCATATACACCATTCAAATTTTATGTAAAAGTTTTTGACATTATGACTTCTAATGAATACGAAGCGGAGCAGAAGATGATTCAGGAGAAGGAAAATGAAGAAAATGCACAAAGGCTTAAAGAAGAACCCCAAAGAATAGCAAAGTATATTAACGATAACAATATTGATTTATTACCAAAGGCTTCAGGATTGTATTACATTGAAACAGAAGGCGGAAAAGGTGATTCTGTACAAATTGGAGATATTGTTTATGTACATTATTCTATATATGATATAAACAATAGTTTAATAGAAAGTAGTAAGGAATATCAGCCTATTCCATTTGTTTATGGTGAAAATCAAATGATTGCAGGAATTGAAGAAGCTGTTGGATATATGAAAGTAGGAGGTAAGTCAAGAATTATAGTTCCTTCAGAATTAGGATTCGGAGATATAAAAATTGATGAAAATCTTCCAGCTAATTCAACTCTTGTTATTGATTTAGAGCTTGTTGATCTTCAGAGATAGAATCGTAATAATTTGTCTTGCCAGAATGATAGACATCAATAACTGTTATGATGGCAAGACAACTCCATACAGGTACAGCTAATTTATCAGTATCCAAGAAATTGTTTAAAACTCCATGTGTGAAATAACTTATTATAGCTAAAGTAGCTGCGAGTACCAATATCTTGGATTCTTTGTTTTTAGCTTTTTTATAAGTTGTAAGTCCCTTGTAAACTGATACGACTACTAACAAAATGACAATAAGAGAACCGATTACACCCATTTCAGCCAAAGCTCCGATATATTCACTATGGGCATTGCCGCCGTCTCCATAATTTGTTGTAATGATGGTTTTGTTAACAGATAATTGATATGGAGCATAAACGAATTGGTAAGTTCCTGGTCCCCAACCAAAGAATGGTCTTTCTTCAAAAAGTCTTAATGCAGAACTCCAACGGTTAAGACGTTCAAGATTAGAAGCGTCTGTTGATATGTTTGTTATTGATTGTACGTGTTCTAAAAGGTTATTTGATGAATCTTGTTCGTTCCTTTCCATAACGTCAATAATCTGATGACGGAATGTGAAAAATAATGCAACTAAAGCTATTACAACGGTAATGATGAAACGAAACTTTATTTTTAATAAAACACATGTAAGAACTCCAATAACAGCTATAATACTTAACCATGCAGCTCTGCATGATGACAAAACCATTGCAACGCAAAGGATTGCAAAACTTATTATGATTAAAATCCTTTTTTGTGGTTTTATGTTAGGAATAAATATAAATGCAGCATTTAAAACAAGATAAATTGCGAGAGCTGCACCGTATGCTGTGTGGTCGTTATAAAAAGGTGTCATAACCCAGTGGGCAGAATTACCAGAAAAACCGTTCATCGCATGGTTTGTAATTGTGTAAATAACTACAATAATGAGTCCTGCAATGTATAGCCAAACAAATTTGTTGATGTTATTTGGATTTTTGAATAATTTTGCGCAAACAAAATATGCTGGAATTACGAACCAAATTCTTGATAATAAATATTTTGCAGAAACTAATGGAAGTTCACTGGTTATTGTCGTTATCAAAATCCATATAAACATTATATATATTACGATAGAAATAGGATGGCGTGAAATTTTATTATCAAATTTCTTTTCATACAATAATTTTGCAATGAAGAAGAACAATACGCCAAATAATAATGGTTCTACCGGAACAGATAACGACAATCCTATATTAAGTCCTAAACCTTCTAAATTGATTGCTAATGGTGTTAAAAAGGCAATGAGAAATATAACTTTGTCGTAGGAAAAAAAATATAACATCAGCACGCCTAACAATATAGGTAAGGAATACATTAAATACATACTTTTTTCTACAACAAAGTAGAGGCTGAGAGCAACGAATAATGTTACTATCAGATATAAACTTGCTATTTTAAAACCTTTTTGCAAAATTCTTTTGATTATTCTTTAACGTCAAATTTTTCTATAGCAGCAACAACGAGGATTGATAACAAGAATGCGCCAATTCCGCTTAATGCAACGATAATCCATCTAACAGGGTAGGATTTTTTGTCAGCGATGAAAGGTCTTGAAACGATGTTACAATATGTCATGTCACCTTCTGCTTGACGTAATTCTTCTTCGTAGAAATGTTTTACATTAGTGTAATCTGCTGTTTCTGTATTAATTAATTCTATTAATGCAATAGCTGTTGCAATGTTAGATGTTTTTTTACTATCGTTTCCATCGCTGAAATAAGCAATCGAGTTGCCTTTTGAGAGGTAAAGGTAATTTAACATATCACCATCGTTAGTGATGTTTGCAAGTTCTCTTTTCAAAGAATCGATAAATGCATATTTTTTCGTGAGTTGGTTCTTGAACATTTTTACATTTTCGTATTTCTTGCTTTTATGAATTTCACTAAATTTTACATTGTATTGATTGATGATTTCATTTACAATATTATATGCTAATTCTGGGTCTTTGTCTAAAACTTTAATTTTTACGCCATCATAAGGTGTTTTGGAAATAGAAATTCTATCTCTGTATTCGCCAATTAAATATGTTTTAGCATATTTGCTATTTTTTTCTATCTCGTAATGTTTATATAAATCGAATATTTCAACAATGGAATCCATTATTTCTTGTGATTCCATCACTTGCAACATTTGTTCTGTGTAAGTTTCATCAGAAAATTCAGACAATCCATGAGGGTAGAGGATTGCTTCTGATTTATATTTAGGAGTAATGAATGTAGGACCTGAAAATACTGCTCCTAAAATAGCTGCAACTAATGTTAATGCAATGATGTGCCATTTCCATTTAAAAATAGCTTTTAAAAGTGAGTTGTTGTTGAAATAATTATCCATTTTTTATTTTTTTTGTTCTGAATTATAATCTGTTAAGTAGTATTAAGACTTATAAAAAAAGTTTTTCAAAGATAAGAAATAAATCAACTTATTAACTAATTTTTTTTAGTTTTATTATTTTTTGATCTGACTTATTGATGAAGTTAGCAGGTTTTTTAATTCTTTAAAATCTAACATTTTGGTAATGAATGCAATAATAATTCCTAATGTTAAAGTTATAAGGAATGAATATATCCATGCTAAAGTTGTTGATTTTAGCAAAAATGCTGATATTGCTAACAATGTAATAAAGCTGAATATTCTGATCCAGAATGAGTAACCTAATTTTAGATTGAAAATATTTTTTGCAATGGCAAATTGTATTGCGCATGTCGCAAATTGTACGCATAAGCTTGTGAAAGCTGCTCCTTTTGCTTCAAAAATAGGAATGAATATAAAGTTAAGTGTTAGATTGATTACAACTCCAGTTGCTGCAACAATGTTTAGTTGTTTGAGACTGCCGTTAGCTGTAAGTAATGTTCCAAAAATGTAAGTCACAGAAATTGACACAAAACTTCCCATCAATATCTGTAAAATCTTAGAAGATTCAGAAATTCTTATGTGATATAATTCAACTGGTTCATTTTCTTGGATATTATATAATAATTCCATTAGGTTTTGACTATAAAAGATGCATGCAATAGCAATAATGCAAGTCATGGTTAGCATTAAGCTGAAAGATTGTTTTACCAACGACTGCAAATCGTCACCTTTTTTGATAACAGAAGCGAAGAGTGGGAGTAAAATGACGGAGAATAGATATGAGATATTGTTTCCGGCATCAAAAAGTCGATATGCTCTTGCGTATATTCCTGCTTGAACAGCAGAAATGTCTTTTGGTAAAATTCTTTCAATCAATACAGGTTCTAATCGATTGTAAAAACTCATTAACAAAACCAACAATGCATAGGGGAGACTTTTCTTAATAATCATTAAGACAAACGGAAAATTAAATCTTATTGTAAGTTTTCCTGTATGTTTTAAAACAATTGATATAGCAATTATCAATGTGATAATATATGATATTGTTTGTGAGTAAACGAACCAATAAATATTAAAATTACTTTTAGGTATAAAGCCAGACCATAGCAAAAAGCTGCAAATCAATATCATGAGAACTCTGTCGAGAACGGATAAAATACTATCGGTTTTAAATAAAAGCAATGCGGCAATGTTTGATCTTACATATAAGATAAAGGAAAGCAAAACCTGGTTTAAACCTATAATTCCCAATATTTTAAGTTGTTCTGAATTGTAACCAATAAGCCAACCTATTAAAAATATAATTATAAAATAACCAATACTTAGGAATATTTTTGCTTGAGTAATTCCTACAAAATATTTTGAAAGCAGCTGGTTGTTTTGTGCGATATTTTTGCTATTAAAATTGGTTAAGCCAATGTCAAGTAATATATAAAATAGGTAAGAGAAATTAAAAATAGCCAGATAAGTTCCGTATGAAGCATCGCCAACTAAATTCTGTACAGTTCTATCAACTCCTAAAATCCAAAATGGTTTTACTAATAGGTTGATAAACAGTAAGAAAATAATATTTTTAAGAAAACGATTATTCATTATTTGTTTTGATAAAAGCTTAGAAAAATAAAATGTAAAGATACTATTTTTTCTCTTTAGTGCGTCTAAAATTAAGAATAATTTCTTTTTCATTTGTTTAGTATAATAAAAGGATTAAAAACGCAGTTTAACAATTAATTATAAGAATATTAATTGTAGATTTGCAGAAGAAAATATAAATCGATGAATCAGGAAAAACATATATACAGTGAAGATAATGTTGAGTTGTTAGAAGAGGAAAAAAGTTTGCTGTTACTCAATGATGACGTGAATACTTTTGATTATGTTATAGAAACGTTAGTTGAGGTGTGTGAACATACTTATGAGCAAGCGGAAACATGTGCTTTAATAACTCATTATAAAGGTAAATGTACTGTTAAATCAGGAACGTACGAAGAATTGGAACCTTATTATGTAAGTTTGTTGAATCATCATTTGTATGCAAAGATTCAGTAAGATATGGTAGGATATTCAGATAAGGAAAAGGCGATTATAGAAGTCGCGTACAATGTTTTTATTCGCTCAATTAGCAACGTAATGGATGCTGAACAGATTGGGTATATTGAAAAAGCATATCGACTTGCTTTGGAGAAATATGATGGAAGAAAAACATTGTCAGGCGGTTTGTATATCTTGAGCCTTATTGAAATGGCCGATATTGCTGCAAATGAGATAGGTCTGAGAAGTAAGACAGTAGTAGGTATATTTCTTCATAGGATCACTCATGAAGCTGATGTTGCCCTTGATTATATTAAGGAACATTTTGGAGAAAGAATAGCGTTGATAGTTGATGGATACGATAAAATCACTAACATTCAAATCAGCAGGGTGTCATTTCAGTCTGAGCAGTTCAGGAGATTGTATTTGTCTCTTATTGATGACATTAGAGTCGTTTTGATTAAGATTATTCATCGTCTTTATGATATGAGACATAAGGATGATGTTGAGCCAAAAGCATTTAAAAATTATCTTAAAGAAGTAAAATATCTTTGTATTCCAATAGTGCACCGATTGGGGTTGTATGAAATAAAGAAGGAATTGGAAGAAAAGGTTATGATATACGAATATCCTGTCGAGTTTGAGGATATTAAGAACAAGATAATGGTTTCTTCAACAGAGCAGGAGCGCTTGATGGAAAATTTTCTTGCTCCTATTCGTAAGGCCCTTGATGAGGAACATATTGATAATTACATAAAATGGCGTACAAAGTCAATTCCGTCTATTTATGAAAAGATGAAGACGAATAATCTTCCTTTTGAACAAATTTTTGACATTTTTGCTGTAAGAATTATCATAAAAAATAGTAAACCAAGTGAGGAGAAGACAGATTGTTGGAGAGTCTATTCTATAGTTACAAATATATACCAACCTAATCCAAAACGATTGCGAGATTGGATAACATCGCCTAAAGTGTCTGGTTATGAGTCGCTTCATACAACAGTTCAAGCTGATAAGAATTGGATAGAGGTACAGATTCGTACAGAGAGAATGGATGATATTGCAGAAAGAGGAAGCGCAGCGCATTGGCAATATAAAGGAAAAAATAAGAAGCAAACAACCGATGAATGGCTTAATCAGGTTAGGGAGATTCTTGAAAGTCCTCAATATGGAGTGTTAGATGACAGATTGTCGAGTAGTTATAAATCTGACAAGATATATGTTTTTACTCCTAATGGAGATTTGAAACAATTGCCGGTTGGTGCAACTGTTTTGGATTTTGCTTTTGATATTCATACTCAGGTTGGTAGCAGATGTTCTGGCGCTAATGTTAATGGAAAATTACAACCAATTCGCTATGAGCTAAATAGCGGAGATAAAGTTGAGATTTTAACTAATAAGAAGCAAGTCCCAAAGTCAGATTGGTTAAATGTAGTAACGACAGATAAGGCTAAAAGTAGAATAAAACGTTATCTGAAGGATCAGGAAATGAAAGAGGCAGAATTAGGTAGCGCTTTGTTTTATAGACGTTTGAAAAACTGGAAAATAACTTATACGGATAAACTCCTATCGGAGATTCTTAAAGAATACAATTTATCGTCGGGCATAGAATTTTATCATCAAATTGCGACAGAAAAGATAGATATAATTCGGTTAAAGGATTTTATTTTGTCGTTGGACGAAGATAAAGTTGTTAAAGAAGAAAAACCTGATGATGAATGCGTTAAGGATAAAGATGTTAAAATAGGGGAGGTTTGTATTGGTAATAATCTTAGTGATTTGGCGTTTAAGCTTGCAAAATGTTGTAACCCGATTCATGGAGATGAGGTTATTGGTTTTATATCAATAAATGGAGGCGTTACGATTCATCGTCGTGATTGTAGTAATGTTAGAGCGTTAAAAAAGAATTATCCATATAGAATTATTGATGTTAGATGGAGTAATCAGCCTGAAAAAGTTTCAGAGGTGGCAATAAATATTATAGCAAACAATGAGCTTGGATTACTTGGTTCAATATCGAATGTAATCAAGGAGTTAGAAATCAATATATTGAATGCAAGCTTTGAGACAAAAGAAAACAGATCCGTGGGCAATCTTGTTTTACAAGTCAGCAACACGAATCTGCTTAATCAGTTGTTGAATAAATTAAACTCTTTGGATGGTATTATAGAAGTTAAAAGAGTAAAATAATTTTATTTTTGTTCTGTCATAATTTTTATGATGACATTGTCTGTTTCTCTCATGCCTTGGCTTGCGAGTGTGCCAATGTTTTTGATTGTGTTTTCAACGCCATAGCCAATAATGCCATCTCCGTCACAGAAATTTTTGCGATTTTTGCACATATTATAACCAATAATTCCGCTTTCAACGGCCATTGCTATTTTTGCAGCGCATGATGCTTTGGCACCGTCGCAAATTACACCAGAAGTTATTGCCAATGAGTTTGTTAATGTCTTTGAAATTGTTTCAAGGTCTTCTCCTAAGAGGTAAGCGATGCCGCAACCTGCTGCGCATCCTGCACTAATGGCGCCGCAATATGCTGATAAACGACCAATTGAAGTTTTCTGATGAATAGCGACAAGGTTAGAAACAACCAAAGCGCGATAAATTTGTTCTGTTTCAATGTTGTGTTCTGTTGCGTATGCTAAAACAGGCATTGAAACTGTAATTCCTTGATTGCCACTGCCAGAATTTATGATAACAGGCATTTCACAGCCATTCATTCTTGCATCAGAACCTGCAGCTGCCCAAGCTTTTGCTTTGATTTTCACATCGTTTCCGTAATTGTTTAAAAGAAGGCTGCCGATGTTTGCACCCCAATCATTTTTTAAACCTTCATCCGAAATAGCTTTGTTGTATTTCAATTGACGTTCAAGAAGTTCCTTAACATCATCAATATCAACGCTATTTGCAAAGTCGTAGATTCCTTCAATGCTTAATATTGAACGGTCTGTAAGCTCAGCAGATGGTTTGCTAATAGTGTTGCTTTCGAATAAAGTTTCGTTATTTTTCTGAATATGAACAATATTGGTGTGGAAACCTGAGATTCTCACAGAAGCAGATTGTTCTTCTTTGTATAATTTTATAGTGACATCGAGTTGTTCTTGACAATTGATGTGAGTTATTGTCATTGGAATAGTGTCCAAAAACTCTTGTGTTTTTTGTTTTTGTTCTGGTGTTACATTTGCAATAACTTCTAACTCTTTGTTAGGGTCTCCGCCAACGATTCCTATTGCGACAGATGATTTTAATCCTTTCATTCCGTTTGTGTTAGGTACAATAACACTTTTAACGTTTTTGATTATGTTGCCGCTTGCTAAAATATCAACCTTATCAGGCATTTCGCCTAAAACCTCTCTTGCTTTAGCTGCTGCGTATGCAAGGCAAATTGGTTCTGTACAACCCATTGCAGGGACAAGTTCTTCTTTTAAAATGTTGATATACAAATTGTAACGACTGTCGGTTTTGTTCATATTCCTTTTTTTTTAGTTTGTGCAAAGATACGTTTTTTATGAGAAAAACAAATGTTTTAATTACCTTTTGTTATTTCAAATAATTCTATTTCAATATTTCCATTGTCTGTGGTTAACTCAATCCATGTGTTGTCTTCACTGAACCATTTATATTGAGAACCTATTTTAACAATGTATTCGTTTATATCTTGATTGTCAGATGTTTTGATTTCTAATTTGCCATTATTGCCTTTTTGACTTCCGTATGAGATATAAATGGACTTAACGTTTTCTGAATGATTTTTAGCTTTAATAATTATGTAGCTGTTTTTACGAGTTTTTGGGTCTAAAGTATTGAAAGTAAATCTTTTGCCTTCTATTGAATTTATTTCTGTTGGCTCATTTGCTAATACGGCGATTATGTTTTCCTGAAATGTTTTATTTATTTTTTCAATCATTTCAGTAGGGTAGGTTTCGTCAGTATTTAGAGTTAGAGCCTTTTTATATGACTCAATGGCTTTGTCCAAGTTGTTAGAACTGTATTGTGTGTCGGCTTCAGATATGTATTTGTTATATTCAGCCATTAAAACTGCTAACTTTTCGTTGTTAAGATGTGTCGCATTATTAAGTCCAGCAATGGCATCCGAATCATTTTCTTTGAATTTCAATGCTTTATTGTATTCTTTTATAGCGTTTTGATAATCTTCTGAATTCATGAAATCCTGTGCGGAAGCCATTGCTGTAATGTAATATTGACCCCATTTTTCTTTTTCTAAAGCTAATTGAGCTTCGATTTCATCAATGATTTTTTGAGTATTTTTAATCTTTTCAATAGCTTCGTTTCTGTGAGGAAGCAATTCTTTTGCTTTATTGTAATATTCTATTGCTTTGTCATAATTTTCTTCGCTTACGCTTGCGTCGCCGTATTTTATAATAGATTCGTATTGTGTAATCAATTCAGCTTCCTTGTTCTTCTTTTCTATTAAATCTGTCAGATAATCAATCTTTTGAGTTGTGTATTCGTCTGTAGGGTTGAGTTTTAATGCAGAGTTGTATTTTGTTAAAGCATTTTCGTATTCACGGTTGCTTTCTAATTTTTTTGCTTCTTCAAGTTCTTCCAAGAATTTTTTAAGTGATTTGTATTCATCGCTGTTTATGGTCTCATCAATTTTAGCAATCATATCAGAAGAATATGTGTCTTCGGGAATGATGGTGAGAGCTTCTTTATAAAAATCTTTTGCTTTGTTGTATGACTTTTCAAAATACAAACTATCAGCAACGCTTATTTTAGAATTGTATTTGTCAGAAACAATTTTCTTTTCTGTTAAAGAAGCAATGGTTTCTTTTGTGTCGGAATCATTAGGGAAAATAGTTAAAGCATCTTGGTATTTTTCTATTGCTTCCTGATATTTTTTTCTTAAAGTAAATTCTTTGCCTTCTTTTCTAAGTCTTTCAAAATTAGCGAATTGTTTATCGTATTCTTCTTTTAGTTTTTTTGCTTCTGCGTATTTTTCTTTTATTGAATTATTGTTGGGATATAATTCGTGAGCTGCCTTATATTGAAGGGTTGCTTCTGTGTATTTTTTTTGAGACATGAATCTGTCGCCGTTATTTACGAAATCGTTGAATGCAGCGATTTTTTCTTTTTCTTCATTGATTTTCTGAGTGATTATGCTGATTTGTTCTAACGTATAAGCATCTTTAGGGAAGAGTTTCAATGCCACCTTGTATGTTTCCAATGCTTTTTCGTATTCTCCGTTTTCATATTGAATGTCAGCCTCGTCAATGTATCCAAAAAAAATGGTTTCTTTTTCGCTTTGTTCTCTGATTTTTTGTAAAGCTTTGTTTAACTTGCTTTTAGCTACTGGATCATCCTGTTTGAGTCTTAGTGCTTCTTGATAGTATGATTTAGCTTTGATATATTCGGAATTATTGAATTCTTTGTCGCCCATGGTGATTAAAGATTCGTAGGAAGGAGCGACATCTTGAGCATGAATGTTGCTTGTTATTATTAAAGTGTTGAATGTTAATACTATGGCAAATAATATGTTTTTCATAAATTAATTTTTTTACATCAACGTTCTTTGGGTTTGATTATTGTTTTAGACAATTACACCGTCTTTCATTGTGAATGTTTTGTCTGCCATTTCAGCTAACTGAGGATTATGTGTAACAATTATGAATGTTTGACCTGTTTCGTTTCTTAGGTTGAAAAACAATTCATGAAGTTCTTTAGCTGATTGAGAATCAAGGTTTCCTGAAGGTTCGTCAGCGAGAATAATTGCAGGATCGTTGATAAGCGCTCTTGCAACAGCGATACGTTGTTGTTCTCCACCGGAAAGCATAGACGGTTTGTGGTCTTTTCTATCAGTGAGATTTAGATAATCAAGTAATTGCATTGCTTTTTCTGTGGCTTCTTTTTTAGAAATGCCAGCGATATAAGCAGGAATGCAAATGTTTTCTAAAGCTGTAAATTCCGGTAATAAGTGATGGAATTGAAAAACAAAACCTATTTTCTTATTTCTGAATGCAGCGAGATTCTTTGAATTTAGCTTGTTGATGTCTTGGTTGTCGATGAAAATTTGTCCTTTATCGGCTTTTTCTAAAGTTCCAATAATTTGTAGTAATGTTGACTTTCCTGCACCAGATGCACCTATTATGCATGCAACTTCGCCTTTGTTTACTGTTAAATCAACACCTTTCAAAACGTCAACATTGCCGAAAGATTTATATATATTGTTTGCTTTAATCATTGCTCAATTTTTTGCAAATTTAATAAATCTTTTGATTACTTTTTTACTGTTTGGCAAATAAAAATAGGAGGCAAAAATGCCTCCTGTTAAGATTTTTTTTATTATCAAGTGTTACTTTAAGTAAATGTTTTTGTTATCTGTTTTTCTGAAGTTTAGCTCTTGTAAAAGGTTTTTCTCTATCGAATAGATATCTGTATGTTATATGAGTTTTAAATACAGAGGCTCCTGCACTTTCTGCTATTTTCATCATAGGTGGATTGAAATCGCCTATCCAATTAAGTTGTAAATCTTTGTATTTAAATTTCTTTTTGAGATGCTGTGATTCTAATGAGCATACTAATCCTGCTTCAAGTCCTTTGCCTCTATGTTCAGGAACGATGCCAAATACGAGTGAAATGGCACGGTCACATTTTTTAATGACTTTAACTCTCCAAAGGACACGTAATTTGTTTAAAAGATTCATTTTGCCGTTAAGTCCTTTATATATTTGATTTAGGTCTATCATGAGGAGAAAGAATCCGATAGGTTCTTTTTTGCCGTTTTCGTCGATGTGATATGCGAAATGCATGAGTCTTGGATCAATGATTGGTTTCAGGCTGTTTAATAAACCTATTGCATGCTGGCGAGTCAATTTTGTGGAACCAGGAATAGAGCCCCAAGCTTTGTTGTAAATTATAAGGAAATCGTCAGCGTATTTATCGATTTGACGTTTGTCGAGTATTTCAAAGCTGTAGTTGGGGTTGCCGTAAAATCGTTTTGCCTTTTCATGGAGAATAGGGTCGATTCCTCCAGCTTGAAATACGCGTCTATATGTTAGTTGTCTGAAGAATATTTGGAATCCGTAGTTTTCGAATAACTTGCTGTAGTATGGGTAGTTATAAGGCATATTATAAACTGGGTCAGTGAATCCTTCGTTCAAGCAACCCCAGAAATAATCTCTATCACCAAAATTCACCGGACCATCCATTGCTTCTTGGCCGTGGCTTTTATTCCATTCTTTTGCAGCATCGAAGAGAATGTTTGCGGCTTCTTGGTCATTGATACAATCGAAGAAACCGCATCCTCCTGTGGGCTGTCCGTTTTCTTCTTTGCTATATGTGTTTGAAGTTTTTTCGTCGTAAAATGCTGCTATTCTGCCAACTACATTTCCTTTTTCATCTTTTAGGATAAATCTTATTGCGTCGCCATGACGAAATAATTTATTCCTTGACTTGTCAAAAACGTTTTCAACTTCGTTGTCTAACGGCCTTACATAATGAGGATCGTTTTTGTATAATTTTGCAGGAAAGTCAAGCCATTGCTTGATTTCTTTATTTGTCTTAACTTCTGATAAATTAAATTTACCCATTAACTTAATATTTTGTGCAAAAATCCGAAAAATGGTTTTATTTTCAACTTTTATTATGATTTTTTTTTCTAAAAAATCAATGAATAAACTTAGAATGTCAATGAGTGTTTCATGAGAACACTTGATTAACGTTGGTTTTTGTTGGATTTGATTTGTAATATTCGTCAATGATTTCTTTTGCTTTGTCAGCGTCGTTTATGTCAATGCTGATAGTTGTGCTGCTATACTCGGAACCATTTACCCATCCAGCTGAAAGACTTCCTTCTAATTGATTGTTTAAGAAGCATTGTATTTGGTTATCAATAAGTAATGATGCAATATAGTTCGCTTCAATGTTAGAGCCAACAAATATATCAATTAAATCGTTTTTCATATTCTTATCTTTTTTTATATGCAATATTTTTCATATGCAATATTAACAAAAAAATCTTAATTTTGTTCAAAATAAAATAAAAAATGATAGAAAAAAAGTATAGTGAATTAATATCTTATTTTGAAGAAAATATGCCTGTTGCGGAATCGGAGCTTAATTTTGAAAATCCGTATCAACTTATTGTGGCTGTGATTCTTTCGGCGCAATGCACTGATAAAAGAGTTAATATGACGACGCCGGCCTTGTTTGAACGTTTCCCTGATGCGAAGTCGCTTTCTGAGGCAAGTGTGGAGGAGGTTTATTCATTGATCAAATCAATTTCATATCCGAATAATAAAGCTAAGAATTTGGTAGGGATGGCAAAGACATTGGTGTCTATATATAAAGGTGTGGTACCAGAAAATGTAGATGAATTGCAGGTTTTACCAGGAGTTGGGCGCAAAACGGCTAATGTTGTGGCTTCTGTAGCGTTCAACAAACCTGCGATGGCGGTTGATACGCACGTATTTAGGGTTTCAGCCAGGATTGGACTTACCCATAATGCAAAAAATCCCTTGGAAGCGGAGAGACAGTTGGTGAAATATTTTCCAGAAAAAATCATTCCTAAAGCGCACCATTGGTTGATTTTACACGGAAGATATGTTTGCAAAGCGCGTAAGCCAGAATGTGAAAAATGTGGTATAACATCGATATGTGATCATTTTTTAACTAAAGTTAAAAATAGTTAAAATGCTTGACAGCAAAATATAATTGACGTATATTTGTGACGTCATTAATTGATTGTAAAAGTATAAAAAAGTTATTTTTTTACAATTATATTAATGCTTGAGGTAAAATAAATAAGTGGTTGGATTTTAAATATTTAAGTGTATGGAAAAGAACATTACAGCAGAGGAAGTAGAAAAAATTAGAAGAGAGAAATTAAAAGCGTTAGAAGCAACTATTGGCAATATAGAGAAAGCTTGTGGAAAAGGTAGTATTATGCGTTTGGGCGAAACTGCCGCAGAGAAAGTAGAGAGTGTTCCTACAGGTTCTTTAGGTCTTGATTATGCGTTGGGAATTGGTGGTTTGCCAAAGGGCAGAATAGTTGAAATATTTGGACCGGAAAGCTCTGGTAAAACAACTTTAGCATTACATGTCATTGCTGAATCTCAAAAACAAGGAGGAATAGCGGCATTTATTGATGCAGAACATGCATTTGATCGTTTTTATGCAAAAAAACTTGGCGTAGATGTTGAAAATCTTCTTATATCACAACCTGACTGTGGAGAGCAAGCTTTGGAAATAGCTGAAAATCTTATTCGCTCTGGCGCTATTGATGTTATTGTTATTGACTCCGTTGCAGCATTGACACCAAAGAGTGAAATTGAAGGTGAAATGGGTGATAGTAAAATGGGTTTGCAAGCTCGTTTGATGTCGCAGGCTATGCGTAAATTGACAGCGACAATCAGTAAAACAGGTTGTGTTTGCATCTTTATCAACCAGTTACGTGAAAAACTTGGTGTAATGTTTGGTAATCCGGAAACAACAACAGGTGGTAATGCGTTGAAATTCTATAGTTCTGTAAGACTTGATATTAGAAAAGTAAGCCAAATTAAAGATGGAGAAAATATAAGTGGTAATAGAGTGAAAGTTAAAGTTGTTAAGAATAAAGTTGCTCCGCCATTTAAGAAAGCTGAATTTGATATTCTTTATGGAGAAGGAATTTCATTAACAGGTGAAATTATCGACCTTGGCGTTGAAACAGGCGTTATCAAGAAGGCTGGTTCTTGGTTTAGCTATAATGAAACTAAGTTAGGACAAGGTAGAGACGCTTTGAAACGACTTCTCGACGAAAATCCAGAGTTAAGTGAAGAATTGTTCGCTAAAATTATGGAAGCATTGAAAAATAGTGATCAGGATTTATAATTTATTGACAATGAATAAAATGATGATTATTCTCATGAGCATCTTGCTTTTGGCAAGTTGCTCTGAGAAAAACACTAATAATAAAGTAAAAGAAGAGAATAAATCTCAGGAAGTTGGTGCTTCTGACAAATCGGAAGTTGAAGTTTTGACAGAATCAATAGCTGTTGATTCGTTAAACAGTGATTTGTATATTCAGCGAGCTCGTGTTAATTTAGCGAATGAAAAAATAGGAACAGCTATCAAGGATATTAATACAGCATTGTCAATTGATAGAAAAAATATTGATGCCCATCTTGTGTTGGCTGATATCTATTATGCGCTTGGCGATGATGATAATATTTTGTTGACGTTGAATAAGGCTTGCGAATATGCTCCGTTAGATCCAAGACCAATTGTGAAATTATCTGAGCTCAGTTTTTTACAGGGTAATGCGAATTTAGCTAATGCATATATAGACAAGGCTTTAGAACTCGATAGATTTAATCCACGAGCTTATTTTATGCGAGCAATGATTGCATTGTCGGTTAATGATACAACTGTTGCGATGAAGAATTTTATGACTGCTCGTATTCAGGACGAAAGTTTTGTTGAACCTAAGATTCAGATTGCACATATTTATGCGGCTCAAAATGATACAGTGGCGGCAAAAGCATTTTTCGAGGAAGCTATTTCAGAAGTCCCAGATGATTTGTCGTTGAAATATGAATATGCATTGTATTTGCAA
This sequence comes from Methanobrevibacter sp., assembly GCA_017646885.1. The sequence continues at coordinate 15,877 of JAGCLR010000334.1, read as the reverse complement.
GACAATGGCTATCCAGAACAAGCTATTTTATATTATGATACATTGTTGAATGCAATTCCAAATCATCCTGATTGCATTTATAATAAAGGTTATATCAATTTGGTTTATTTGGGGGATAATGAAGAGGCATTGAAATGTTTTAATGAAGTTTTGGCGATAAATCCTAAATCTGTAAATGCTTTGTTCAATAAAGGACGTACGTATGAACAAATGGGTGATTATATTAATGCTAAAAGCATCTACCTCCAAATTTTAAAATCATATCCAGATTATCAATTGGCGATAGATGCTATTAATCGAATCAATGAATAAAGCTATTATTCTGAGAATAATTTAATCAGATTGTTAATTTTATCGTTTAATTCATTATTGACTACTTCGAAATCGGCAATGTTGTTTAACTTTGTTTTGATTCCGAAGTAGAATTTTATTTTAGGTTCTGTTCCAGATGGACGTATGCTTATTTTTGTTCCATCTTCTGTGAAGAATTGTAATACGTCTGATTTAGGAAGATTTATTGTTGTTTCTAATCCAGCGTTTATGTTTTTGCATACACTTGTCTTATAATCTTTAATTTCAACTATTTTTGAGCCAAGAATTTCTTTTGGAGGTTCGTTTCTGAATTTGTGCATCATATTTTTAATTTCTTCGCTACCGCTGATGCCTTTTTTTGTTAATGATAACAGACCTTCTTTGTAGAAACCAAATTCTTTATATATTTCTTTTAAGATTTGATAGAGTGTCTTGTTTTGTTCGGCTGCCCATGCAGCTATTTCAGCTATCATAAAACATGCGCTGTTTGCGTCCTTATCTCTTACAAAGTCGCCGATTAAGAAGCCATAACTTTCTTCGCCACCTCCGATAAATGTCATTTCTGGATTATTTAATATTGTATCTGCGATAAATTTAAAACCAGTTAAAACGTCAAATTTCTCTACCTTGAATTTGTTGGCTATGTCGAATAGAAGTTCTGTCGTGACAATTGTCTTGACTATATATTCTTTTCCTGTTATTTTTCCTAATTCATTCCAACGTGCTAATAAATAGTATGTTAAAATGGCTGCTGTTTGGTTGCCGTTTAATAGTATAAATTCTCCGTTTTCATCTTTAACAGCGATTCCAACTCTGTCGGCATCAGGGTCTGTAGCTAATACGACATCGGCATTGACTTGTTTTGCTTTTTTAATTGCTAATGTCAAAGCTGCTTTTTCTTCTGGGTTTGGAGAAACAACGGTAGGGAAGTTGCCGTCAACAATCATTTGTTCTTCAACGCAATGAATATTTTTGAAGCCGGCTTTTCTAAATAAATTAGGTATTATTTGTCCGCCAGTACCGTGAATTGGTGTATAAACGAAAACTAAATCTTGTTGTTTCTTGATTGCATCAGGAGAAAGTGATAAATCTAAAATTTTATTAATGTATATCTCGTCAAATTTTTCATCAAGATATTTTATTAGATTTTCGTTTGCATTAAAGTTGACCATAGAAAAGTCTGTGATTTTCTCGACTTCAGTGATGACGTTCTTGTCGTGAGGGCTGACTAATTGTCCGCCATCTTCCCAATATGCTTTATATCCGTTATATTCTTTAGGATTGTGAGATGCTGTAATTACAATTCCAGCTTGGCATTTTAGTTTTCTGATTGCAAATGATAATTCTGGAGTTGGTCTTAAAGAGTTGAAAATAAATACTTTAATTCCGTTTGCGGACATTACTTCTGCGGATGTTCTTGCAAATTCTTTACTGTTGTTTCTGCAGTCGTAAGCAATTGCAATTTGAGGTTTTTGGATGTTAGGAAACATCATCTTTATGTAGTTGGCAAATCCTTGTGTTGCCATTGCCACTGTATAAGTGTTCATTCTGTTGGTTCCAATACCCATAATTCCTCTTAAACCGCCTGTTCCAAATTCTAAGTTTTTGTAAAAACTTTCTAATAATTCATCAGGGTTGTTGTCAATTAAATTTTCAACTTGTTTTCTGGTTTCTGAATCATATTGGTCTGATAACCATACTTTTGCTCTTTCAATGATTTCTGGGCTGATACTTTTCATAGTTAAAGTTTATTTAGTTGTTATTTTTTATTTCTTCTATACATTTGAGTAAACTTTCTCTCCAAAAAGGAATTTTTATTCCTGTAAATTGTTTTATTTTTGTTTTATCTAAAGCGCTGAATGACGGACGATTAGCTTTACTGCCATAATCTTTTGTAGATATTGGTATTACTTCACATTCTTTATTTCCGATATAGAATATAGCTTCAGCAAAGTTGCTCCAAGGAATAGTCCCTTCATTTGAGTAATTGAAAATTTCCTTAACTTCTTTGTTGTCAAATCTTTGTATAAGAATGATTATAGCATTGGCTAAATCGTAGGCCCATGTAGGATTTCCATTTTGGTCATCAACTACATTTACAAACTTTCTTTCTGCGCCTAATCGTAACATTGTTTTGACAAAATTATTTCCAAAAGAAGAATATAGCCATGATGTTCTTACAATAATATAATTACAACCAGAAGAGATGATGTTTTGTTCACCTTGAGCTTTTGTTTTGCCATAAACGCAGTTTGGTGAAACTGGGTCGTTTTCTAAATACGGACGTATTGAAGTCCCGTCAAAAACGTAGTCGGTGGAGATGTGTATTAAAAGTGATTTGTTTGATTTGCAAGTGTCAGCAAGGAATTTAACAGCGTCGGCGTTTATCTTTCTTGCTAATTCTTCTTCGTCTTCAGCCTTATCGACTGCGGTATATGCAGCGCAATTGATGCATATATCAATATTATTTTCCGTAAAAAAACGGCTAACAGAATCTTCTTTGCAAATGTCTAATGTATCTATGTCGGTAAATGTCCAATTATGGTTGACTTCAAACATTGCGATCTTTTTGAATTCGTTGCCTAATTGGCCATTAGATCCTGTTACGAGTATATTCATATTATTTTTATTTAATCTGTCGCAAATTTATATAAAAAAGTGATACCAAGCGATTCTTTAAATTGTAATATTGGACTTTGTTTAGTAACTTCCGTACCGTTGACAATTTCTGTTATTGTAAACTTGATGTTGTCGTCGTAAATTAAATGAATGTTTATTATTGCTGAGATTCTTTTGTTGATTGTGCATTTTACACCTGTTTCCCAATCAATATCTATATTCCATCGGTTAGACTTGTTTGGGTCCATGTAATTGTTGTAAAGGTTAAGCGTGGAGAAAATGGAGATGTTGTTTTGAAAATCTTGCTTGTATTTTATTAGCACATTGATGCCTAATTCGCTTAAAACGTTTTTTCCTTCAACCCAAGTGCTGTCGCTGTTATAGATGTTCCAATATCCAGCTTCAACGCCGTATGAACCCAAATCGGCAAGACGTTGGTCGGTGACAATAGTCATTTTGCCAGCGATGGGGCTTATATAAACGGATAAAAAATCTTTTATGTTGTAGTTGTAACCAGCTGACAAGTTGATATATGCTGGAGCAAAGAATCTTGAAATAGGAATGGAGTCGTTAGGGTAGGAGTAACCGTTAGTAAATTGTGTTTTTAATGATGCTATACTTGTGAAAGACAGGTTGTTACTGTTGTTGTTAGACATTGTCATAGAAATTTCGCATCTATCTTCACTTTTTTCATATCGTTTATCTTTTGTATAATTTGACATTCCGTATGCGAAAATTCCATTAACGACATAATTGAAAAGTTTTCTGTTATATTTATATGTTATGTTGGATGTTATTTTTCCACTGCCATTGCTTTCGCCACCCGCAGCCCAATGTGTAATTGCTAATTGGTTTAATGTTATTCCAAAATTTCCTTCTAATTTATGATTGAAATCTCTGTTTTCTAAATCATTTGCCATCAATGTGGAGTCGTTTGCGGCTGTTTCGAAAATAGTGTCAGTAACGATGTATGTGTATTTATTGATGATTGTGTCAATGATGTACATTGTGTCTATTTTTACGAGAGTGTCAGTTCTTATAGTGTAAGGCCGAATTTGGAAAATAGAATCCTGTCCCTTAATTATCGATGGATTTAATAATAAAAACATCATAATAAGGAATATGTTGACAATCAATCTATTCAAAGTTAATTTGAATGCTGACATTTTCTGAAATAATGCTCGTTACTCTTTTGCAAAAATAATAAAAAATATCGTTAAAATTAACTTTTTAAATAGGAATAAATTATCTTTGTGGAAAAAAATATGTCAGCTATTCAGATAATATTATCATTAAAAGAAGAGGATTTGTTTTGTAAAAGTAAATGGTGGGGAAATCCAGACGTTCCTCATGATTTTCAATTTGATGATTCGTTAATGTTTTTGTGTCAGATAAGGTGTGAGGAGTTGGCGCTTTTTGATGAAAACAATATTTTTCCGGATAAAGGAATGTTGTATTTTTTCTGCGATATTGCTTATTATCTGGGTTATTATGATGAATTTGAACCTCCTTATGGTCCGATGTGGGATGATAATTACGTAAAGGTTTATTATGTAGAAACTGTTGATGAAAGTGTTTTTAAGCAAATAGTATTTGACGACGATTATTTTCCATGTATAAAAGAGAGAAAAATTGATTTTAAAGTTGTAGATGATAATACGGATGGTCATAAGTTGTTAGGAAATCCGTTTCAGTTTGAGTATGAAGATTGGGATTCTCCGTGTGAAGGTTGGATGAATCTGTTGCAAATAGACTCAGATGAAGGGGAAGGGTATAATCTTATGTTTATGGATATGGGAATGCTGTATTTTATAATAGATCCAGAAGATTTGAAAAAGAGAGATTTTAGTAAGGTAAAAGCCTATCTTTATTCAACTTGAAGTAAGAAAAATAATAAGTTTTAGTGTGAAAAACTTATTTTTGACGGCAAAAAAATCATAAAAAAGTTAAAAATGAATATTGTTAAGCATGATTTTAATAAAGAATATCATGCTTTTTTATGTAGTGAAATGACTTGGATTTGCAGAAATTGTCATTGGTAATGTATAAAATAAAATCAGCGACTTGGTTTAAGTCGCTGATTTTCAAAGGGTTTTACTTGTAGCGAGGATGAGAATTGAACTCATGACCTCCGGGTTATGAATCCGACGCTCTAACCAACTGAGCTACCTCGCCATTTGCGCTGCAAAGATAGAAATAATTTTGATACAAAAAACATTTTTTTCAAAAAAAATAAAAAAAATTATTTCGTGCTTTTTTTAAAGAAAAATATGTACCTTTGAAGCAAATTAATAATGTATTATTTAAAAAGAAAAGATAATATGAAAAAGTTATTGGCAGTAGTTTTAATGATGTTTGTAATGACATCTTTTGTAAACGCACAAACTGTTTCTCAAAATGGTCCGGAAATTACTTTTGAGAAAACAACACATCAATTTGGTGAAATTCCGTACGGAGGTAATGGTACATACGAATTTGTATTTAAAAATACCGGTAATGAGCCTTTAATACTATCACAACCAAAGTCTTCATGTGGATGTACAGTTCCAGAATGGCCGAAAAAACCAATTCTTCCAGGTGAAACAGACGTGATAAAAGTGACATATAAAAACACTGATCGTCCAGGCAGTTTTAGTAAATATGTTACAATTTTTTCAAATGCGATAACAAATAAAGAAGTGAAGCTCTATATAAAAGGTAAGATATTGCCAGAACCAACAGAAGCGCTTCCTACAAAAAATAATTCATTCGGTTCTCCTGTAAATAATTCATCATTTTAATAATTTATGAGCTGCCTTTTTATTAAGGTGGCTTTTTTTATCTAACAAAAAAAACTTACAATTATGCCAAGTATATCACAAAAGGCTAAAAATATGCCAGCATCACCAATCAGAAAACTCGTTCCTTTCTCAGATGCTGCAAAAGAAAGAGGTATAGAAGTATTCCATCTTAATATAGGTCAACCTGATATTGAGACTCCTCAATTAGCTCTTGAGGCTGTACGTAACTATACTGAAAAAGTTGTCAAATATTCTCCATCACAGGGTACACTTTCATATAGAAAAAAATTGTGTGAATATTATGAAAAGGTTGGTATCAATGTGAAACCGGAAGAAATGATTATTACAACTGGCGGTTCAGAAGCTCTTCTTATGACATTCCTTACAATTATGGATCCGGACGACGAAGTGATTATCCCAGAACCTTTCTATGCTAACTACAATGGCTTTGCAAAGAATGTTGGCGTAAACGTGAAACCGATTTATTCTTCTATTGATACAGGTTTTGCGCTTCCTGATATTTCAGAGTTTGAAAAAGCTATCACACCAAGAACAAAGGCTATCTTGATTTGCAATCCAAACAATCCGACAGGTTACCTTTATTCAAAAGAAGAGATGGAAACTTTGCGTCAAATTGTTTTGAAATATAACATATTCCTTATATCAGACGAGGTTTATCGTGAATTTTGCTACGAAAAAGCAACTCATTATTCTGCATTGAATCTCGAAGGTATTGAAGATCATGTTGTCTTAATCGATTCTGCATCAAAAAGATTTAGCGCATGCGGTATTCGTATTGGCCGTATGATAACCAGAAATAAGGAATTGATAGATGCAGCTATGAAGTTCGCTCAAGCTCGTTTGTCACCTCCAACATTCGGTCAGGTGGCTGGTGAAGCAGCTCTCGATTGCCCACCTTCATATTATGAAGAAATTGTTAGAGAATACCAATCACGTCGTGACGTTTGTATAGAAGGTATCAATAGAATAGAAGGTGCTTATTGCCCAACTCCAAAAGGTGCGTTCTATATTGTGGCACACCTTCCAATTGATGATGGAGAAAAATTCTGTAAATGGATGTTGACAGATTATAATTATAATGGCAAGACGGTTATGATGGCTCCTGCAAGTGGATTCTATTCTACAGAAGGTCGTGGAACACAAGAGGTTAGGATTAGTTACTGCCTCAAGAAAGAAGATCTTGAAGAAGCTATGAGTATCCTTAAAGAAGCTCTTAAAGTATATCCTGGCAGAACAATATAATGTATAAAGTTAAAATTTAAAAGATTAAAGGCTAAAGTCAAAGGATTTCTTTGTCTTTAGCCTTTATATTTAGCCTTGTTTAGTCCTTATAAATCAAATATTTTTCTCTGATTTTTTTGTATTCTTCAAGTTTTGGTTTCCAGCTTTCTCTTATTTCATCTTCTGTAAGACCTGATTTTATTTGTAGTTCTAAATCTTTGGTGCCTGTTAGTTTTACGAAGAAGTTGTTGAAAAACTTTTCATTTTCATTAAGTTGATTGTATGCATTGATGAGCCAAGTCAAATTTAATTCTTTTTTGTTTTGTTTGTAATTTTTAGCATAATCGGTTAGTATTTCTCCATAACAGACTTGATTGCAAAGAAGTGGCGCTTTTCTGCCTTCAGCTTGTCTTGGCGTAAAGCAAAAATCTTCATTCATAAGAGGATGTCCATAAACTTGGAATGGGAGTTCTGTTCCACGTCCAACACTTACAATGGTTCCTTCAAAAAAACAAAGAGAAGGGTAGAGATAAACAGATTCCCAGTTCGGTAGATTTGGAGATGGCTTTATGGGAAGTTCATAAATGGCATTCCTCTTATAATTTCCAAGAGGAATTATTTTTAAATCACATTGAATGCTGTCTTTAAGCCAAAATTCACCATTGACCATCATTGCATATTCACCTATCGTAAGCCCATAAACAACAGGTACTTGATGTAATCCTACGAATGATGTGTTTTCTTTTTCTAAAACAGGACCGTCGATGTAGAATCCATTAGGATTAGGACGGTCGAGAATAATGATAGGTATATTGTTTTCGGCAGCGGCTTCCATAACATAAGTCATGGTTGAGATATAAGTGTAAAATCTTACGCCGACATCCTGTAAGTCAAAAACCAGAATGTCGATGTCTTTGAGTTGCTCTGCATTAGGTTTTTTATTGTTGCCGTATAACGAAATTATTGGCAGCTGAGTTTTTTCGTCAATACTGTTGTTAATAGAAGCGCCTTCGTCGGCGGATCCTCTAAATCCATGTTCAGGTGTGAAAATTTTTTTTATTGTTATACCTTCGCTTAATAGTGTGTCAATGAGATGAGTATTGTTGAAAATACTAGTCTGATTGGCAATTATACCTACGTTTTTGTTTTGTAAATCAGGGAGATATAAATCTAATTGAGAAGCGCCGCATATTGCATCTTCTGCATTGAATACGTTTTTTACATTATTTTTTTGTGCATTGGCATTAATATTAATAAATGTAAAAACTAATAAAAATAAAAAAAACTTTTGCATAGACTTGAATAAATGATTATTTTTGCAATGATAAGAAAAAAATGAAAGCAACAAGGTTTATATCATCAAGAATTTTTTCATTGTCGAAGGAAAATTTATCTTCGATAGTTATGAAGATAGCTATAGTAAGTATAGCGTTAGGTATATCTATAATGTTGATTTCCATTGCAGTTGTTGTTGGATTTAAAAATCAGATAAAAAATAAAGTAGTTGGTTTTGTTTCTCCTATACAGATTCAGGTTTTAAATCAGAATGAGTCGATGGAGGAGACACCTTTTATATATGATAGTCTGTTGAAGTCAAGATTGGAATATTCTTTTGTGAAATCGATATATCCGACGGCAAATAAAGCTGGAATAATCAAAACAGAAGATGAAATTCATGGTGTTATATTAAAAGGTGTTGATAAGGATTATGATTGGACATACATTGAAGATAACCTTATTTCGGGTGATGTCCCTCATTATAATGCAAATGAACGTTCTAATAATGTTGTCATTTCAAAAGTAATAGCTGATAAAATGTTGCTAGCTCAAGGAGATGAAGTGAGATTGTGGTTTGTTGGGGAAGATATGAAAACACGAGGACGTAAGTTTGTTGTTAAGGGGATTTATGAAACAGGTCTTACAGAATGCGATGAGCGTTTCATATATTGTGATTTGAATCAGATTAGACGTCTCAATGGTTGGGATGAAAATATGGTTGGTCATCTTGAGATACAACTTATGGAAGCAACCGATGTTTATGAAGCAAACAATTTAATATATTATAATATTCCTACAAATCTCGTTTCTTATACGGCAAGAGAATTATATCCTCAGATATTCGATTGGTTGGATCTTCAGGATATGAATGTTGTGATAATCATTGTGTTGATGTTGTTGGTGGCAGGAATTACAGTCATAAGCATGTTGCTAATAATAGTTTTGGAAAGGACATCAACCATAGGGATTTTGAAGTCGATGGGCGCAAGTAATGCCTTTATAAGAAAGATTTTCTTACAGCGTTCATGTCGTATATTATTAATAGGTATGTTGGCAGGTAATATTTTTGGAATAGGCTTATGCATGATACAGAAATATACAGATATAATTAAATTGTCGGCAGAATCTTACTATTTGTCATCTGTTCCTATAGAGTTGAATTTGTCTTATATTCTTCTTTTGAATGTTGGAACTTTCGTTCTTTGGGTTTTGATGATGTTGATTCCGACAATGGTTATTAACAATATAAATCCGTCTAAGTCAATACGTTTTGAATAACATAAATATGGAAAATTTAGTAATCGAACCATTAAAAGGTTATGGAGACATCAAGTTTGGAATGTCGGTTGAGGAAATAATTAGCATTTACGGAACGCCATCTAACAATGAAGAAATGGAATCTCTCGTTGAAGGAAATGAAAATTATTCTGTTCTTTATGACTATGATGCCGAAGGTATCTCGATTTGTTTTGAAGGTATTTCAAAGCCTATTGTAGCAAGTATTTCAACTAATAATGAAGACGCTACTCTTTTTGGAGAGCGTGTTTATGAAATGAATCGTAATCAGATCGTTGATTTAATGAAGAGAAATGGATATAAGGAATTTGACGAAGAAGAACAAGAAGGAGACACGTGCTTGATTTACGATGAGTTGATGTTGGACTTTTATTTCAATGAAGGTGAATTGATTGACGTGGTTTGGGGCGTTATCGTTGACCCTGAAGGAAATATAATTAAATAGAATTATCGTTGAAACGAGGGTGATAGATTGAGATAACCTCTCTCAGATATTGATCTGAAATATGAGTGTAAATCTCTGTCGTGCTGATGTTTGAATGACCGAGCATTTGTTGAACAGCTCTCAAATCGGCTCCGCCTTCCAATAAATGTGTAGCAAAAGAATGTCGGATTGTATGTGGTCCGATGTTCTTTTTTATTCCGGCTTTTTCGGCAAGTCCTTTTATCATTAAAAATATCATCTGTCTGCTCAAACCAGCACCTCTTCTATTAATGAACACAGTATCAGTATGTTTGGCGTTTATGTCTTGATGTAATCTCTCGCCTTCAAGATAAAGTTTGAGCGTTTTTATAGTAGAGCGACTGATAGGTACAAGTCGTTCTTTGTTTCCTTTTCCAAAAACTCTGATAAATTCATCGTTGAAATATATGTTGCTTATTTTCAATGAGATGACTTCTGAAACTCTTAGCCCGCAAGCGTACATTACTTCAAGAATTGCTTTGTTTCTGTGACCGAATTGCTGGCTCAGATCTATAGTCTTTATCAAAGAATCTATTTCATTATATGTAAGAACGTCGGGTAAGTGTCGGCCAATGGAAGGCGAGGAGATGAGTAATGTTGGATTTTCAACTACAATTTTTTCTTGAACAAGATAATTGTAAAATTTCTTTATGCCTGATAAAATTCTGGCTTGAGAACTTGCAGACAAACCTAAGTCGTATAGATAGGCAAAGAAACTCTCTATGTTGTCTTGCTGTATGTCTTTCAATAACATAGAATGTTTCGTTATGTATAAATATTGCATCAACATTTCAATATCATGCGAATATGCTGCAATGCTGTTATCCGACATCGACAGCTCCAATCGAAGGTAATTGAGGAAATGTTTTATTAGTGATTTGTCTAACATAATTTTTTTTTACAAAAATGAGAAATATTCTGTAAATGACGAATAATTTTTTGAGAAAAAAATGTAAATTTGCCGACTATTACAAATTAGAATAAACTTAAAATTTAATTAAAAAAATGAAGAAATTTTTACTTTCAATCGTTGCATCTGTGATGATAGCAGGAAGCGTATCAGCACAGAATGTCGCTCGTGAATGCGTTTTAATTGAAGCATTTACAGGAATTGGCTGCCCATACTGTCCTGCAGCTGCAAACGGAATCTCTCAAATGTTGCAAGAAGGCTTGTCAATTGCACCTATTGCATTCCATAATTCGTATTATTCACCAGCTGAATATGCAAATACAGAAACAAACGGTAGAGCTACTTACTACAGTGTCAATAGCTTCCCAACAGTTCTCATTGATGGTATGAACAAAATAGAAGGCGGTGGAACTGCTTCAAGTTCAATGTATAACAAATACAAACCATATTATGATGAACGTATAAGCAAACAAAGTCCTTTTACAATTGATCTTTCATTCGACTATCATTCAGGAACACAATGTGAAGCTAAGGCTGTTGTTACAAAAGTCGGAGATTGTGACGGCACAGATTTAAGAGTGTTTATTGTTTTAACAGAATCTCATATTCAACAATCATGGCAAGGTTTGCCAGAATTAAACGCTGTATGCCGTGACATCGTCACATCTTCATCAGGTGTCGCTTTAACAGAAGATACACAAGAAGTTACAGGTATGTTTAGCTTGGCTGGTTATAAAAAAGAAAATTGTGAACTTATTGCTTGGGTTCAATCATACAATGGCCAAAGAGAAGTTTGGCAAGCTGTTAAAATGCCAATCGCAACATCAGCATCACAATATGATTTAGGTATCGTTAAAGTTGAAGAAGTTCCTTCAGAAGTATGTTCAGGTGTTATTGCTCCTCGTATGACAATCAGAAACTATGGTAGTGAAATGTTACAATCAGCTACATTCCAAATCTTAGACGATACTGATTCAGAAATAGGTACATACCAATGGAGCGGTGCTTTGCCAAAAGGAGCACAAACAGAATTTATCATGCCAGAAATCGACTTCGCTGGTTCAAGCTTCTTGAAAATACAAGCTGTTAACCTCAATGGTAGCAACAACGATGAATTTACATACGATAACAATTATGTATTGGACGTTGTTGAACCAACTAACATAGAAGAAGGTTATATGAAAATTCAACTTAAAACAGGTGACGATAACCAAAACTTCAGCATTGAAATAAAGAATATGGATAATGGCGAAGTTCTTAAAACTTTAACTTTCGAACAACCTAATAAAGTTTATACAGAAGAAGTTACAGTTCCAGAATTTGGTTGCTATAGAGTTACTTTCAAAAATTCAGCAGGAAATGGTTGCGGAAGTGGCTTCTGGGGAATCAAAGATGCAAATAATAAAACAATTGTTTCAGGCAGCAGTTCATCAAACGCATTCAGATATGAAATGCCTGTTGAAGTTAAATACAGCAGCGAATCTGTTGAAAATGTTGTAGAAGCAGAACCTGTTAGCGTTTATCCTAATCCAGCAAATTCATACGTTAATGTAGTAGCTGAAAATATTGCAAACGTTACAGTTTATAATAGCATCGGACAATTGATTTATTCAGAAACAGTTGATAATAACTTTGTGAAAATCAATGCCGAATCATGGGTTAATGGTATGTATTTCGTTAATGTAGTAACAGCTGACGGAAAACAAACATTACAAAAAGTCGTTGTTAATAAATAATTTATAACGAATAATTAAGATGAAGACGTCATATTTTATGGCGTCTTTTTTTATGCTCAAATAAATATCTGTAATCAAAATAAAAAACGTAAATTTGCAGTTCGTTAAATTTATTAAAATAATTAAAATAAAATCAGAAAATGAAGAAGTTATTACTTACAATTGTAGCAGCAGTCATGTTGTTCACTAATGTGGCTGCACAGAATGTTGCTCGCGAATGTGTTTTGTTAGAAGTGTTTACTGGTGTTAACTGCCCATATTGCCCGGCAGCAGCTATGGCCGTCGGTAGATTGTTGGAAGAAGGCAAGTCTGTCGCTCCAGTCGCTTTCCATACAAGTGCATTCTCAGCGCCAGAATATTATACAACAGAAACAAACCAAAGAGCTAATTACTACTACATCAGCTCTTACCCAACAATGAAAGTTGACGGTGTAATGTCTCCTTCAGTTGGTGGCCAATCAAGCAATCAAGAATATATTGATTATTCTTATAATCAAGCTCTTTCAGCTTACAATCAACGTATCAATGTCACAAGTCCATTTGAACTCGACCTTTCTTTCACATGGAAATATGGAACTCAATTTGAAGTAAAGGCTACTGCAAATAAAGTCGGTACTTGTAATTCATCAGATGTTAGAGTTTTTATCGCATTGACAGAATCTCACATCCAACGTGCATGGCAAGGAATGAGCGAACTTAACTATGTTGTTCGTGATATGATTCCAAATCAAAACGGAAAACAAATGACAGGTGACTATATCGAAGTCACAGAAACATTTGATATAGCTGCTTACGACAGAGAAAACTGTCAACTCGTAGCATGGGTTCAAAGCTATAATGGTAACAAAGAAGTTTATCAAGCTGTTAAACTTTCTCTCATGGATAGCGAAAACCAATATGACATGGCTTTAAGAAGCGTAGAAGATATTCCTTTGTCATCATGTTCAGGTGTTGTTTCTCCTCGTTTTGTATTTAAAAACTATGGAACTGAAACATTAAATTCAGTTTTGTTTACAGCTAAAGATGAAAACGGAACAGAATTGTCATCTTACCTCTGGGAAGGTTCTTTGCCAAAAGGTGAATCAGCTGAGTTTGACTTCCCTGCATTTGAAACAAATGGCGCTAATGCTGTAATTGAAGCTACAAACCTTAACGGTTCTAACGCTGACGCTTATCCTGGTGATAATGTATATGCAATAAATCTTGAAGATGCTTATTCTGTATCAGACGCTTATGTTAAAATTCAACTTAAAACAGGTGATGACCCTGAAAACTTCAGAATGGAAATTAAGAATATGACAACAGGCGAAATGTATAAGACTTTTACATACGAACAACCTAAAAAGGTCTTTACAGAAGAAATTACATTCCCATCAATTGGATGCTACAGCGTGACATTGATAAACACAGAAGGAAACGGCATGAGCGGCGGTTTCTGGGGTGTAAAAGACAGCAGCAATCAAACAATCGTTTCTGGTACAGCTAACAGTAACACTTTCAGATATGAATTGTCTTTTGAAATATATTCTGAAACAGTAGGCGTAAACGAAATGGTAGAAACAGAATCAGTAGTTTATCCAAATCCAGCTAATAACGAAATCAACGTTTCTGTTGAAAACATGACTAAAGTTACTGTTTATAACAGCATCGGTCAAATGGTATTCGCTCAAGATGCTAGTTCAGACGTAATGACAATAAGCACTGAGTCAATGACAAACGGTATCTACTATGTGACAATAGAAACATCAGAAGGTACAACTTCAACACAAAAAGTCGTTGTAAACAAATAATATTAAATTATAAAATAATTGAAGAGGTCATCTGACGATAAAAAGTCGGATGACCTTTTTCTTTTTAGAACTTTAGGGATTAGAGGGAATAGAGGGATTGGAGGGATTGGAGGGATTGGAGAAGTTTTTCACATCACTCCATCACTTCATTACTCCATCACTAAATAAAGTTCAACAGCTTTAGCTCAAAAAAACATCCCTCTATTCTAAATTGGTCTCCACGTATTGCTCGTATTTTTTTATTGACAGCTGACAGTTAATTTTCGATTTCCAGTTCCCAAAATCCGCTTCTATCAACAGTTATTTACTTTTTGTCTTCGTTCTTATTTTAGTAGTTGTTTGTTTAATTAAATGATAATTAACAACTTACCCCCCCCCAATTTTTATAAAAAATATTAAAAAACGTTTGGATTTTTGAAATTAAATTATAAACTTTGTAGAACTGAATAGATAATGAATAAAGGCATGGAGAATATTAGTAACGACATACATGTTTTAGGGAAAAACAAGTTCATAATACGTATGTCTCGATAAATTGGATTTGTCGAGAACGCTTTTTAATAAACAAATCAAACTACAGATGTGGAGAAAATTGGTTCTATCCATTGATGTAGGGAAATTAACAATAAATAGAACCAGCCTAAAATCTTAAAATCATGAAAAAACTTATCTTTTCTTTAGCCATCTTAGTCATGGCGACATCATTGACGGCTCAGGTTTCCGTTTGGGATGGCAGTTACGAAGAATTCGACACTTCTAACGAAAAAGGTCTCACAGAAGACAACCCTATCCTCATTGAGAATGCAGCACAGCTGGCCTACATGTCTCAGCGGGCTTATGATCCGAACAACTGTAAATACTATAGACTCACAACTGACATCGACCTTGCCAATCTTCCTTGGGTGGCAATCGGAATAATGGGAGTCGGCTCTTTTTACGGTTACTTTGACGGCGACAACCATAGCATCAGTAGAATGGACTACGGCTTATTCGGTTATGCTCAGGGATATATTAAGAATCTGACAATTAAAGACACCGACATTGTCTTAGACAATCAGATGGGGTATCCTTTTGGTTCCATTACAGCTGGCTCTTTTTATGATGACTTGCTAATTATCGAGAATTGTCACAGTTACGCCAACATCACCGTTAAGGACGGATATAATTCCGCTATTGGCGGCATTGTAGGTGAATGCCAGGAAAATACCTATATATACAACAGCTCCAATCACGGTGACATCTACGCTAATCTTGACAATAATGGCGTTTATCTTACAGTAGGAGGTATAGGAGGTGCGGTATTCAACACATCATTCTGCTACAACACCGGCGACATCAAGGTGGAATCGTCTTTCATCAATAATGTGAAGGTAGGCGGCATCGCAGGAATAGCAAGCAAGGCTGTCAAGAACTGCTACAACACAGGAAATGTCGAGACAACAGTATATAAC
>JAGCLR010000333.1 GCA_017646885.1 Methanobrevibacter sp. | reverse complement strand
GCTTTCATTGGATTCTTGACTGCTGGAGACCCTACAATTGAAAAGACTGTAGAGTATGTTTTGGCTATGGAAGAGGCAGGTTGTGACTTGGTTGAGATAGGAATCCCATTTTCAGATCCTGTAGCTGAAGGGCCTGTAATTCAGGAAGCGAATATCAGAGCGCTTTCCAACAATACAAACACTGATGATGTATTTGAAGCGATAAGGCAAATCAGAGAAAAATCAGATGTTCCATTGGTATTCTTGACTTATATCAATCCGGTATTCTACTATGGATATGACAAGTTCTTCAAGAGATGTCAGGAATTGAATGTCTGTGGTATCATTTCACCGGATCTTCCTTATGATGAGAAGGATGAAATTCTTGAAGTGACTCAAAAGTATGGCATTGACATAATCAGCTTGATTGCACCTACTTCAAAGGAACGTATACAGATGATTGCAAGTGAAGCAAGCGGATTCATTTACGTTGTTTCATCATTAGGGGTCACTGGAATGAGAAGTGAGATTAGAACAGACTTAAAATCCATTTTAGAGGATATTAAGGAAGTTACAGACGTTCCTGCTGCGGTTGGTTTTGGTATAAATACTCCAGAACAGGCAGAAAATATTGCAAAAGTAGCGGATGGTGTTATTGTAGGAAGTGCAATTGTTAACATTATTGCAGAGCATGGAGAAAATGCAAAAGAGCCTCTTGCAAAATATGTTCAATCAATGAAAGATGCTATTTCCTAACATCTTTCTTTAATATTTTTTATACTTATTTTCTTTCAATTTTTTTACTTTTTTTATTAATTTTTTATAGTTATTTTTTTTCAATTATTTTACAATATTATTACAATATTCTTTTTTAATTTTTTTTACATAATTATTGATTTGCTTTCATGGTAGCTATTTGCTCGTCACGGCTTTTTAATTTTAATGTGGCTGCAAATGCAATGATTGCAACTATTGTTGCTAAAAACAAACTGACTTGATAACCTAAAATTCCTGAAAAGGATGCGATTATTCCACCAATCAGTGCTCCACCTATCAATTGCCCTGCACTTGAGAGCATGTTTACAATAGCTTGTCCCGCTCCTCTCTCATATGGTTTTGCTTCAGTTAAGACAATATATCTTAAAGGAGCTCCGATAATTGTTACAAGACCTACACCAACCATGCATCCTGCTATTATGAAAAATATTAGATTGCTTGGGTAAACTGCAATTGCAAATAACCCTATAGCCAAAATCATTGTTCCAACTGCCATGATCTTACGTGATCCTGTAGAGTCCAGTATCTTTCCAAGTATTGGCGCTGCAACTGCATTTGCACCTAAAATTGGAATAAGCATCAGGCTTGCCAATTGGTCATCCAATCCCATTGAAAGGATTACAAGTGAAGGGATGAATATTGCTGATGAGTAGATTATTCCATAGCATAATGTTTCAACACAGGCAATGCTGATTTCCCTGTTTTTCAGCATATGTATTGGCACAATGGATTCTTCTGCCCTTCTTTCTATTCTCAGGAAAATTGGGATTAGAATAATGAACATCAATAAGTATGGAAGTACTTTAATGGATAATAAGCTGCTAAGGAAATTGCTTGAATCAATTTGATTAAGGCCGTAGGATAGGAATACTGCAAGCAAGCTCAATACGATGATTCCCAAATAATCTATCTTGAGTTTCCTGTCGTTTTCTGCACTTGGAAGTATATACCATGCAAAGAGTATTATGAATATGGCAATTGGAATGTTTATTGTAAAGCACCAGTTCCATCCATATGGAATCAATGCAGCTCCAACCAATGGGCCTCCAATAGCTGAAATTCCAAATACGCTTCCAAGAATTCCCAACGCTTTTCCTCTCTCTTCCAATGGGAATCCGTCTCCGATAAATGCTCCAGCTACTGGGAATATTCCTCCGCAACCGAAACCTTGGACGATTCTTCCTAAGAATATTGCCTCTATGCTTATGGAAGATGCAATCAAGCAAGATCCTATTCCAAAGAGTATTACATCAAAAATGAAGATTTTCTTTCTTCCATAGAAGTCTGAAAATTTAGCCATAACTGGAGAGCCGATCATGAAACTGATTACAAAAAGTGTAAATATCCAGCTTGATTCCCTACTTGTCAAGTGGAAGCTCTGTTCAATTGAAGGGAGAACTGGACCTATTATTCCAGTATCCAATGAACCCATGAACACTCCAATTAAAAATAGAAATAGTATTAAGTTACGTGTTTTCTTATCTAAAGTCTTTCCTTCCATAGTATAAATTATAATATTTGATTTTAAATATTTTTTCTTGAAAGCGTTTAGTTTAAGATAAAAAATAGTTTTTGTTTATTTAAAAAGAAAAATAAGAAAATTCGTTCTCTCGAGAGAAAAAAGAAAGATTAAGTGCCGAATTTGGCTCTTACTTTTCTTATTGTGTATCTTGCAAATGCAAAGTTTAGAATACTTGCAAGGGTTCTACCTAATGCAAGACCGGTCCAGATACCAACAAGTCCCCATCCTAAAGCTATTCCAAGGGTGTATGTTGCAGTGACTGTAAAGATGACCTCTCTGATGATTGTCCACATTAGGCTCATTGTTCCTTTACCCATTCCTTGGTATAGGAAACTTGAAGTCATTCCAGCTCCAGTTAGTGGGAGACAGAGGCTTGCAATTCTTAGGAATCTGGTAATTTCAGGAACCAAAACAGCTGTCTCTTCAGTATATGCAAATAAAGTTGCAAGCTGTGGAGCGAATGCAACCAATATTATTGTAACCGCTGTTCCAAAGGCTATTCCAAATTTAACTCCATACAAGTGAGCTCTTGATAGATAATCTCCATTTTTAGCACCGAATGCACTTCCTGAAACTGCTGATACTGCACTACCGATAGCTGTAAGAGGCATTATGGCAAATAGGTATAATCTTTGTCCTGATGTAAATGAAGCAATACCGTATTCCCCTCCAATTGTTGAAATGAAAACTAAATACAGGCTTACTGCAACAGACATCATGAACATGTCCATTGAAGCAGGAATACCTACTTTCAATATGTCTTTAGCTATTTTGGAATCGAATTTGAACTCTCTCAAATTAACATTCACATAGGTGTCCTTCTTGATGAGAATCCAGTAAAGGATTACTGAAGCAGATCCAAGAGCACTGAAGATTGTTGCCATGGATGCACCTGCAGAACCGAAGCCCAATACATAAATGAAGATAGGGTCAAGAATGGCATTAAGGGTAACTGAAACAATCATTGCATACATTGCCCTTTTCATATCTCCTTCACCACGAAGGATACCGCTTCCTCCATTACCGAACATGAATGCAATAAGACCTAAAAATAGAGGAGTTCCATATTTTATTCCCTCTGCAAGGTTCTGTCCGCTTGCTCCATAGGTACGAAGCAAAGGCTCCTGAATGAATAAGAGGGTTACTGTAAGGAATATTGAAGCCACTAAAAATATTAAAAGAGCATGTGCTGCAGACTTATTGGCACCTTCATGATTTTTTGCACCAACAAAACGGCTGATACTGCTTGTTGCACCATTTCCAAGCCCAACGCTTACCCCGTTCAATATCATGAATATTGGAGTTACAAATCCTATTCCTGCAATTGCTGCCTGTCCAAGTCCAGCTACCCAAATACCATCTATAATGTTGTAAGATGCTGTAAGCAGCATGGAAATCATAATTGGAATAGCAAGCTTTTTAACTGCTGTTTCCGGATTTCCCCTCATCAATTCCACAGTCTTATTCGCCATGTCATTACCTTGCTTATTTTAAAGATTTTAGATTTTCTATTTTGATTATTTGT
>JAGCLR010000332.1 GCA_017646885.1 Methanobrevibacter sp. | reverse complement strand
TTATATTTATGTTCTGACTTCCAAAGGACATGATTGGCATTTTATCACCTTTTTTGGAGACTTTTAATAAAAAATAGTCTTAAATAAATAATTAAGTAAGTCTGAATATGATAATTAAGTAAATCTTAATATATTATTATCTTTATTGAAAAATTAATAAACTTATCTATTTATTTTTTAAATTCTAAGTTCATTGATTTAGAAAAATTTTATGAATATGAATGATTTTTAATAGCTATTTAGATGCTTTTTTGACCGAATTCTGCAGTTTTTACATTTATGTCTTGATTAGGATATGCTTCTTTGATCCTTTTAGCAATATCCTCCATGTCATGAGGGTTTGGCTCTTCCGCTTCTGCCAATGATTCATCTAGAACGCATCTGTTTCTAAATTGCTGAATGGTGTATAAATCGCATTCCACTTCATCAACTATTGTAAAAAGGTCTTCTTCTGTGAGCAATTTAGGGCAATAAGTGGTTCTGCATTCTAAAGTTACATCATCATATCTATTTACAATTTCCATGGATTCCTTTACATTTTGCCCAATGTCTGCTTTAATGACTTCTTCATACTTGTCGAATGGAGCCTTTATGTCCATAGCCACATAATCCACTAATCCTAAATCAAGTATTTTTTGGAGTCTGTCTGGATAAACTCCACTTGTGTCCAATTTGGTTTTAAGACCGATTTCTCTAACATATTTGAAGATTTCAATCACATCTTCATATTGGACTAAAGGTTCTCCACCTGAAACAACAACAGCATCCATAAACATTGCAGAATCATCAATCTTTTCATATATCTCTTCCAAGCTGATTTCAGTTCCCTCTTCCAATATTTCGCTATTGCTGCAATAAGGGCATCTGAGAGGGCATTTTGCTAAAAATATAACAAAAGACATATTTTTTGGATATTCAATTGATGATGTTACTGTAACGCTGTATTCCATTTTATCAAACCTTTAATCTTAATACTTAGTATTTTTTGTCATTAATTGTTAATTATAATTTTTAAATTTTTAATTTATTCATTCAAGATTTCTCTCATCACTTCAAGGAATTTCTTATCTTCTTCCAATGTACAAATGCTTATTCTGAAGTAATATTCATCCAATCCTTTAAAGGAGGTACAATCTCTTACAATCATTCCCCTTTTCATGAATTCTCTTGTAATCTCTGCAGCTGTGTAACCTGTATCATGAATATCAATCAACATGAAATTTGAATAGGATTTATAGACCTTAACGGATTTCATTTTAGATATCTCATCATATAGGAAATCTCTGCTTTCTATTCCATCCTTAATGGATTTTTCAATGTACTCTGTATCTTTTATTGTAGTGAGAGCAGCTACATAGGAAAGTTTTGTAAGTGAGAAGACAGGCTTGATCCTGTGCATGAATTCGATGATTTCCTTGCTTGAAATACCGTATCCGATTCTCATTCCTGCAAGACCCATTACCTTAGACATTGTTCTAAGAATGAAAATATTGTCATACTCGTCTAAAAGGTTTACATTAGTTGTTAGTGAGTATTCAAAGTATGCTTCATCTATCACAACCACTGCATCACACACTCCCCCTTTGGATTTATTGGTTTTATCCAAGATTGCTCTTAACTCATCTTGGGAAATCAATGCTCCAGTTGGGTTATTTGGAGTGCATAAAAATAGCATCTTTGTTTTTTCATTTATTGCATTGAGTACAGAATCCAAATCAAGGGTATTTGTTTCCAAATTCCATTTTGCATAATTTGGAATTGCACCATATGGCTTGAATAGGAATTCATAATACATGTAAGAAGGTAAAGGGACTATAAATTCGTCACCAGGTTCAATGAAGGTTTTTGCTAAAGTGTCAATAAGCTCATCTGCACCATCTCCTCCAACGATTATCTGTTCTGGCTTTACATTGGAGTATCTTGCAAATTCCTTTTTAAGCTCTTCCAAATCAGATTCAGGGTATCTGTTAATGTTTGCAAGTTCTTTTTCAATAGCTTCCTTTACTTTTGGAGATGGTCCCCATGGATTTTCATTAGATCCCAATTTTATGATGTCTTCTTTCTCAACTCCAAATTCCTGTGCGATTTCCTCTTTTGATCTTCCAGGAACATAAGGGTCTAATTCCTCTACTTCTTTACGTACTTTCATTATTTTACCTTCTCAATATAATTTTTAATCTTTTGATAGCCAGTATTTAATCAGCATTATGATAAGATGATTTTTAATTTTAATAATATAATAAAAAAAGTTGATGAATAGATGAGTTAATCATCGTATTCATTTGCAAGTTCAACATAGTGTAATGCATTCCAAATAATATGGTCTCTTTGTTCTTGTGTAGTTTCCTTAATTAGCTTTCCAGGAACACCTAATATTAAGCTGTTTTCTGGAAATTCCTTATTTTCACTGACTACTGCTCCAGCACCTACAATTGAGTTCTTGCCTATTTTAGCACCATTCAATACAGTAGCATTCATTCCTATAAGGACATTGTCATCAATTTCACATCCATGAACTACAGCACCATGTCCTATGGACACATTGTCTCCAATCTTAAGAGTCAAGTTTGCTGAAGTGTGAAGAACACAGTTGTCCTGCACATTGGAGTTTTTGCCAATTCTTATAGGGCCTACATCTCCTCGAATAACCGCACCATGCCAAATGGAACAGTTTTCGCCAATTTCAACATCGCCAATTACTTGTGCACCAGGGAATATTTTTACGGGTTCATTGAGTTTCATAATATACTCCTCTTTTAATTTTTTTATTAATAAGATAAATTAATAAATCTAAATTTCATTTCATATGAATTAAAATATTTTTTTATTCTTCTTTATTTTCATCCACTTCTTCTAAAGAGATTTGTCCGGTTTCCTTTTTGTTTTGGAAAATATGCTCTTGCTTTACCAAGACTCTCATGTCAGACTCTAAGTCCTCGTACAATAAAACACCGGAACCGATTGTAGCTCTAACTCCTATCTTGACTCCTGGACTTAAACTTGAGTTGATTCCAGTTTTTACAGAGTCTCCTACAATTGCACCTAATTTACGTCTTCCAGTATCTGTTTTCTTGTTTTTGATAGTGGTCTTAACGGTTTTGTTGTCAAAACGTAAGTTAGCAATATTTGTTCCAGCTGCAATATTACAATTTGAACCTAAAATAGAGTCACCTACATAACTTAAATGGCTTACATTGGTGTTTTCCATAATGATTGAGTTCTTGATTTCCACTGCATTACCTATGTGGACATTATCTCCAAAGTAGGAATTTCCTCTAATGTATGAGTTTGGTCCAATATCACAGTTTTTACCGATATATACAGGTCCTTGAATATAAACTCCTGAACGGAGAAGACTGCCTTCATCTAAAAATACTTCTCCATGGATTGTAACTCCTTCCTCAACAGTTCCTTTGATTTCTCCTTCAATATGGTTGAGAAGTTCTTCGTTGATTTCTATCAATTCCCATGGCTTTCCAATGTCCATCCATTCTTTTGTGGTCTTATGTCCTTTTACCACTTTTCCATCAGCTATTTGAAGTGATAATGAATCTGTAATTTCGTATTCTCCTCTTGGAGAAATTTCAGTTTTGTCAATTTTATCAAAGATGTCCTTATTGAAAATATAGATTCCAGTGTTTATCAAGTTACTTGGAGCTTCCTCCCTTTTAGGCTTTTCAACAATGTTTATGATATTGTCTCCATCCAATTCAACAACACCGAATGCACTTGGATCTTCCACTTCTGTAAGCACCATTAATGTGTCTGGCTTTGATTCTTCGTAGTCTTCAATGATCTCGCTAAGGATGTCCACATCCAATATGATGTCTCCATTAAGAGTGATTAAGCTGTCTTCAATGAAGTCTTTTCCATAGCCAATTGCATCTGCAGTTCCTTCCAATTTGCTTTGTGTAGCATAACTGATATTCACTCCAAGTTGGGAACCGTCCTTAAAGTAATCTCTAACAATTTCTTCTTTATATCCTACAATAAGAAGAATGTCTTTGACACCGCAGTCTCGCAGTGCCTCTATATTATATTGAATAATAGGTTTTCCAGCAACAGGCAACATAGTTTTAGGTTTTGTGAGAGTCAAAGGTCTCATTCTTGTTCCTTCGCCTGCACTTAAAATTATAGCTTTCACCTAATTCCTCCCATATTTCTATTATCTAATCATAATTAATTTTTTTATTATTTATTCGTGTTTTAAACTTTTTCTATGATTGGAAAAAATATTTTTTATCATATTTGAATATTTTTTTACCAATTTTAGATACCTTATTTTTATATTACTTTTTATTCATTTAAATAATTATTTAAAATATTTTATTTTTAATAATATTTTAATATATATTTTAATAATTATTGTATAAAAAATTGTTCGCATCCTTGAGAATCATATTAATTAAAAAAGTTTTTTATATAAGTTTATACATATTAGAATTATAGTTAATTAACTAATATTTTGATTAATTAAATTTTTAAAAAGGTGATTATAATGGTAAAATATGTATGTATGCACTGTGAATACACTTGGGACTCTGAAACCGGAGATGAAACTTACAAAGTACCAGCAGGACCTATCGAAGACTTCCCAGATGACTGGGTATGCCCTCAATGTGCTGCAGGTATTGAAGGAATCATCACTGAAGACGAATAAGTTTTCAACTGATTCCAAATTTTTATAAAAGTTTGAATAAAACTTTTTCTTTTTTCTTTTTTTTACTATTTTTTATTATTATTTCTTATTTTGCAATTTTTTAAGATAAAATTTAATTCGCATTTATTGAAACTAATTATTCTTTCATAAAAAAAGTTTAGAGAATAATTAAATATTCTCTTTAATGATTTTAATGCAAGTGTCTTTGATTTGTTCAGCCTTCTCTTCGGTTTTAGCTTCTAAAGTTATTCTAACATAATCTTCAGTACCTGAAGGTCTGACTAGAACCCAGCTTCCATCATTGAAGCTTAATCTGATTCCATCAATGGTATTGATGTCCTTAATGTCATCAAAGGCACCTTTTAAAAGATCTTCCATGTTTTCCATGACTTTGAATTTCTCTTCTTTTGAACAGATTACCTTTTCTCTCATATGAGGGTATTGATGGAATTTTTCAAGAAGTTCGGATAATTTTCCTTCTTTGGAAACGATTTCCGCCATTCTAAGACCAGACAATATTCCGTCTGGACACATGCAGAAGTCTGGATGCAACCAAGTACCGGATGGTTCTCCACCAAAGCTTGCATTTTCTTCAATCATCACTTCAGCAACATTCACGTCACCTACTTTGGTTCTTAGAACTCTTCCTCCAACTTCCTCCATTGCTTCATCCATGCATAATCCTGCATCGACAGTGGTTACAACAGTTCCACCGAATTTCTTTGAGACAAGTGCCAAAAGCTTATCGAACTCTGAAACTCTTCCCTGTTCATCAACGGTAATCATTCTGTCTGCATCACCGTCATGAGCAATTCCGAGGTCTGATTCAGTAGCTACAACAGCTTTCATGAGGCTTGAGAGATTTGCTTCATTCGGTTCAGGG
>JAGCLR010000331.1 GCA_017646885.1 Methanobrevibacter sp. | reverse complement strand
TCAAATGGTACTGGAGTTACAATTTCCAATTTAGGTTACTATACTACGGCTGGCACAAGTATTACTAATGCTGTGTGGGGTGTTTATACAAACTATATGAAGCCAAAGACTTTTAAACTTCGGTAATACAACAGTTTGTGTTTACAACTGTGACAACAAGTACTTTATGGTTGATAATGTTCATTTTTCATTTGAAACACAAGGTACAAATGTTACATTGAGAGTGAGCACTTACGGAACTACGAATTTGTCCAGTTTAGACGAAGTAAGAAACTACATAAAGTCAATGAAAATGTATTACTTGAAATGTAAGGAATTTGAAAAACAACTTGAATTAACTTCGGATTTCGCATAAATATGAATATGGGAATTATAATACTTTGTACGATAATGATTTTGTTTTGTTCCACAGTTCTTTATCAACTGTGGCACGATGGAAACTTTGACCAGTCTAATGTGATTGGTATGGTTTTGTGCAGTTTAACAATTTTATTATCTGCGGCTACTATCTGTATGAAAATAATGTAAGTTTAACTTGAAACAAAATTTGATAAAGTTTAGAATGGGCGGGTTTACAACTTGCCCATTTTTTGCTATATTATAGATAGAACTTAAATGGAGAACACTTAATGAAGATTAACTCAAACTATCAAGATTATTATGATTCTGCTTTGGGGTCATTTTTGTCCTCCGAAGTTGTAATTAACAGAAAAGAAAAAGAAGTAGAAATTGGTAAAACTGAATTTCCAATTTTGTGCTATAATCGTATTCCAGATTGGCAAGCTGAAAAACAGACTGTAGAATATAATGGAAGAAAAACCACTAAAGGTTATCCAATTACTTTGATTGGATTTTGTGGTCAGTGGTTTTTCCATTGGCAAAAAGGTCATTTGACTGATGATTTCCGAACTGTCATTGAACACAAGTATGTAACCTATGACGAACTCTTGAAGGACCACCAGGAACATACAATTTGTTACAGTTGGATGAAGTCTTTTAAAATTGAAGAACTGAATGACCCAAATAAAATCAAAGAATGGAATACTGACATTTTTGAAAAGTACGGTCCTGTGATAGTTATTCCTGAATATGAAGGAATTAGCAAATGGCATAAGAATACTCAATACGAAACATACAAAGCACAGTTGTTCCCTAATTTGAAGAATTACGGATTTCAGCAGATGAAAGACCCATTTACTGCATTGTGGGAATTGGAACACTGGTATGACACCCATGCCAGACCAGACGAAGCTATTGTTCCTGTTGGGGATGATTTGACCCGATTGAAAGCATACGGATTTGACGCAAAAACTTCATTTAGAAAATCTAAGGAGAAATAATGGTAAAAGCAAAAAGATTACTAACTGTTTCGTTAGTCGCATTAACTCTATTCTCATTTGGGATTGGTTTCCTGAGTGTGAGAACATTTACTTTATTGTCTTGGCTAATTCTAAGTCTTCAGATTGAATTTGGTATTTTCATTTTCGCATTAACAGTAATCGGAATTATTCTCGGCTATTGTTGGGCAACTGACGGAGACGAGGACGAAACTTTTATTGGCTATTCTAAAGATTTCATTGAATCAATGTTGGACTAATTATGCCGAGATACTGGGGTGAAGGACCACACGAAATGTATCACAGGAAAGAAGACGGACTGTGGTATTTTCCTGGTTCTGTAAATGGATATAAAACATTGGAAGAAGCACAAGAAGGTTATCGCAGACGAGAAGGAATGCCAAGTTGGAATTCATCTGATGTTGATAGTTGTCTAGCAGTTATTGCTATGTTTGTTTCATTGGTTTTAGGTTTCATAATCATTGTTTATTAAAGGAGAAGAATATGACTGTATTTATTATTTGTATTTTTGTTATTTTGTTTATGTTACAATGGTAAGGAGAAAAATATGGTATATTTCATTGTTGGTGCTTTTATTGTTTTTATAATTTGTTTGTGTTTTTATTTTAACAAGCAAGCAAATGAAGAACAGAAAGATAGAGAAAAGCCTTGGAGAGTTGTAAAGAATGCTTTGGGTCAGTATCTCTTACAGAATTACAAGCCCATTGAGAAAGCTTGGACTGATGACAACCCATTTGTAACTTATGAATGGAAGTGGGTAACTGTTCAAGCATTTGATGACGAACAAGCTGCCATTATTAAAATGAATTATGAACTTGGCGAATTGAAAAAGCAAATAGAATCTGTAAAAATCGCAAATGAAAAAATGGCAAAAGCAAAGAAAGAAAAAGAACTAGCTGAAAAAATCGTTGAGATTATTAAATGAACATTAAAGAAACTATACAAAGGAAATTACACATGGGTCTGTTTAGATACTTAGGGAAGTTTGAAGAGTTGTTCAAACAGGAAATTAACTGTGATAACATTTATACGAACTGCATTTATCTAAAAGAACATTTCCCAGATAAATGGAATGGTATCTTGGAAAGTATGGGAGTTAAAAAAGATACACCTATATTTTCTGTCGGGCATGAGATAAATGGAAAACGATATGACGTTGTTACATTTTGTCCTCCAAAAGGTTCAAGTTCTTATGTAGATTATTTCTATAAGAAAGGTTCTATTTGGACTAGAAATATATGCCGAGCCGATTACAAAAATGATAATGAATTTTGTAAAGAACTAGACGTCGCTTATCAAGAATTACAGAACTTGTTTTCATTCCTAAAACTATTTGAAAAGCAGATGGATGAAATGAACAGACTGATTAAAATTCAAAGTGACGAAAATAAGGAGATTAAACCAGCGTGACCTATTCTCATACAGTTAAATTTATGTGTGCTAATCAAACATACGAATTTACATTAGAAGACGAAAATAACGAAACTGAATATAAGAAAATCGTGGCTCGGGTAAAAGCCAAAGTGTTTGACCAGGCTAACATTGAAGTTCTTTCAGTTGTAACTAAAAGTTTACAATAGAATGTAAACATTATTTTACACAGTTTTGGCTAAAAATCATTGACAACCCTTGTATATTTTGCTATATTTACTTATGTAGAAAAGAAAACAAGAGGTTTAAAAATGGATTTAATCACACTCAATGGCAAAATCAACAACATCGTTAATCGTTACCCGGCTATCCACGTGAATGTTGGAACGGATAACGGTCGCCACGAAGTGGTTTTGAATTTCCACAATACGAATAATCATTTTGCTTTGTTGGGCAAAGTTACGCTTGACTTTTTCGCAGTGGTGAATCCGCTGACCTGTTGCGATAATGTGGATATGAGTTTTATGGTTCGCTCTTCAAACATTGACGAAAATCTTGAAGGCGAATGGCGAACTGCTATGGAAGAAGTTATTAAGGAATTTGAATAATGGCAGACGAAAATAAAGAAAAGCCGGTTCTCGGCGAAATGATTGCGAATTTTCCGGTGGAAGAATTGAAGAAAGCAATGCTTCATATTGACCGATTTGACGAAGATGTTGTAACTGAAGAAAAGACCAAATCGGCTGAAGTTGAAGAAAAGCTGGAAGAAGTCTCACAAGAAATTATTGAGGATAATTTGTAATGGATAATCAACAGAAAAGTGGCTGCGGATGTTTACTGTTGTTCATATTCTTTATTATGGTATGTAACGGCACAATTAGCCCTGCACTATTTTTCGTTCTCGTATTTGTTTACTTAATGTTTGGATAAACTATGAAATTTTATTTTATTAGACATTGGCGGACTAAATTCAATTTATCGGGCACGATGGTTAAGAACTATGACGATGCCGATATAATTGACGAAAAACCTGTTGATTGGGAACAGAAGGTCGGTAAATATATCCCAAATCGTGATTACATTCTTACCTCACCAGTTAAGAGATGTATTCAAACTTGTGAAATGTTGTTTGGAAAGAAGCCGACTGCGACAGCGAAAGATTTTGGTGAATTTGATTGTAGTGGAATTGGAAAACGAAAGTTTTGGGAAATGACAGAAAAGGAGTTTTCTAAATATGTTCCATTGACTGCGAAAGATATGGAAGAACGTGGAAATGCGATTTTCAACCTTCTTACAAATTGCTTGGAAAATGAACATATTACAGACTGCGTGGTAATTTCTCACGGTATGCTAATCAGATACTTTTACCATTATTTGACTGGCAACAAAGAAATTACACCATTCAAGGTCATCAATTCCGAAGGGTTTACATTCTCCAACTGCGATTTGATGATTTACGATACCAAAACAAAGCAGATTGAGGTATACCGATATGAAGAACCAATTAGCCATTATGCGAAATAAAGTTCTTCAGTGAACAAATGATTAAAATGAACCATTTACAAATGAGAAGAAATTTACTAAATTAAACTTATGAACTACAAGAAACTTTATAATAAATTCTGTAACTACTATAAGAAACTTGGGCGAAACTACACTGACCCACGGTTTACTATCCACCATATCCTTCCGAGGTCTATGGGTGGTTTAGATACAGATGAAAATAAAGTTGCTATGACACCGAAAGAACATTATTTAGCCCACAGAATTTTGGCACACGTTTACAAGAAACGAAACCCAGAAATTTGTTATCTTTTGAACAAGTTCGCAAATGGAATGAAGGGTTCGGATTGTCCGAAATACTCAAATTTCAATTTCTACTTGAATCAAATTTTAACATTCAAGAAAAATGGTAAACCAAAAAATTATGATGCTTACTGCACTGCGTTGAAGGAAGAAATCATACATTTGTTGGATTTGCCGATTGACAAAAAACTAATCACAAACAGACTGATGAATACTTTCATCTAACAATAACCCCTAACAAAAAGGAAAACAAAAACTATGAATACAAAAACTAAGGTATCACTTATTCTTCTCGCCATCGCGGTTATCGTTTGTGCGTTCTGCGCAAAGAAGCTCGTTGGTTACAAGCAGTCTACGGAATTGCTCGTTAAGCAGTCACCGTTCGGAACACTCTCCTGCGTTGATGGACAGGGTCTTTATTTCCGTGGGTTCGCATCCATCTACAAGTATGATTTGGCAAAGTCCTTCTATTTCAACTCTAGCACTGAGAAGGTAAATGGCGAAGGTTGGGAAGGTGACGAAGATGACGAAGATGACATCAGCGTGACGCTTTCACGAAATGCGAACGCAAGCATCTCTGGCTATCTTTTGTATGAATTGCCGACTGATTGTGAAAAGTTGATTGAACTACATAATAACCAGAAGAATGATAAGGGCGTAAAACATAATCTTGTACGAAATGCTGTTCTCTCTGCGGTACGAAAGACTGCCCCATTGTTTACGGCTGAAGAAGCTAAGGTTACGAAGATTGCTGAGTTCCGACGTCTCGCTGAAGACCAGTTGGTGGATGGCGAATACCTGACAACTACCGAAGTTCTCAAGGAGAAAGCCGGTGAAGATGAAGTAGATTCAAATGGTAAGGTCATTAAGAAGGCCGAAGTTCAAGAATACCGAGTTACCAAGCTCAAGCTGGATAAGGATGGTAATCGTATTCTCACGAAGAAGTCCGCACTCTCTCAATATGGCATCGTAGTTAAGCAGCTTGAAATTCAGAGTGTTAAGCTGGATAGTATGGCACAACGCCAGTTGGACATTGTGAAGGAACGTGAAATGCAGCGTGTGTCTAATGCTACTGCCGCTGAAACGGCAAAACAGAAGGCCATCACCGCAGAAGCAGAAGGTAAGGCAAAGATTGCTGAAGCAAAGGCCGCCCAGGAAGTCCAAAAGATGACCGAAGTTACCCAGGCTGAAAAGGAACGTGATGTCGCAATTCTTAATGCGGAACGTGAAAAGGAAGTAGCTCGTCTAAATGCACTCAAGGCCATTGAAGATGCAAAGAGAATTAGAGCTGAGGGTGAAGCTGAGGCTGCTGCTAACCGA
Organism: Methanobrevibacter sp.; assembly: GCA_017646885.1. The sequence continues at coordinate 9,122 of JAGCLR010000331.1, read as the reverse complement.
GCAAAGGTTATCGCTGGTTTGACACCACAGGAAAAGGCAGAATGGGATTACAAGACGAAGGTTGGTATTGCCGAAGCTCTTGCTAAGTCCGAACACCCGATTGTTCCTACCATTATGATGGGTGGTGCCGGTGACGGAAAGAATGGTGCTACTGCACTTGACGCTGTTGGTATGAAATACTTGATGGACATTGCTGACAGAATTTCTAGCAACAAGTAATAAAAACCACTTGAGCCCGAACAATGTTGTGAAATGTTGTTTGGGCTTTTTTCTTTAAAACAAAGGAATTGTAGATATGAAACTGAGTTTACTCTTAATTATTGTCGCATTTGTTTTGTTTGCTTTCGCAGATCCATTTGGCTATCAAGTTAATTCACCAATTAAGCCAGTTCCAAAAGAACCATCTGTATTTAAAGAAAAACCACTTGTGCTTACTGATAAGCCTGTTATAGCACCAAAACCAGAACCAATTCAACACGAAGAACCGGTTAGAGAAATCACCAATGAATTTGATGAATGTGTGGCAGATTGTAAGGCAAACAATGTTTCAAATTCTATAATTGAATTTTGTATCAGAGAAAACTGTGGGAGGATAAACAATGATTAAGAAAAGTGAATTTATTATTGGTATGGTTATAATGTTCGTGCTGTTTCTGTTCATAAATGGTCTTATTGTCAGCGACATTAACGAAACTATGCGAACATTGAAGCGTCCAGTAGTTCTACACGATACAACTTCTGTTATGCGATACATTGACAGATACATTCACGATACTACTGTTATCACGCAAACCAAAACAGAATACATTGAAAAGGTTTCTTTGATTGGTAAAATGCAAGATTATGCCGACGAAAAAGAAACAACTATCAAGCTTGAAACTGATGAACATTTCTTTGAATTTGATGCCAAGTATGTTAAATTCCAGTGTAATGGAAAATTGGTTGAACTTGATGACGAAACAGTATGTGCAGGGGATTGGGTATTCACTGCGAAGGAGATAATTGAATGAAGAAGATAATGCTTATTATGTTGTGTGCTATGGCTAGTGCTTGGGCAGACATACATTTGGATTTCGTCCTTTCCGCACGAAAGAAAGGTTGCGAAGTAACCCAGTGGGTTGAAAACGATTATGTGTCAGGAGTTCTTTGGCAACAGTACGCAAAGGTTGCTTGTAAGGATCCACAGTCTATGCCAGTAAGAATGGTTGGATTGAAGTTCTTGGACGTATCCAAAAATCTTAAGGGCGAATACATTTACACTTACGGATTGGAGAAGTAAAATGAAACGGATACTGCTTTTAATTAGTTTATTTACTGTTATGAGTTTTTCTTGTGATACTTATTGCAAGGAAAAACTTGAACGAATCGCAAACTCACTTGAACGAATTGCGAATCTGATGCAGAAGGAATACAATATGGAACTGGAACATAAAACTTCAGTTCGTGAAAGTTATTCCTCACCAGTTAAGAATTATGATGTTCAAATTAACGGTCGCTCATTAAAAGCAGTTCCGACTTCTTCAATTTTTACTGAAGACGAATTTTTGACTTGTAAGAGCGAATGTAAGGAACGATTTAAACTCTATACAGAAATTGAAGATTGTATTAAAAGATACTGTGGAGAATAATGACCTACAAAGAATACAGAGAAACTTGTTTAAAAGCTGGGCTTCAGTTTGAGATAAAAGATTATTGTACTGATTCACCATCTTTTGGTTATAGTGCTTGTTATCTTTATGATAATACATTGTATGTAATCGCAAGATTTTTTAAATGTGATGGGAAAATGTATCACAATGTAAATGATAGCAGTCCTGGTATGGCAGTTCTTCCATGTCTTAATAAGAACTGCGTTTTGGGTGGTGAACCTTTAATTAAGTTCATTGAGCAAAGTAAATGCGAAATCAAAAAAGATAAGATCAAAAAGAAACTTAAAGAAATGGAAAAAGATTTTTAGTATTGACAGTGGCGGGATAATTAACTATATTATGGTAAAGGAAACGAATTATGAAAACTATTAGACGTGGTGTATTTGAAACAAACTCTAGCACAACACACTGTGCTACCTATACAAAAACATACAAGCATATCGCAGATATCCCGTTGCGAGATAAAAAGGAATTTCCGACACTCAATGCTGACGGAACATTGGATGTTGAACTATTCGTTTATTGGGATATGGAAGTTCGTGAAAGGGATGACATTGACCTTTCAAGTGTAAAGACAATTATTGAGTATCTTGCTGCTCACGCAGTTTTCTCTTGTCACGAAACGCTGTGGAGTAGAAAGAATAACGAAGTAATTTATCACTATAACGATAACCACGCAAATCTACTTCGTGATGTACAGAAAGCTTATCAAACAGTTGGATTGAAAGCTCCTACTGATGTTCGCCCATATTTCCTTGACATTAACGATAACAAGATTTACATTACTGAAGACAACATAAACAAGTGGTTCTTCCCATTTGAAGAATACCCTTGGTTTGACAAAAAGTCCGAATGGGATAAGTACATAAAGAAGACACTTAAGAATACTCCTGATGCAGTTAATTGGCCTTATGCTAAACACTACATTGGAATGTGTGGTAATGATTTGTGCAGTTCTAGTTATGAACACGCAACACAGTATTATGACGATATGGCTCACGGTTGGGATGGCAGTGACGAAGAAAGCGATGAAGATAACATTACAACCAATGATATGCTGACCAGACAGATTTCATTGAGCTTCTATCATACTTAAGGAGAAATTATGAATAAGTTAATTATTGACGATATGCCAGAATTGTATGCTAAATTGAAGCCATACATTGAGTATCTTGAAAATACAGGATTTTATCCCTCCAGAACAGATTTCAGTTATTTCCACCCAGGAGATGAAGATAACTATGAATACTTCAACGGTTGGAACTATAAGCGTCAAGATACAACTGCGTCAGATGGTTATCGTGAAGACTGGGTTGTAGATTTGGCAAGTTATTCAAAAGAACCAAAGATTGAAATTTATACTTTCAAAATCGCAAAAGCACCGAAGTATTATTTTGGTGGAAATGAAAATGTTTATCCATATATCATTAAGAACCCAAATGAACAAGGTCATTATGACTCAAAGATTGTGGATAATCTAAAAGATTTCAAGAAAGAAATTGGTAAGTATTTGAAGTTGACTAAAACATTTCAAGAAAGAGTAAAGAAGCATGACTTGGAAAAAGACTTCACCTAGCATTATTGCGAAATATGACAATGGTAATCACCGGGTTACTTTGTTCTCAGACGGAACAAAGATAAAGGAAACTATTAACCCTGACGATGACCATTTCACATACGAATTCCCAGAATCGTTTGATTTGAAAATCACAGACTACTGTGATGCTGGTTGTGCTTATTGCCACGAAAACTCCACAAAGAAGGGAAAACACGCAAATCTTTATAATCTTAAAGATATGCTAGACAGTTGTAAGCCCGGTACCGAAATTGCTATCGGTGGTGGAAATGCTTTGGAACATCCATCTTTGTTTGCCTTGGTTGGCAAAATGAAAAGTAACGGACTGGTTCCTTCTGTTACAGTCAACCAAAAACATTTACAGAAATACTTTCAGTTAATCAAAACCCTGGACTTCGCAGGAATTGGTGTTTCCTTGACAGATCCTTCAAACAAGAAGGATATGCGTTTGATTAACGAACTGGGCAGTAACGTCGTAATACACACGATTGCTGGCGTTTTAACTCCCAAGGACTATTCTATATTGCGAGATAGAAAGGTTCTAATTCTCGGTTACAAGGATATCAGACGCGGCCACGATAATTTATCTAAACATACTGCTGAAATTCAAGCAAACATTGAACAACTGAAGAAAGATTTACCAATGATTGCGAAAAACACAAGAGCCCTTTCTTTTGACTGTTTGGCTCTAAAGCAGTTAAATCCAAAGGAATGTTTGGGAATGACTGACGAAGAATTCGCAAACATTTATCAGGGCGATGACTACGAAATGTTTGACAAAGACGGAAATTTGACAGTTGGCACAATGTTTATTGACGCTGTTAAAATGGAAATTGCTAGAAGTAGTACTGCTCCAATGGATAAAAGATACAAATTCACTGGTAGTGAAAAGATCAGTGAACTGTTAGCAAAGAGCTGTGAAGGTTATGGAAACTGATGTAATCAGAATCAGATGTAGTGTTAGAAGTAACCTGTTTAGAAGACTCGGTAAACTAGCGGGTACTATTTATTATGAAAAGTACGATTTCACAAAGTTCTTTTCTATGATAAATGACCTAGTTGTTACAGAGTATATGGAATCACACATAACCACACAGTTAACTTATTATGAAGCGTGTTGTGAATGTTGGTTGTATAAAATGTTCGGCTGGACAGAATATGACGAAGAAAAGTATGCCGAGTTATTGGAAATGCCCATACCAGATTTGTATGATAAACTAAGTTTAGCTTATAAGAAATTCCAGGAAAAAGAAAAATTGGAAAGTATTAAAAAGGATTTCTAATGATTGAAAATCACTTTGATTATAATATAACTAGAGAAAAAATTTGCAAAGCATTTGATGTCAAACCAGGACATCCTGCTTATGCTCCAATTTGTGCTTTTTTAGATTATTACGATAAAGAAATTAGAGAACAGTATGCTTTGAAACGAAATTTGGAAATGGGGTACTGGAATTTCATATCTAAGTATGTTTATAACAAACTATTAAAGTTTGAATACGATACTGCTGATTTTGCTATATTCAAAGCTATGAGTGAACAAGAACTTGAGGCCTTTCGTGATATGCGATTGAAAGAATTTATGGCTGAACGAAGACTTGACAAAATTAAAGAGGATTTCTAATGGTTTATGTTTGGATAAGTACAGATGAAAATACTATCATTAGACAAATGAAGGGAAGTACATATACTGTTGCTGGTTTAGACCAAAAGGATGTTGGTAATAAAACAACTGAATATACCTTTACACTTGAGTCTGATGAAAATGAAAAATGTACTTTCACTTTTAATTTAAAGGGCAAGGGCGATGGCAAATATAATCTGTATTTCTTCAGCGTTGTAAGTCCACAGAAATCTTTTACAACTGGAACTACACATCACAATAAAGATGTTGGTGAAGATTTTGGTGATTGGATGAACGAAGAAGTAAAATCACTAAAAGGAATTATTGAAAAGAAATACAAAGAAAGTGGCAGAATTAACGAACTGAAAGAGGATTTCTAATGGCTGAGAAAAAAGAGTATTTACCTGAACTAATGAAGTTAATAAAGAAGTATGGTTTGACTATGGATGAAGATGGTACAGATTACATACGAATTAACCTTCCTAATTTAACTGTTCCTGACGATAGTTTTGCCGACTTAGACAAAGACGATGATGAGTTAATTTATTATAAAGAACTCGCATTAACTTATGATGCAGAAACAAATTCCAGTCATATAGAATTTGTTGGTGATGGTTATAATCGTACTGGTTGTGTGAGTGGATTGAAGAAGTTTGAAACTGTTGTTAAGAAACTAATTAAAGTTGCTGATGTGTATAATTCAATGAATAAGCAGTTGAAAAGTAAGGTTAAAGAAATTGGAATTGCGGAGGACTTCTAATGGTTTACATTTGGGTACGTAATAAAGATAAAAACATTATCAAACAACTTAATGGTTCTACATTTAAATTGGATGAACTTATTCAAGTACAAGTTGATGCGTTTACTCAAAATTTAACCTTTACTTTTGTCACAGACGAGAATGACAAATACACATTTGATTTGGATATAAAAGTAGGGCATGATGAAAAGTGCTCTTTGCGTTATTTTGGAATAACAAGTCCACAAAAACATTTCGCTACTGGAATTAACGGTACGAAAGGTAAAAATACAATGGAAGATTTGAACGAATTTATAAATTCCCAGTTAAATCCAATAAGAGATGTGTTTGATAAAAAATTTAAAGAAGAAAACAAGTTAAAAGGCATTGAAAAGGATTTTGAATAATGGGAATACCAATGCGGCGTGTAAAAAATAAACCCTCATTTACTTGTTATCCATATACAGAATTGAACTGGGTTTATGATTATACTTTGAATAGTCTTGAACGAAAAATGTATTTTCATTTTATAAACAGATTAATGCCAATTTGTGAAGAACATGTCAGCGAATGGACTGATATGTTTGATTGTTTTGACCCGTTCGGATCTGATTTAGAGATTGTTATTTGGCGAGTAGTTATTCTATTGGGATATAAACATTGGAATCAGTATTATTATGCTAAAATGGATGACGATACTTTGTTCGCAATTTTAAACAAACGAATCAAAGAATTTAAATCCCAGAAGAAAATAGAAAATATGGAGGCAGATTTTGCGTGAACCTTGGGTAGATTCAAATCTTTTAAGAGACGTTGTTGATAAATTTTATAATGTTGTTATATTAGACAGCGAAAGGAATAAAAGATTAGCCAAGTGTATAGATGAAACTGAAATTAGAGAAATGCAAGCTCGCTATAAATCGTTATGGTGGAATGAAGCAGTAACACTTGTCATTATGGAAAAGATTTTAGGTGTAACTCATTTTTCCGAAGCCGTATTTAGTCAATTTTTAAATCTAACTACCAACAAACTACTTGAGATTATTGACTACGGGATAAAAGAGTATCAAGTTAGGAACAAATTAAATAATCTTGAATCAGATTTCACATAAACAAAATTGTTATCCAAAACTATTGACAATAAAAATTTAAATTCTATATTTATCTAAAAACTAAAAGAGGTATTATCTATGAAAATTGAATTGAATTTGACATCCGCCTTCACTCTCCGTAAGAGAATTAAGGAATTGGGTAGAGTAAACGAACAAATCCTTGCGTATAGCAAGTATGTTGTTGAACCAGAACAAGTTGACGAAGAACTTGAGAAGTTTGAAAACAAGAATGTTTATGATTCATTTATGTTGTGTTCAAAGTGTGGTGACGAAGCATACAGACTTCAAAATTTGATTGACGAACACAATAGCAAAGGTAAGGTTGTGTTGAATCAACTCAATGTGATTAACAAGAAGATTGAAATTGCGACACGTTGTGCCAATGCTCTCAAGTTAAATCGTACTTCTAAATCTCGTAACCCGGTAACTGGTAACTGGGAAGTAACCAAGTTAGTAAAGATTACTGATACAGATTTTGAATCCATTTTGGATGCTTTGACAAAGGAAAAGGTTCGTGCTGAAGACGAATTGTCAAAGATTAACTCCAAAGAAACATTCACATTTGAATTGGATGACGAAATCTATAAGAAGATTTACGGCTAATTTTTAGACCGAGTTACTGAAACGATTTGTTGCGGCTTTTATCTGGGATTTTGCCTTTCGCAAAAAGTCGTACGATGAAGTCGGATAGTGATTTACACATTTCAAACGCTGAGTAACCATCTGTTTGATTTGCTGAAGTCTCGGAGCCGATGATAACCAACTTAAAACTACAAAATTTTAAGATTGTAAAATTGACAGTTCTTAATTTTTAGTTTGTTTCAATTATTTCAGTGACATTTATTAAAAAAGAACGAAACAAAAAGTTCTCGGGTAATTCCAAAACAGTTCTTTTGAAAAAGGTCTTTTTGAATTTATTTAAATAAAAAGGAAAATCATATATGATAGTAAAAGCAAATGTTCTAACCAAAGATGGTAAGCGTGGTACCGAATGGTTCCTGGTACGCTTTGACCATACCCCAGTAAAAGATGTAACCAAGCGTCACCGCAGAACCGGTCTCTGCTCAATTTTCTATTTGACTGAAGACGATTACGATGGTGGCGAAAACTTCGCTTCTCGCATTTGTGGCGAAAAGAATAAGTATTTCGTGACTGATGCCAAGCTAGTTTGTTCGGAAAAGGATAACTATGTAAAGGCTTATGCCCGAAATGTAACTATGAAGAAGGCTATCCAGCAGATTATGACAATGCAGGCTAATGGCGAATTGTCCTGGGATTTCACATTTGATAATGAAACTTTCAAATCTTTCATTACCACATTGAATAAACAGCATCCGCACGGTAATGCCGCTGCTATGAAGTTGCTCCAAAATAGCAGTTATCGTCATAACAAAAAGTAAACAAAATTTTACAAAGAAGGAGACTATCGGGTATTGACAAAATGCCCGATTTTTTCTATATTATGAACATAACCACAAGGAGTTTATAATGGAATGGCTACGAAACGCAAATACTTTTTCTAAATTCACTGTTTATAGTGGATGGAGTTACTGGTGCATTAAGAGTGTTCGCGGGACCGGAAAATGGTTAAAGACCTATGGTGGCAGTCCGAACAAATGCCAGTGGACTCGTAACAAAGCAGAAGCTCTCATTTTCTGTTCCAGTGACAAGGTGGTTGATTTCATTAAGCAGTTTGAACATTGTGAATGTGATACCTGGGATTGGGATGGCAAAAATGTTACTTGAGATAAAATTTTATTACGATGATGGCACAGTTTCACACGATTTAATAGAACGTGAAAATCCTACCAAGTGGGAAGGAGAAAATGTTTTAACGAATATGGCGAAAAGAGCAAAGTTTGAAACTAATGCGTTTGTTAAAAAGAAAATTGTAAAGATTGAAAAGAAATGTGTGTTGGCTTGTAAAACAAAGAATTTCAAACAACATGGCTGGTGTTCCGGTGATGGTTATGTTTGGCCTGCCGAATGGTGGAAAATGTGAAACGAAGTACTTTTGAACAATATGTAACAGAATACTGTGAGGATTTGGCACTGAAAGAAAATTCTCACCAATACAAGCGTTGTAAGCACGCTTGCGTTCTGACATATAACGATGCGATTATTTCTAGTGGTGTAAATTCAAAACTGTTCAACGATTTCACGAAACAATATAACGATTTGAAAGCATTACACGCAGAACCAGTTGCGATTATGAGAGCGATGAAACATCACAGCAAGATTATTCATAAATGCGAACTGTGGGTTTGTCGCAACAATGAGATTTCAAAAGAAAGTCGCCCGTGTCCGATGTGTATGCGAATTATTAAGAACTTTGGAATTAAACGAATTCATTACACAACTGGTGCTGGTGAATGGAAAGAAGAAACTTTAGATTAAGGAGATAAACTATGGCAGCTATGAC
>JAGCLR010000330.1 GCA_017646885.1 Methanobrevibacter sp. | reverse complement strand
CGTGGATATTGCATATCTGAAGAAAGACAACATACGGAGCGGAGTGATAACTTATGCCCGCCGAAAGACAGGACAGCAGCTTGCTATCAGAGTAGAGCCTGCTATAAAGAAAATCATAGAGCGATACTATTGTGAAACATCTCCTTATGTCTTTCCGATATTGACGACATCAGAGCCGAGACAAGCGTACGAGGAATATAGGATTGCTATCAATAATTACAACCGTTTGTTGAGAAGATTATCGAATATGTTACCCGCGGAATGCAAGCTGACGTCCTACACCTCGCGGCACAGTTGGGCGACATCAGCGAGGAACCACAATATTCCTATCTCCGTCATCAGCGCTGGCATGGGACATAGCTCAGAACAAACCACGCAGATATACCTTAAAAGCATAGAAGACAATGAGATAGATGACGCTAATGCAAGCCTAATAAAAATGTTGGGGTGAGGAGTTCTATCCAAGAACTATACAAAACTTAGTTAAGAGTCAAAAGTTTAGTGTTAAGAGTAATTGTAGTTCTATAAATAATAAGTAAACCAAACGAATTCAACTTCGATTATTGTACTGCAAATTACGTAATTATATTTTTATTTTCCAAATATTATAAAACATTTTTATCAAAAAAAATATTTTATGGGAATCTGTGATTTATATAGTTGTAAATCATGGTATTGTCGTGTGTTTTTAGTTCTTGGATAGAACTAAGCATTTGTCGTTTAAATTATTGGATATTGATTGTGAGGAAAAGTGGATTTTTAAGGTAAAAAATGGATGGAGAATTTGAAAAATGGTTTATGAAAATATGGCTGATGATGAGATTTTAAATCTCATTTTGGCAGGAAATGAAGAAGCAGCTTTGTATCTTATATATGACAGGTATGCAGGTGATATAAGATATAAGGCTTATAGTATTTTTAATACTTTGGAGTATTTGGATGACTTGAATCAAATATTATATCTGCATTTAAAAGGTAATGATCTCCAATGGCAGACTTTGAAAACATTCAGAAATGATTGTAAATTCAAGACTTGGTTTATTGGAAGTGTTGTCAACAATTTATTTCTGAGCAAAAGGAAGTTAATGATAGGAACAGAAAAGTTTCATAATCTAATAGTTGAAACGGATTGTGAAAAACCTTTGCCAGAACCAGTACCATTGCCTTGTGACGATAGAATGGCAATAGTGTTAGAGGCTATCAATAGGTTAAAAAATGATGAGTATCGTTTGATTCTTATCAAAGAATTGGAGGGATATAATCATACGGAAATTGCAGCTATGATAGAACTTAAACGTAAGAAAGAAAATAAGGTCAAATATTATGCAGGTAAACCGATTACACCTAATGCGGCCTATGTTGACCAAGCAAAAGCTAAGGCTTTGTTGGAAGTGAAAAAAATTGTCGAACAGATTAAAAATGAATGCTATGTTAATTAATGATGAAATTATTGCCTGTTATCTTGAAGGCACATTGAACGTAGAGGAAAGAAATGCTGTAAGGCAATATCTTAGCGAGCATCCTGAGAAATTGGAGTCAGTTTTATATGCTATGGATGATTTTGTGGAATGTAGCCCAGAAGAAACTGAAGAATCAGATAATATAGTTTCTATTGACGAATCTTCTTTTTATGATATAGCATATTCGGCAGCGGCATTTGCGCCTCAACAAAGGAATTCAAATGTTTTCCATATGAAGAAACATTCCGACAATTCGAACGACTTTCTGAACAGACTTAATAATTTGTGTGACGAGATAGGATTATAATTATGCAGATAGCAGAAGGATATACAAAATTAAAGGAGAAAGCCGTGCAGATGAGAAATTCTGTCAAGGCTTTGGAAACTCTCTCTACAAAGAAAGAGAAGACTCTTTCGTATGCGTATCCTTGTGACAATTATATGGATAAAATCTTGTCTATTGCAATTGTTAGAAAAGCGCTTCAGTTGTTTGCTGACAAATATTGTGCAAAACAAATTCTTGATATTAAAGCAGATGGTTTGTTTGTAACCGAAAGCAATTGTCCCAATTTATACAATGCATTTAAAGAATGTTGTAAAATTTTGGATATTAAGGAAAAACCTAAACTTTATATAAGCCAAAAACTAAATGGAATAAACGCTTTGAGCGTAGGAACCGATAAAGAACCGATGATACTCATCAGCAGAAAATCCACTATATGTTTACCAGAGACTGAACTTAAGTTTCTGCTTGGACACGAATTAGGACATATTCTTCAGAAAAATCTTATGTGTCATACCATAAAAGGAATGTTGGATAATCTAAACGACAAATCCGAGATCCTTGGACCTATCGTCTCCGACTTAGTTGAAGTGCCTCTTAACCAATGGTACAGATGTACAGAATACACTGCTGACAGAGCTGGCTTGATTTGTTGTAAGGATATCGATGCCGTTAATAATCTCTTCAGGCGTTTTACAAAACCAAACGACAAAAAAGATGCAATGGACAGCTACTATGAGTTAATAGATGCTCATCCATTGTTTGCGAATAGATTAGAAAAAATAAACTCATATCATTCAATAATGATAGGTAAATGAAAATTTAAACATCAATATTGTGAAAACGATAAAGATATGATAAGAAATAAAAAAAAATTGACAGGTTTAAATAGTTCTCAATACGAGCATCCTTTCGACAAGAAAGCTTTAAATGCCTTGGAGAACACTCCAGGTTTGGGTATGGTTGGCAATTTTATCACCAAGCATACTATTGAGAAAATTTATACTGTACAATATACAGGAAGCAATCTGAAAGTTACGAGCGAGAACTATCCTAAGATTTATGAGTATCTTCAATATGCTTGTCAAATATTAGATATACAAAACATTCCAGACTTATATCTACAATGGGGATATGATATTAACGCTTTTACTGTAGGTTCTGAAAATCCAATAATTGTGCTTAATTCTGGTCTTGTTGATTTGTGCGATGATGATGAGATAATGTTTATCATTGGTCATGAGGCATCACATATCAAGAGCATGCACACCTTGTATCAGATGATGGCTCAAGTAATTAATGTCTGCATTGACTCTATTCCTGGAGGAAATCTTGTCGCATCACCATTACAGTATGCTCTTTATTACTGGAGCAGGATGTCGGAGTTTACAGCAGACAGAGGTGGTATGTTGTGTTGCCAAAACAAAGACGCTGCGATACGCACATTTATGAAGATGGCGGGGGTACCTATCAAAGAATTTAACAACCTCCATTACGACACTTTCATACAGCAAGCAACTGAATTTCGACAATTGGATTACGATGCCATGAGCAAGTTGGTGAAGTTCGTTTCCATCATGGATGACTCCCATCCTTGGACAGTGATGCGAGCTGCAGAACTTCTGACCTGGATAAACAAAGGAGAGTATGAAAAAGTGATGAAAAAATATGGATGAAGATAAATTATTGAGAGATAAAGAATATATTGTTTAATAAATGATTAAAAATTATGAAAGGCGTATTGATAGCATTAGGAGTAGGTGCTGTTGCTCTTATTACTAGAAAAATGGTAAAGAAAGGCACCATAAAAAGTGACCATTCAATTCCTAAGAAAGAGAACATTGAGGAGTCTCTTTCAAAAGAATGGATTCCTGCAGAGATATCATTTACTGATAATCTTAATAAGTTTAAACCATTGCTAAGAGGTGTTTATAGAAACGTTATTGCTAATAAAGAAGACTGGACTTTTCTTATAGTTTCTATTAACAATGATGAATTGACATCAATGTGGAGAGCAGCAATCAATAGACCTGATTTATGGGTTACTTATTTGCAGACTTTTGGATTGCAAATAGATTTACTTGATTCTTTTGAAGCATTGGAAGAATACAAGGAAATGTATGACACAGAGGATGGAACTCCATTGCAAATAGGAAAGACTTATAAAGTTGTGTCTAATTGTTGGATTTATACAGATGAAAATAATCAAAAGTCTGTCGCTTTAAAAGGTATTGTTTCATTAAAAGATTAAAATTCTATGAACTTATTAAAAAGTTATAATATATGTCTTTTAGGTAAGACGGGATATGGAAAAAGTTCTTTAATAAATTCAATGTTTGGAACTAGTTTTCAAACAGATCCATTTTATTCTTGTACTAAAGAATTATATTCTGTATCCAAGTTGGGATTATGCCCTGAAGGATATGATTGTGTTACAATCTATGACACTCCTGGAATTGGGGAATTTCCAGATGATAGCATTTATCAACGTTATTATGATCATGCTGTAAGTATTGCAGATGTGGTACTCTTGGTGGTTACATTTGCTAAAACAGATGCTCCTGAACAAGAGTTGTTATTGAGAGTAAAACCTTGTGTTGATTCAACTCGAAATGTGAAATTCGTAGTCGCATTAAATCACATTGATTCATCAATAGTAGCAATGGATAAAGATTATATACCTTGGGATGAAGAAAAGAATATTCCTTCAAACGAATGCAATTCTATCATTCAAGAAAGAATTAGAATCATTCATGAAAAGTATGATGGTCTGTTTATGCCATCCGTTGTAGTACCAACTTGTGCAATGCGAGACTACGGAATTGAAAATTTAAAATCAGAATTATTAACCATAAAATAATAAAAATATGTCGGAAAATAAAGAATCAAAAAAAGAATTTCCACTAGAAAGAATGTTGAGAATTTTCTTAACAAAAACAGGGAAAGTGTCAAAAGAAGAAATCGGGGTTGCTCTTGATAAATTAAGGGATGAACTTAGAAATAAACCTTTTAGAGTTGCTATAATTGGACAAGGCGGAGTCGGCAAAACTTCTACTATTCAAAGTGTTTTCGGTGTAAAACCTGGTAAGTCTAACAAGATTAGAACTGTTGAAGAAGGCACATGTGATATTGAAGAAAAATTGTACGATATAGAAGATGGTTTTACGTTATCCATTGCAGATATGCCTGGGCTTAAAAACGACATAACCAAAGATGTAAATGTTTATATACCATTATATAAGAGAGTATTACCCGATTGTGACTTAATAATTTATATAATAGATGCACACGCAAAAGAATTAGGTATTGATATACAAATATTACGAGATATAGTTATGCCAATCTGTAAAAATACTGGTAAAACAAATAATATTATAATAGCTCTCAATAAAATAGATGCAATTGGTCAATCATTTCCAGAATACAGAACAGATAAGGAATATCACTGGGATAGAATAAATAACAAACCTACACAAACCTTAACTAAATTAATAGAGGAAAGATTAATGACCATTTACAAAACATTAGTTAGAGAAAAAATTTTGGGAGATATAAAAATCGACCAATCACCAGCATATTCAGCAGTATATGCATATAATATGCAAGGTTTATTATTAGCAATATTAGAATCTGATAATGGATATAAATTTGTAGGGACCGTTGCCCAAGATGTAATGGCAAAATGGAGTGACAAAAAAGAAAAATTATAAAATTATAATACACAAAGACTATGAAAAGGACACCTGAACAAGAAATCGAATATCAAGACCTCACATCTCATGCTAAGGTAAATTATGATTCTGAAGTTAGAGAAAATCCATCCGCAAGTCATGATGATTGTATGTTGGTTGCACTAGCATCACAATCTATACGAGATCTAGTCCGAGAAGGAGGACGAAATATTAATATAAAAGACAATAGGGTTAAAAAGAGATTCTTGGAAAGATTAAATAATTTAATCCATAATGAATTCCCTAGAATATGGGAAAATGTAAAAGATACTTTTAGAGCTGCTATGGACTATCTTGGCAGTTTGATTGCAGATGGAATTATTTGGACATATGATAATGTAATAAGTCCAGTAATTGATTTTTTAGATGAAGTTTTCGGATAATAAATAGGAGAGCGTATATTATGAATAATGAAAGATATAATTTTTATAAAAAGGAACATCCAGAATGGAGTGATGAACAAATATGGACGGCAATAAGTATTGATATGCAAACAGCAAAAACATTTAGAGATGGTGGATACGATGTTGACATTAATCAGCCTGATGTTGTAGAAAAAATTCTTGTTGGAGCAAGAAATTGGTTATCTACAGCACTGCCGCAAATATTTCAAAAGGTAAAAGATTTGTTTAACAACCTCATTAATACTATAGCTTCTTGGGTTCAAAGGGGGCTGCAGTATGTAGTTGACATTATTGGAACTATTCTAGGTCGATAAAATTAAATAAATAATACCCATAAATAGAATACTTTTGGGTACTTTTTAAAATCTAAGGGTTGCGGATAAAAATAGGAGGACCGTTTATGATCTTTGAACTTTTTTATCAGTTGCTTTTGGCTATAACAGCTAGTGTAATTGCAGAATTAATATTGCAGAAAACACATAAATAACAAATAGCCTACAATAGTCACTGAAAGTCATGGCTGTACAATGCCCAATATTATTATATTATTTGTGTATGGTCAAACTGCTTTGGGACAAAAGAAACTTTCGTGATTATTAACTGAATCCGCAACTCCTTTTTTTTACACCAACGGTCATGTTTAAATGATGAGAAATAATAAAAAAAGAGAATGGTTTTATATAGTAACAATTGTCGTATTAATGCTTAGTATTATAGCTATTAAATTATGTGAAAAAGCAAATGCAACAATTGGAGATGTATTCCTAACCATATCTTCAATATTACTTGTTTTTATAACAATAAGGAACAATATAATAAATCGTAAACGAGATTCATTCAGTCAATTATTTAATACGCAAATATCACTTTTTAATCATTATTTTAATAATAATACAATATTAAGAACTAATACTATATCAAAAGATGGCTTAATTCCATTAGTGGTGTCTGAAAAGTCCTTTCAATTAAAAAGTTCTGTGCCTATAACCAAAAACTTCTGTGAATATTATAAAGCTAATATTAAGGAAACTGGATATAGAGAGCTGTCTTCCTCTGAAATCATAAAAATATGGGATACTTTCTGTGAATCGTTGCAGTATCGCTCTGAATTTGAATATTCTTTCAAAAGTATATTTATGTGCATAAGAACAGTGCAAAAAGAGAACTATCTTGGAAATTTGGAAAAGAAAGAGTATTTAACAACGATAAATGATTTGCTCAATTCCGAGCAGTTGTTCTGTTATTTCGTTAATCAAGTGCATTTCTGTGATGGAGATTTGTCAAAAGATAAAAATATAAAATTATTAAAGGATAATGAATTTTTCAGTGATTTAACAAGAAGTGCGTTTTACAAAGACATCAAACATTCTATTCCAAAAGATTTAAAGAAATATTTGCTTTGGTCATAAATAAAATATAGTTGTATTATGAGTTTCAAAGTAACTTTTACTAAAAAAAGCAGTCAGAGACTTGCTGGTATAATAACGGTTTCTTGTACTATAACATGCACAAACTGGATGTTTGGCGATACGGTGGATATAGCTCTTTTCGACTGTTACGGACATAATCCTTGGTATTATAGAAATCTGAAATTCAAATCTGGTCAGTCATACACTTTCGACTATGATACTGTCGGTTGGGAATGGTGCCAAGGTGATTTTATAGCCATTGTAAATAAGAATAATAAAATACTTCAGAAATGGCATCTTCAAATCCCAGAATATCGTCAAGGAGAATGTCCAGAATGTCACGGTTCTCATAAATGTAGATCATGCAATGGGCAAGGATATGTTTATCCTCATGGAAAAATATGGGAATATAGAAGATGTGAGAAATGTGGAGGTACGGGAATATGTCAGACTTGCAACATACCAAGGCGTGCCGTGAAGTATGGAGGAGGTCCAACAGGACTTAAACCATTCTAATTTATCAATAATGAGTTAAAAAAATATTAAAATACGCTATGAAAAGAGTAAAAGAAATTCGTGGTTTAAAATGTCCTAATCATGATTATGTTAGAGATAATTATCATTTTATGTATGAAGAAGCTTATCCTGGCGCAAGACCTTTGCCTAGTACAAGATGTGTAAAATGCGGTCGTACAATGTCACTTCATAAAGTTCAAAAATAAAATACCCTATGCTCACAACCCTCTCCTTCAACGAAATTAAAGACATCATCTCAAAGAAAACCAACAATAAAGTCCAGTTGGATTTCAGCTATGTTAATAATAGTACAATAAAAGTGTCGTATAAACCGGTAGCTTTTTTACCTGCGGTTGGTATTAATGTTAGAATAGAAGAAGTTGGCAACTCGCAGATAATTCTTTCATACAGCGCCAATAATGCCATTGATATGGTAATAAGAGGTCTTGCAGCATTTTTAGATAATCATATTCCTGGAGAAATAATATTACTCAATACAGATTCACAAAAGGTTTATGTCAATCTCGATAAAATAGAACAGCTGCAAAAACCTTTGGAAATGATGGAACTGAAGCAGATCTCTTTTGAAAAGGAAAATGTTCGAGCGGAGATAATTCTTAAATCAAATTGATAGATTTAATCCGAATCATTGCTCTATAATAATGATTCGGATTTTTTAATTTAATTAAATTTATCAAAAATGAAACATTATTTGTCAATCGTAGCATTGCTTTTCATGGCAATCAATTTTGTCTCCTGTTCCACGACAAAGGTTCGAACAATCTACTGTCCGGAAAGGGATTATTATAATGATACTTTTTG
>JAGCLR010000042.1 GCA_017646885.1 Methanobrevibacter sp. | reverse complement strand
CCCAAACTGCATTTTCATTGCCTAAGCTTTCTTCTATTTTCAAGGCTTTTTCATAGGCAGCTAATCTGTCTTCACTGTAGGAGCTCCCTGCATTGACTACTGAATCTTGAACCTTTTCAATCAAAGTCATAAAATCACAATAAAACACAATTAAAAATCATAAATTACAATTTGCTCATTATCGCTTCTGGATAAAATCTTTCAATGAGGTCTCTGATTAAAGCCACTTGCTTAGCCCTTTGCCTTGCTTCACCATCTGTTGTATCCCAGCTGTGATGCTTTGCAACGGATCCCCCTGTCTTTAAATAGACTGGACTTGCCACTTTAATCATTTCAGGAACTTCATAATGGCGGATGAATCCTCCAGTAGATTTTGGATTTTCAGTATGGATATCAATTGGAATGTCTATTGCATCCCTTAATGATGCAAGCATAGGAATCTGAAGGTCTCTTACAGGATTAAGGGAATCAAGACCTATTGATTCAAAGAGTTTTGCTGAAGCGGGATTGGAACATCCTGCATGAGCAGACAACTTGAATTTCAAGTCCTTTGGCAATTCTCCATTCTCTCTCATTTTAGATAATGCAAAGAGCAATCCCTCATCATACAGCAATATGCCTCTAACACCAAGATCAACTGCCCTTTTAACATCTTCAATAGCATAAAGAAGGTTCTTGTATCCTCTTAATCTGTATCCGATACGTTTTCCCTCTTCAGTTTGAACAGTTGCACTTGTATCATAAGGAGCTCTTGGACCAACTGCCAGGAATAATTGGATTTTAGCATCTCTTGCCAAATCAACCATTGATGATATTTCATCATCCAACAAAAACATTATTCCTTTGGTTTGAGTAGCTCTATGAATGGTTAAATCATAATCATTGCAAGCGTTTAAGAGAGATTCAAGTGCAGAAGGACCTTGTATTCCTGGAACTTCAAATCTATATTGACCTCCATCTTCAAATCTTTTGCTTGAAATGTAATCATCATGTATTTCATTGATTCCTAATTTTTCCAATGATTTTTTAGTTTCATCCATCATAAAATCACTTTTAATTATTGATTATCCAGTAAACCTAATTCGCTAAATACATCCCTAATTGAATTGTCTTCGATATGTTTAATTATTTGTAATTTATTCATATTAAACTTAGGATTCAAAAGTCTGAATTTCTCTAAGATATCTTCCATCAACAAAGGATTTTCCACCTCTCCCAATGGATAATAGGTTGTATTCTCTTGAATTTTATCATTATATTTAATAATTACTTTAGATGGTCTTTTTTCTGGAGTTAATTGATTCAATTCCTCATTTTCATAAACATTGATCTTATTTACAATATTCTTTATTTTCAATATTTCCTCTTCACTGACTTCCTCACTGAAAAGACCTTTATCAATCAATTCATCTATTGAATCCAAACTTACCTCATCACAAGCTAAAGAAATAGCTACTGCATAAGGCAAGGATTGCTTTAATTCCTGAATGTTCTTTGGATTGAAATTATCATGTTCACTTGCTATTCTGTATGTTTCTATATCGATTGAAGAGATACTTTCCAAATCGCTACCATTCAAATCGCTTTTCAATGCTAATGCAGAATCAATAGTTGAGTGAATATGTCTGCAAAATGGATATTTCTTTAAATAAACCTCATTTATATGGAATTTATTCAGATTATTATCTAAAAATTCACCAATCCTTTCATAATCGATATTGCCATTTTCATCAGCATAATCATCATAGGATCTTGAAGCCATGGCTTTTATGAATCCCTCTTTTCCATCAATAAGAGACTCTCCTCCAGTGAATCCATTCTTAGCCAAAAATGCAGATATGATTCCATTGTAAACAGCATTTCCAATATGCAATGATTTTCCCATAGTTCCTGCATGATCTGCTTCAAGAAGTCCTGAGGATTGGGTAGTGGCCAAACCTAAGCAATGCTCTGTCTTTTCAAGATCAAGGTTCAAAAGCTTTGATGCAACTGCTCCAGCTGCAATAGAACCTATTGTGCCACTGCTATGAAATCCTTGATTTCTATGATTTGGATTAAGCATCATACCAAGCACAATAGCTATTTCATATCCGGAAACAACTGCTACAAAGAACTCTTCTCCACTAATGTCCAAGTCAAGATTTTTATCGGAAATCATAGCTAAAATTGTTGAAAATACCACAGAACCTGGATGCAATTGGGCTAATCTATGACCATCATCCAAATCAAGACTGTGGGAAGCGATTCCATTGATGAAACCCTTATTCAATGAATTGAAATCAGCATTATACAATTCATAAATTGTCTTAATG
>JAGCLR010000041.1 GCA_017646885.1 Methanobrevibacter sp. | reverse complement strand
TAGCTGATTACACCCATGTGTCCAATTCTGATAATGTTTCCTTTAAGGTGGTCTTGTCCACCAGCTAATTGAACAAAGTATTTGTCGAGCATGGTTCCTCTGATTTGAGCATCAGTTGCACCTTCTGGCATTTTAACTGCAGTTACAGTTGCAGAGGATACAGCTTCATCAGGGAATAATTCAAGACCTAAAGCTTTGACAGCATCTCTTGTTGCAGCTGCTGCTTGGTGGTGTCTTGCCACTCTGTTTTCAAGACCTTCTTCATGAACAACTTCAAGAGCTTCTTTCAATGCGTAAATCAATGAAACGGATGGAGTGTAAGGAGTTTGTGCAGGGTCCTTGTTACCGTTTGCTCTGTATTTAGGCATGTTTAAGTAGTAATTGTTGTCTTCAACTTTTTCACATGCTGCCCATGCGTCATCGTTAAAGGTGATAGCTGCAAGACCTGGTGGTGCAGCGAGACATTTTTGAGATCCGGTTACACATGCGTCAATGTGGAATTTGTCTACATCTACGTAGTCTCCACCTAATGAGGATACGGTGTCTACAATGAATAATGCATCGTAGTTTTTCATTACTTCCCCTACTTCTTGGATAGGTGCAGCTACACCGGTAGAGGTTTCGTTGTGTACCATGGTTACAGCTTTGATGTCTTCATCTGCTTCCAATGCTTCTTCCACTAATTCTGGAGTTACAGCAGTTCCCCATTCAACATTTAAAGCTTTGGATTCGATTCCATGCATTTTTGAGATATCTGCAAATCTTTCTCCGAATTTTCCACCAACAATGTTTAATATTTTGTCTCCTCTGTTTACAAGGTTTGAAACAGCAGCTTCCATTGCTGAAGTTCCGGATCCTGTAAGGATGTAAGAATCATTTTGAGTTTGGAAAGTTTTAGACATTAACTGAGTAGTTTCAGTATAGATTTCTCCGAATTCGTCTCCTCTGTGGTTTACAACAGCTTTTCCCATAGCTTGCAATACTCTTGGGTCAGCAGTAGTTGGACCAGGGAGCATTAATAAAATTTCGTTCATTTGGTTTCCTCCAATTAAAAATTGAGCTTGATAAATTGAATTTTATTAGTTTTTATAAAATTAATAAGTTATAGATTAAATTAAATATTCTTTAAAATTATATAATTCAAGCTTATAGTAATCTTTATTATTTATACTTTTTAAATATTGTGCCGGCACTTTATTTTCTTATTTTTTTCTTTAGTTTTTCATATGGGTTTCTGCACTATTTTTTCAGTTTTTTCTCTCAAAATTACTTAAGTTATTCACGGTAATTTTTATAAATGACTTTATAAAGAATATAAATAGAGGTTTTCTTATGAGCTTTAGAACAAGAAGGGTATTGTTTTCCACTCCACTAATTGCAATATTTGAGTTTTTCCTTATGAAATACCTGTTTCTGTTGTTAGGTGGTTTGGATGATGTATACATACTTTTGCTAACTCTATTGTTGGTTATATTGAACACTGTTCCTATGCTCTTTGAAGAGAGAAAATCAAGATTCATTACACGTCTTCTGGATGAGATATCAGGTATCTGGATTTGGCTGTCATTGTTTTTCTTCTTTGACATAGTTCTGATTTATATCCTTGGAGCTTTCATAGAACTTCCATTTTACATAATAGCTATCTTGCCTCTCCTTGTTCCAATTATCGCAATCTATAGCTATTGGCATGCTCACAAGATAATCGTTCATGAGAAAACCATTGAATTGGACAATATCAATCAGGATATGAACATTCTCCATCTTTCAGATGTTCATTTCGGTTCCATTAGGCATAAGAAGCATATTCTTGATTTAACGAATAAGATGAAGGAAATAGAAGACAGATGCGATTTGGCTATCATTTCCGGAGACCTTGCTGATGGATCATGTATCGTGGAAGAAGATGATTTTCTTCCTTTGAAAGATGTGAACATTCCTATTGTATTCACTGCAGGAAACCATGATTTTTATCCTGGAATTGAAAATGTTTACAATGCATGCAGAAAAGCAGGAATTATCATATTGGACAATGAAGGAATGACATTCAAGGATTTGAACATCTTTGGGTTGACTTACAGCTTTGATAAAATCGAAACTGTAAGCATTGATGAATTGCTGTCCTTTATTGATGATGATAAGGTCAATATAATCAATTTCCATGTTCCTCAAAACTGGGAGGAATTTTCAAGATTAGGATTTGACATTCAATTATCCGGCCATACACATGGAGGACAGTTCTATCCAGTGGTTTGGATAGGAAACATGATTATGTACAATATGGGCTTATTTAAAAAGAATATTGGTGGAAAGGATAAATATTTGCATGTTACAACCGGTGTAGGCTCTATGGATTATCCATTTAGATGGGGTACAGATTCAGAGCTTGTTATTTTGAAATTAAGGTCTAAAAATTAAATTTGATTTTTTATAACTATCTGTTTTAAGGATTATTTATGTGATAAAATGAATAAGAGAATTGTAAAGAGAAATGGGGATGAATTGTTTCCGCTTGGGCTTGGAGCAATGAGACTTGCCACAAAGAACAATTCAATTGATAAGGAAGTTTCAAAGGAATACATTCTATATGCAATTGAAAATGGGGTGAATTTCATTGATACAGCTTATGCTTATCATGGTGGAGAAAGTGAAAGATTTTTAGGAGATATCTTAAGTCTTACAGACTCTGAAGGAGTCAAGTACAGGGACAGAGTCAAATTATCCACTAAATTGCCTTCATGGATGGTAAGGGCCAGAGAGGATATGGATGCCTTTTTAAATGAGCAGTTAAGAAAGCTTAAAACAGATGTGATAGACTATTACTTCATTCATAATGTTGACTTCTCAAGTGTATTGAGACTTAAGGAATTGGGATTGTATGAGTTTTTGGAAAAGGCAAGAGCTGATGGAAAAATCAAGAACATAGGTTTTTCATATCATGGTTCTCCAAATGAGTTCAATGACTTGATTGATGACTTTGATTGGGATATGGTTCTTGTCCAGTACAATTATTCAGATGTCAATGCTCAGGCAGGAATTAGAGGCATTCAATACGCTTATGAAAGGGACATTGCAGTGTTTGTCATGGAACCTTTAAAAGGTGGAATCCTTGCAGGAGAATTGCCTGAGAAGGTTCAAAACCTATTCGATAGTGTTGATTCCAATAGGTCTGCTGTTGATTGGGCTTTAAGCTGGGTCTTGAATCAAAAGGAAATCACATGTGTTCTATCTGGTATGGGTTCTCTTAATCAAATCAAGGAGAACATGGCAATTGCAGGCAGAGTTGAAATCGATTCATTGTCTGAAGAGGAAAGGGATGTATTGAAGCAGGCACAGGATATTTTTGACTCCATGATGAAGATCAATTGTACAGGTTGCGGCTATTGCTTACCTTGCCCTAAAGGAGTGAACATTCCAGATTGCTTTAAGATTTACAATGAAAAATACTTATTCAATAAGAAAGGAATTGGACCTATTTCCAATGCCATGATGAATTATTATATGGTTGTTGGAGGAGTGGCCAACAAGCAGGCAAGCGCAGGTCTTTGCAATCATTGCGGCAGATGCAAGAAATTATGTCCACAGTCATTGGATATTCCAAATGAATTGGATACTGTAAGGTCTGAATTTGAACTATTTGGATTCAATTATCAGATTAAATTTGTAAATAAGATTGCAATGCCTTCAATCAATAGGATTTCTAAAGTTTTTGACTTCTTTAAGAATTCTTAATTTTTCTTTTTTTATTTTATTTTCTATTTTTCATGCAATCATTTAAGAATTTATAAGTATTATTAAAAATATAATAATATTCAGGAAAAATTATTTTTTAAAAAATATTCTAAGAGGCTTTTTATGAAAACTATTTTAATATCTAATGATGATGGTGTTCTTGGTCCAGGTATTTTAGCTACTAAACAGGCACTTGAAGGCATTGCCAACACTGTTGTTGTAGCTCCTCAAGAGAACAACAGTGCTGTAGGCCGTAAAGTCAACATAATGAAGCATATGTATTTGGATAAATATGAATTGGCTGATGGTAGCGAAGCTTATGGATTGTCTGGAACTCCTGCAGATTCTGTTAATGTAGGTATTAATTATGTTTGCGATGAAAAGCCTGACCTTGTTGTAACTGGTATCAATCCTGGAATCAACATCAGCAGATTCCAGAT
>JAGCLR010000329.1 GCA_017646885.1 Methanobrevibacter sp. | reverse complement strand
TATACAGTTATTTTCATATCAGGCACTCCATGCACTGGAAAAACAACTGTTGCTGCAAACTTAAATGATTATTTGTCAGATAATGGATTTGATTCAAAACTTATTAGAATAAATGATTTTGCAATTGAAAATGATTTGGTTATAGGTGAAGATCCTGATAAATTCTATAAAGTCATTGACATTGATGGATTGAATGAATGCTTGAACGATGAAATCGATAAAAGCAGTGATTGTGTTTTAATAGTGGAAGGTCATTTGTCTCATCTTTGTGAAGGTGCAGATAAGATGATTGTCCTTCGTTTAAATCCAGCTATTCTTAAAAATAGGCTTGAAGAAAGGAATTATTCTGAGTCTAAGATTCAAGAGAATCTTGAAGCTGAAGCATTAGCGGTCTGTTCAGCAGAAGCTTATGATCTTTATGGTGAAAAGACCAATGAGATAGATGCAAGCGACAAGTCTGTTGAAGAGATTCGTGATTTGGTAATAGCTATTGCATCTGATAATCTGGAATGTCCTATCGGTTCAATTGACTTTATGGAATGGCTTTTGGAATAATCAATCAGTCTGTTAATCAGTCTATTAATCATTCTATTAATCATTCTATTAAAAAAATTATTGATATTCCGTTATTGATATTCAATTTGATATTCAGTATTGATATTCGATATCAATATTTGCTTTTTTTATATATTTTTATAATTATATAATATAATATAGAAAACCTTTTTATATAATAAAAAACATATCTTATCTTAATATTCCTCTTGTACTATTATATTTTAGGAATATTATTTAATTGCTTTATTTTTACATTGCTTTAAATCTGATTTCTCATCAAAATCTACTTTTATTTAAGCAATTAGTTATTTTAAAGAGATTATACTGTGTATGAGAGGAGTATCTATGGCTAGAGGAAAAAAACCTGATTGGATGATTGAGATAGCTCAAGAAAGGATGGATATTCTTTTTAATCGTGCAGAAAAGGAATATAAAGAGCATCCTGAAAGATCTCATCGTTATGTTGAGCTTGCTCGAAAGATTTCAAAGAAGTACAATACAAAAATTCCTCAAGCGTGGGGACGAAGATACTGTAAAAATTGTTACAAGTTTTTAGTTCCCGGTCACAACTGCGCTGTCCGGCTAATTAATAATGAAATTAATATTTATTGTGGCGAGTGTGGCCATATCATGAAAATTCCTTACATCAGGGAAAAAAAGTTAAAAAGGAGAGCTAAAATTGACTCTTACACTTTCAAAAAAAGAGATTATGAATGAAGCTCGTTCCGCTATGACAATAAATATTGGAAAAGCTGGTGTTAATGACAATGTTATTGAAGAGATTAAACGTCAGTTAAAATCCAATCCTATTATTAAATTACGATTTGCTAAAAATGTAGCAAGAAATAAAGATGATTTAATAAGCAACATTGTTGAAGGCACTAAATCCCAACTTATTGACGTTAGAGGAAATGTTGCTGTTATTTATAAAAAACAATCTAATTAGATTATTCACTTAGAGTTACAGACACCAGTCTTAGGTGAGTAAGAAGATTGGATTAGAAACATATTAATTGGAGAAAATTATATGACAACTGTATTTGATGTTCCTGCAGAGTTATTAATTAATACTGTTGCAGATGAATTTAGAGATAATAATGATAAAATTGTTGCCCCTGAATGGACAAAACTTGTTAAAACTGGTGTTCACAAAGAAAGAAAACCAGAAAACATCGACTGGTGGTATGTAAGATGCGCTTCTATCTTAAGAAGAGTTTATATTGATGGACCAGTTGGAGTAAGAAGTTTAAGAACCTTCTACGGTGGTAAAAAAGACAGAGGAGTTAACCCTGAAAAATTCAGAAAAGGTAGTGGCTCTATTGTAAGAGTAGCTTTACATCAATTAGAAGATGCAGGTTACGTAGAAAAAGTCGATGCTGGAAGAATTATTACTCCAGAAGGTAGATCTTTCTTAGATAATACTTCTGCTGAATTAATTAAAGATATTCCAGAACTTTCAAAATATTAGGTAGAATTAATTAGAATTGATCATTGGAATATTTTTAAGGATTATTAAATGATTGATTCAATGAAAATAATTTAAATTAATGGGGTTTTTATTATGAGTGAACTTGATGAAATACGCAAAAGACGTATGGCTGAATTACAACAACAAGCAGCTATGAACGCTGACCCACAGCAATTAGCTCAACAACAATTGGCACAACAGCAAGCTGCTCAACAACAGCAAGCTGAAATGGAAGCTCAGTTAAAGCAAGCTATGAAACAAATTTTGACTCCTGAAGCTCGTGGAAGATTGGATAATCTTAGATTAACCAAGCCAGAACTCGTTCAAAATATTGAGATTCAATTGCTCCAATCAGCTCAAGCAGGTTCTCTTAGAGGAAAAGTAACTGATGAACAGCTTAAAGTTTTACTTAGAAATCTCATGGGTCAAAAAAGAGAAATCCACATTACAAGAAGGTAATTGGATAGTGATTTGGTAAAATGAAAGCTTGTGTTCTTTATAGCGGTGGCAAAGACAGTTCATTGATGGGAATTATCCTTGACCAATTAGGTTTTGATGTTGAACTTGTTACTGCTAACTTCGGCGTTTATGATTCATTTCATCCAGCTCGAAAATCTGCAGAGTCCATTGGTTTAAAGCATAAGGTTTTAGATTTGGACATTTCCATTCTGGAAAAAGCTGTTGATATGATTATGGAAGATGGATTTCCTAATGATGGAATAAAGTATCTTCACGAAGCTGTTGTTGAGGAAGTTGCAAATCATTACGAACTTGTTGCCGATGGCACAAGAAGGGATGACAAGACTCCTAAGCTCAACAGAAATCAAATCAGGAGCTTGGAAGACAGGAAAGATATTCAATATATGAATCTTGATAGTTTCGGCTACAAGACCATCAAATATCTTGTGGATAAGCTTTTTGAATTGAAGCATGAAAAGAGCAATAAGGATACCAGTTCAGATTATGAGGTTGAAATCCGTTGTTTGATTGATAAGAAAGGAGGAAATTCCTCAGATATTTTCCCAGAACATTATCAAACTAATGTTATTGGACTAAAGAAGTGAATCAAACAGGATTTAAGTTGTTATCATTAATAGTTAAAGATTAATTAAATTATTTTTCAAAATATCAAATTTATTATTCGCGGTGAAAAAATGAGTAGAAATAAACCATTAGCTAAAAAATTAAGAATGGCTAAAGCTAATAAACAAAACAGAAGAATCCCTATTTGGGCTTATTCTAAAACTCAACGTAAATTAAGATACAGACCAAAACCTAGACATTGGAGAAGAAATGATCTTAAAATATAGGGGTGTTTAATATGGCAGAAGAATTAGAAAGAACTTATGTTATTCCACTTAGAAAAGTTAAAAACGTTAAAAGAACCATCAGAGCTCCTAGAGCTATCAGAGAAGTTCAAAACTTTTTAATGAAACATATGAAAGCGGAAGAAGTTAAACTTGATGCTTCTATTAATGAATTTATTTGGGAAAGAGGAATTCAAAAAATTCCATCTAAAGTAAAAGTAAACGCTGTAAAAGATGAAGAAGGTGTTGTTAAAGCAACTTTAGCAGAAAACTAATTTTGCTATGACTATATTTAATCATCTTTTCAATCTATTAAAAATTAAAATTTATATAAGGAATAAAATATGCTTAAAAGAATAAATTTAACTGGAAATCCTAATTTAGGAGTTTACATATCCGTTAATGATGAAGTAGCTATTGTTCCTTTTAATCTTCCTACTGAAATGGAACCTGTGATGAAAGAGGCACTTGAAGTCGATTTGATTAGAACTTCCATTGCAGGATGCAATTTGAATGGAGTTCTCGCTACTGGAAATTCTAATGGTTTTGTTGTTTCTCCACATGCAACTGATAGAGAAATAGAACTTTTAGAGGATGCAGGGCTTAATGTTGCAAGACTTCCTGGAAAATATACTGCAGTGGGAAATATCCTTGCAGTAAACGATTATGGTGCTATGGCAGGTCCAAACATTAAGGAAGAAACTATCAAAGTCATTGAGGATACCTTAAAGGTTCCTGTAGAAATATACCAATTCGCTGATTCCAAAATTGTCGGTTCAGCAAGTATAGTTACCAATAAAGGTGCTCTCTTGCATAGAGATACCTTATCCAATGAACTTGATCATGTTGAAGAGTTCTTTAAGGTTGAAGGAAATATTGGAACCGTATGCAAAGGTATGCCTCTTGTAGGTGCATGTGGTATCGCTAACTCTAATGGAGTTATGGTTGGAGAACATACCACTGGTCCTGAAATGGCTAGAATCGAAGAAGCTTTAGGCTTTTTGGATTTCGGTGATTTTTAATTTCATCATAGTTTAAGGATATGTTGTGTTAATTGATTATTTTCATTTAATATTCAATTATATGTCAGATGATTAATTATAGTATTATTAGGAAGGGATTCTTATGTTAACAAAAATTTATAGAATTAAAGGTAGTTTTGTAATGGGCAGTGAAACCCAAGTTTTCACTAAAGAATTCAGAGCTATCAATGAAGAAGACATTTATGAAAAACTTTATTCCATTTTTGGAAGTAAACATAGAATAAAAAGAAGTCAAATTAAAGTTGACTCTATTGAAGAAATTTCTGAGGATGAAGTAGAAGATCCTGTAGTTAAAGCAATTCTCTAGAGGATTAATCATAATCTTAAGGTGTTAAAATGGAAGACCAGCAAAAATTACAACAAATTTTAGCTCAACTTGAAGTTTACAAATCCCAATCTGAGTTATACCAAACTCAAATTGATGCAGTTCAAACTTCTCTCGCTGAAATTAAAATTTTAGAATCTACATTAGATGATATAAGTGGTAAAGACACCGTTGAGACTTTAGTACCTCTCGGTGCTGGCTCCTTCATTAATGCAGAGATTAAAAATGAAGATAAAGTTATTATGAGCCTCGGTTCTGGTGTAGCAGTATCCAAAACTTTTGAAGAAGCAAAAGTAACTGCTGCTGAACAGAAACAAGAGCTTGAAAACACATTAGACAAGTTATTTGCAGATTTACAGCAAATCACTAATATTGTAGCTCAGCTTTCTCCTCAAGCTGAACAATTAATGCAAAAGCTTCAAGCTCAAGGAATGATGTAATTAGTGACTTTTTTCATTTAAAATAATAGATTTTTATCTATTATTCTTCTTTTTTTTAATCTATTTTTTAATCTATTTTTTAAATTATTTTATTAGATTTTCTTATTTTATTTTATTTTTTCATATTATGTGGTTGGTTTTTTTAAATTTTAATAACAAAATTTAT
>JAGCLR010000328.1 GCA_017646885.1 Methanobrevibacter sp. | reverse complement strand
TGCAAACATTCCTAAACCTAAAGTAGGTATTTCAAACACTATGGTTCCAAATGCATTCGCTTACGGCAGATCCAAACGTAGCGGACATGTATGCGTTACCAGAGGAATCCTTGGTTTGCTTGATCATGATGAGCTTAAAGCTGTTTTAGGACATGAAATATCCCACATTAAGCATAATGATATGGCCATTACCACTATAGTCAGTGCAATTCCATTGGTCTGTTACTACTTGTCTTTCTCACTTATGTTTTCTGGTGGAGGAGACAATGACAATGGAGGAGCAATTTTAGGTGTATTGGCATTGATTGCTTACTTCTTAGGACAATTGATTGTACTCTTCATTTCAAGAATAAGGGAATATTATGCAGATGCAGGAAGTGTAGAATTAGGTTGCAGACCTGAAAAATTAGCTTCTGCACTTTACAAATTGGTTTATGGTGCAGCTAGAGTTCCACAATCTGAAATCAAGGACATTGAAGGAACAAAGGCATTTTTCTTGACTGATATCTCAAATGCAAGAAATGAATTCGATAATTTATCTCAATTGGATTTAGATCATGACGGCACTATCAGTGCAGAAGAGCTAAATGTCTTAAGAGATTCTAAAGTCAATGTAGGTACTTCCAATAAGATTATGGAATTATTGTCTACACACCCAGATATGCTTAAAAGAATAAAAAGATTAGCAGATAATAACTAATCTTTTTTATTATTTTTTAATTTTTTTTATATTTTTTTTAATTAATTCTTTATTTTTTAAGATAATTTTTTACATATTATCTTACAATTTTTTTATAATTTTTTATAAATAACATATATTTATATAATAGTAAAACTAATATTAGTTTGTATAATTAAAAACTAATTTATTAGTTTTCAAAAGCTCTTGCTACTAAGATTTATATACTAAAAAACAAATTTTCATATAAAATTTAATATAATAAACAATTTAATCATATAAAATAAAATTTAAAATAATATCCATGGTGAAATGATGAGTACCGAAAGAAAAAACATTATACTTAAGGGAGGAAGAGAGCATAACCTCCAAAACATTGATTTATCCATACCAAGAGACCAGTTTGTAGTGGTCACAGGTTTAAGTGGTTCAGGTAAATCAACACTTGCATTCGACACCATTTATGCTGAAGGACAGCGTAGATATGTTGAATCATTATCAGCTTACGCAAGACAGTTTTTAGGCCAAATGAAAAAGCCGGAAGTAGATTATATTGAAGGTTTATCCCCTGCAATTTCAATTGATCAAAAGACTACAAAGGTAAATCCAAGGTCAACAGTAGGTACCATTACAGAAATTTATGATTACTTGCGTTTATTGTTTGCAAGAATAGGAATTCCACATTGTCCTAAATGTGGAAGGGAAATATCTCATCAAACCATTGGACAGATAACAGAATCCATTATAGAAGAGGGAGAAGGAACCAAGATACATGTTATGGCTCCAGTTGTAAAGGACAGAAAAGGAGAGCATAAGGATATTCTAGAGGACTTCAGAAAGAAAGGTTTTGTTAGAGTACGTGTAGATGGTGAAATAAGAGGGCTTGATGAGGATATTGAGCTTGGTAAAAACTTCAGACACAATATTGAGCTTGTAGTTGATAGGCTTGTCATTAGGGAAGGAATCGACTTCCAAAGAAGGTTATCAGATTCTGTAGAAACCGCTTGTAATTTTGCAGAAGGTCTTGTAACTGTTATGTTTAATAAAAGGGATGATGAAGGAAATGAATCAACATATGAAAAAACATATTCTGAAGACTTTGCATGTACTAACTGTGGCATAAGTTTCCAGGAATTGACTCCCCGTATGTTTTCATTCAATGCACCTCAAGGGGCATGTCCTGAATGTAACGGTATTGGAACCAAAATGGAAATGGATCCTGACTTGATTGTGCCTAACAAGAACCTAAGCCTAAATGATGGAGCGGTTGTTCCATGGTCAAAATCAACTAAAAAGGAAAATTACTATTACCAAATGCTTAAGGCAGTTGCTGACCATTTCGGTTTTAGCATGGATACTCCATTTAAGGATTTAACTGAAGAACAGCAACACATCATTCTTTACGGTTCCAATGAAAAGGTGGCATTTGCATTTAAGAGATGAAACAGGTCTATCAGAGTAAACAGTAAGTTTGAAGGTGTAATTACAAGAATGGAAAGATTATACATTGAAACAAAATCCAATGACAACAGAAGCTATATCTCTAAATTC
>JAGCLR010000040.1 GCA_017646885.1 Methanobrevibacter sp. | reverse complement strand
GAAGACAGAGAGTTCCAATCTGATTTAGGTATTATTAAAAAAGAGCAAATGGAAAGAGCTACTATTGGTGATACAATAATCACTCATTTAAATAAGGAGTTTAAAGTCATTAAGCCAACCGTAAATGATTTCATAGACTTAATGGACAGGCGTTGTTCCATTCTTATTCAAAAGGATATTGGAACTGTTCTTGCTCGCACTGGACTCGGTTCAGGAGACAGAGTTATAGATGCAGGTACAGGAGCTGGAGCAATTGCATTGAACTTCGGAAATGTTGTTGGAGAAAAAGGTAAGGTCTTCACCTATGAAATTAGAGAGGACTTTGCAGAGGTCGCTAAAAAGAACATTGATGATTTTGGAATAAAGAACATTGAAGTCAAAAACCAAAACATCAAGGATGGAATCGATGAAGAGGAAATCGATTTGGTTTTCCTTGACCTTCCAAAGCCATTTGAGATATTCGAAGATGTCAAAAAGGCATTAAGGCTTGGAGGATGGTTAGCGGTTTATGCTCCATATATCGATCAAGCTGAAACAGCTTATAGAATTGCAAAGAAATTAGGATTTAGAGATCTTACAATCCTTGAAACCCTTGAGAGAGAAATGGAAATAAGGCCTCAAGGTACAAGACCAAAAACAAGAATGGTTGGCCATAGCGGTTACTTGGTTTTCGCTAGAAAGCTTTAGCCAAACTTTTTAAAAATTTTTCAATTTTTAGATTTATATTCTTATCAATTATAACAGATTATTTTTATAACAATTGTAATGTTTATGTGGTATCATGTTTGATGTAAATGAGTTAAAGAACAAGGTGTTGAATGGTTACAAAGTCACTAAAGAGGATGCAATGAATCTCATTGACGTTCCATTAGATGACTTGGCAAGTGCAGCAAATGAAATAAGAGAGTCATTCTGTGGAAACAATTTTGATGCATGCATGCTAATCAATGTAAAAAGCGGCAGATGCAGTGAAAACTGCAAGTTCTGTGCTCAATCCAATCATTATGATACTGACATAGAAATATATCCGCTTTTATCCAAAGAGGAATTGAAGGAAAGGTCATTGGCTATCTACAATTCAGGATTCAAGAGAATATCCTATGTTGCTTCAGGCAGAAAAGTGACCCAAAAAGATTTTGAAATAATGTCTGAACTCATTGAAGAGCTGAAAGAGGAAAACAGCGATATCAAAATCTGCGTTTCATTAGGACTTTTGACAAAAGACCAGATATCCACATTAAATGATGCAGGTGTAGACAGAATCCACAACAATCTTGAAAGCTCAAGGAATTACTTCAAGGAAATATGCACAACCCATTCCTATGATGAAAAGCTCGACACCATAGAAATGATTCACAATGAAAACGTCATGATCTGCAGTGGCGGAATTTTTGGAATGGGTGAAAACTTTGAAGACAGAATTGACTTGGCACTCCAATTGAGAGAGTTCGGCGTCAAGTCAATACCGATAAATGTATTGAATCCAATCAAGGGAACTCCTGTTGAAAACAATGAAATACTGTCCAATGATGAAACCTGCAGGATAATTGCAATATTCAGATTCATCAACCCAGATTCCTACATTCGTATGGCTGGTGGAAGAGCGCTCCTTGGAGATAATGGAAGAAAAGCATTCCAGTCAGGTGCAAATGCTGGAATTTTAGGAAATATGCTAACCACTCAAGGTGTGGCATTGGACAATGACTTGAAACTTTTGGAAGAATTAGGCTTTGAAATTACTTACTCAATAGATGGATTGTGATGATTGTGTCTAATGGAATATTTGTAATTGGAACTGGAACAGATATTGGAAAAACATATGTCACTGGTTTGTTGCTAAAGTATCTTCGTGACAATGGATATGATGCCACTTACTTTAAGGCAGCTTTAAGTGGGGCTATAAGAGACGAAAATGGTTCTTTGGTTCCTGGAGATGCTGTAGAAGTATTGACAATGGCTGGTTTAGAAGAAGATACAGATTTTTTGGTTCCATACATTTATGAAACTGCAGTTTCACCACATCTTGCAAGTCAGATTGAAGGAAATCCAGTTGACTTAGCTGTAGTGAAAGATGCCTATGAAAAGGTATCCCAAAAATATGATTATATTGTTATGGAAGGAAGTGGGGGAATAGTTTGTCCTATACGTTACGAAGGAAAAGATCATATGGATAATATCATGTTGGAGGATATCATCAAACATCTTGGTCTTGATGTCATACTCATTGCAGATGCTGGACTTGGAACCATCAACTCAATTGTCACCACAGTTGAATACTTAAAAAACAGAAACATTCATGTATGTGGAATCATCATGAACAATTACAAGGATGAACTTATGGAAAATGACAATATCAAAATGGTTGAAGATCTTTGTGATGTTCCAGTTATAGCAAAAGTTTATCAAAATGATACAAATTTAAGACTTGATGTAGATACTAAAGAATTAATTTCATATTTCAAATAATGCTATTAATTATATTGAAGATAGCTATAATTATTTTATAGTTTGTCTTAATATCTTTTTTTATTTTACATTTCATATTAATTAAAGTTATACTTGTTTCATATGCGAAAATTTTCATACAGGTTTTCTAAAAAAATTCTATTTTTTCAATTTTTTTTAGATTTTTTAAATCAATTTTTTGACAATAATGGTTAACTCGGTTTAGAAAAATTTATAATATGGATTGGAGTTATTATTTCTATGAACAAAAAAATCTTAATTGCAATAATGGCAATAATCATAATAATATGTGCTGGTGCCTTTGCATTAATCAATATGCAATCAGGTAATGGTGCTTCAATAAATGTTGATGCAAATGCACTTGAAGATAAGGGAAATTTAGTTGTTGACTCAGAAGAGATCTCTGCAGACAATGGTTTGTATTCAAGTTCCTCTTCTGATGAAAACGCTGTTTTAGTAAAAAACAACGGAGTATTGAAATTAGCTAATTCCATAATTAATAAGACTGGTGATACAGCGTCAACTGGAGATGATGCTGACTTTTATGGAATCAATTCAGCGATTTTGGTAAATACAAATGGAAGCTTGGATATTTCAAATGTTAAGATAAGTACAAATTCAAAAGGATCAAATGGTATTTTTGTAACAAATGCGGAAAGTTCTGGAAGCTCTTCCTCTAATGTTGCTTTAGATGGAAATGGATTGGCAGAAAGTTCAAGTGGCTCAGGAAGTGATTCATCTAATGGAGGAACTCCTCCCAGCATGCCTTCTGGTGATACTGGTTCTGATGGTGGAACTCCTCCTGAAATGCCGGATTCAAATGGTGCATCGGGTGGTGGAGAATCAACAAGCATGACTGCATCTAACCAAGATAGTGTAGAGGGAACTACAGAGGCAAATATTGAAAATGTGGAAATAACAACATACAGCGATAAGTCCCGTGGACTTGATGCAACATACAATGGTATCATCAATGCCAAGAATGTGGTAATCAATACAAATGGTCAAAGCTGTGCAGCTCTTGCTACAGACCGTGGTGAAGGAGAGGTTCATGTATCTAACAGTGAATTGAATACAGGAGTAAGCAAGCAAAGCGGCAGAGGTTCACCAATAATCTATTCTACAGGAAACATAACTGTAGCAAACTCTGTAGGTACTGCTTATGTTTCTCAAATAGCTTGTATTGAAGGTAAAAACAGCATTGAACTCTCTAACTGTGACTTGTCTGCAGCTGCAGGTGGAAACAGACAGGACAATGGTCAATATGTTGATTTAGGCGGTGTATTTATCTATCAAAGCATGAGT
>JAGCLR010000327.1 GCA_017646885.1 Methanobrevibacter sp. | reverse complement strand
TCCGTTCCTGACCATTTACAATAGGTGCAAATTGAATTTTCTTACTATCAATTGGTGATATTATGGTAGATTTAAAAGGTTTAAAATTTGCTAAAATGCATGGAATCGGTAATGATTTCCCTATTATTGATGAAAGCAAAGGTGAACAGATTCCTGAAGCTGACAAAGCTGAAGCTTGCAGACAATTATGCCACAGAAACTTTGGTGTAGGTGGAGATGGAGTATTGTTCGTTGTGCCATCTGAAGTGGCAGACATCGGATACAGAATGTTCAATCCAGATGGATCTGAAGCGGAAATGTGTGGAAATGGTATTCGTTGTTTTGGAGACTTTGTTTACAGAAACAAGATTGTGGAAAAGGAAACAATGACCGTTGAAACCAAATCAGGTATCAAGACAATTGAAATCACTGTAGAAGATGGCGAACCTGTTCTCTTTAAGGTAAATATGGGTAAATCCACTTTCAAAGTTCCTGAAATACCTATGATTGCAGATTCAGAAGAGTTTGTTGACGGTGACCTTGAAGTAATCGACACTACATTCAAGGCTACTTGTGTCAATGTAGGAAACCCTCATGCAATCCTTTTTGTTGATGATGTAGATGCTATAGACATTGACAAATACGGTCCAGCTATTGAATGCCATGAAGTATTCCCAGAAAAGATCAATGTTCATTTTGTTGAAGTATTAAGCAAGAATGAAGGAAAAATGAGAACTTGGGAACGTGGTGCTGGTGTTACCTTAGCATGTGGTACCGGTGCAACTTCAACTGCACTTGCTGGTGTAAAATTAGGTCTTTTTGACAATGAAGTTCTTCTTCACTTGCCTGGTGGAGACTTAGAGTTTAATGTCTATGAAGAGGACGGAGAACTCGGAGCATTCATGAAGGGGCCTGCTCAATTAGTATTTGAAGCTGAAATAAAATAAATTTTTATAGGATTGTTTTTATCCTATTTCTCTTTTTCTTTTTTTAATTAAAATTAATTAAATAAATTTTTTCTATTTTTTATTATAATTCCTTAACCAAATCCCTATCTGTTTTTATGCCAAGATATTCTTTAGTGTAAGGACAAGCAAGTCCGCATTTAGCGCATAAGCTTTTTCCATTTGTCCTTTTC
Source organism: Methanobrevibacter sp. (assembly GCA_017646885.1). Next base: position 784 of record JAGCLR010000327.1, on the reverse strand, counting down.
ATTTCTGATTTAATGAATTCAAAACACTTTTCTGCATCGAAGTATTCTTCCCTTTCTTTTCTGGAATCCCATTTCACTTCGTTTATTGCATCAACTGGACACACGTCTTGACAGTCTGTACACTCATCACACAATGAATCGTCAATAGGTGTTCCAACTTTGATTGGCATGTCTGTTAGGATTGTGGATAATCTAAGTGCAGCCCCATATTTTGGACTAATGAGAAGTGCACATCTTCCAATCCAGCCAAGCCCTGATCTTGTACCTGTTGTCTTATGGGGAATTTTGCTTGCCAAACCCTCAAAATCCTTAGCAACCCTTTCACGGGACATTGCCAAAGCATTGTAATTCATTGTATTGTTTATGTATTCTTCCCCTTCAAGAACAATATCATTTAATTTAAGTGCTAAGCTTTTCATAGCTTCAACATATATGGACTGGTCATCGGTGTAAATGGTTCTTAAAGCGTCCTTTTCTATTGGAATTCCAATTAAAATGCTGTTTGGATATTCCTTAGGAACGTTTTTAATACCTTCTAAACTAGCAAAACCTACTACTTCTGCTCCTTTTGATTTAAGAAATTCTTCTATTTCCCTTGAATTTTTCTCTTCCAAATTCATCAAACCACTCATTTTTACTTATGTATTATTTGCTAGATTATATGATTAAATATGATTTTCCTATCCTTAAATATATTCTTTACTTAGTTTATTATATCAAATTAGTTTAAAACATCTAAATCAGATTTTTCATACTTATTATGGCCTTTCAAACTCTTTTTATA
>JAGCLR010000039.1 GCA_017646885.1 Methanobrevibacter sp. | reverse complement strand
TATTTTAATTAATTTATAGCTGATTTTTTCATTTTTTTAAAAATAGTTTAGTTAAAAATAGCTATTCATATCTTTTTTTATTAATTTTAAAGTTTTTAAAAAATAGTTTATTATAGAAGTTAAAACTTTAAATAAAAACTTCTATAAATTTATAAAATCTTGTTTTAATTAGAACATGTCTCTGGCATTACCTCTGTAACCCATGACAGGTTCCTCATCCTCATCGATTTCATCATCAGGATTAGGATTCCATCTTTTCAAGTTTGGCAAGAAGTTACAAAGTATTCCAGTTGCTTCCTCTTCACGTAAATCCGGATTTCTTTTAAGCATTCTTTTTGCATGTCTAATGATCATTTCATTTACAGTAATATCAGGTTCTGTAAATTCTCCATTCTGGAAACAATCCTTACAGTAATCCATGTTTGGACTGCCGTCTTCATTGGTTCCATAGTCATTTCTTCCCATAGGTCTTCCACAAGAATTGCAAAATCCCATACTTTCACCTTAATTCATTCATCTTAAATGATTTAAACAGTTTAAAATAAAAAATTATTTAAAAAAAATAGCTAATTAGAATAATCTAATTAGCTAATGCCTAATAATTTTAATTCTTTCACTGAACTTAGATTTGCTCATCGTCTTCCATTACCACTCTCATGTGGTTTGGATCTACAGGCATGTGAGCTAAGAAATCTTCTGCAGCTCTTCTTGGGTCACCGGAACCGATGATGTATCTACCCGCGATGATGATATCTGCACCTTTTTCAAATGCTTCTTCTGCTTTTTCAGGAGTGATTCCTCCAGCAACAGCAGCTAAACCGCCAGTGAGCTCTTTAATTTCTTTGATGTTACCCCATGCACTTACGTCATCAAGGTTTTTGCCTTCTGCTCTAAGTTTACTTTCAAGGTCAACATTTCTGTGTAAGAGAACAATGTCTGGCATGAACTCTGGGTTGAGTTGTTTGATCTTGTCAGTGAAGTTATCCACATTCATCATATCGAGGATGGAGTAGATACCTTGCTTTTGAGTTTCGTGGATTGCCTTTTCAATGGATTCAATGGTACCGAGACCGGAAATAGCAACTGCATCAGCAGTTTCATCTGCTGCCATCTTGACTTCAACTCTTCCTACATCCAATGTTTTCAAGTCAGCAATGATGAATGCACTTGGTGCCAATTCTCTGATCTTTCCAACAATTCCAACACCGAATTTTTTAACGAGAGGAGTTCCTGCTTCAAGGAGGATTCTTTCTCTGTTAGGGAGTTGCTTGATGATTCTTGCCATTGCTTCCTCATTGTCAAGGTCAAGAGCAACTTGCAAGTAAGGTGGTTCGTAAAGCTTGATTGCTTTGAATCCCATAATTGCGTGGGTTCCACGATCTTTTTCGTATAATACCTTGTCAATGTCTGGGTATCCTTTCAATGCTCTTTTGATTGCAAGTTTGGTTGCTGCATAGTTGTATTGGTAGATTTTTCTGTAATCCTGTGCAGCTGGGCTAATGAATACGCTTGCATTAATTACCCAATCTTCAGCTTTGTCTTTAGGAATGATTCCTTCTTCTACACAATCAGCTACAGCTCTACCTACAGCAGTTTGAGCTGGTCCAAAGATTTTGCTTGCATCATCTAAGTCACCAACAGTTACTTTAGGAATAATGATGGTAGCTGGCTTGGTAATTAAGTTAGGTCTGATTACACTGAGCAATGGGGTGTGTCCAACAGATAATTGGCTTAATCCATTAGCAAAAGCGTTTCCTACAGGACCATCTTTTTCACCAATAAGTAAATCAACGTGTGCTAATTCGTCTCCGTCTCCGATAAGAGCTTCTCCTATAAACATTTCATATCCTCCAATTTCAAGAATAATTTTATAATCATGATTCTTTAAATATAAATCATTTTAACTTATTTAATTCAGTTTAAATATTACATATTATTATTTTCATAATATAGTAAGTATTTATACAATATAATTTATGATTTTAATACAATATATAGTTAAGTAATAATATTTTAAAAAAACAAGTGGAAAAATAAAAAAATAATTTTAAAATATAGATTAAAAAATAAATTAAAAAAAGAAAAAGAATTATGGATAGATTACCCCTTCAGGAATTCCATAATCTTTGTATTTTTGAGCTATCTTATCGACAGTTCCATCTTCATACATTTCATTTAATGTTTCTTGGACTTGATCTCTCAATTCAGTATTGTCCTTTGAGAATCCAATACCATACTGTTCAATTGATACTGGAGTTTCTAAGATTCTAAAGTCTTCCTCATCATATTTTGTATTGATTATATATTTCATGACTTCAGCATCCCCAAGAACAGCATCACAAGTTCCAGATTCCAAATCCATAAATGCTGTATTATAATCAGTTATTTCATAGATATTAACAAAGCTGTCTTTTAAGGTCTTATTGTTTTCAAGAGCATTAATAGCGCTGCTTCCCATTTCCACATCTATATCTTTTCCTTCCAAGTCTTCAATTGAAGAAATGTTGGAATCCGCTTTTACAACGAATACTTGGGAATTGTTGAAATATGGTTCGCTCCAAGCGTAATCATCTTCTCTGCCGTTGATTGTAAATCCACTCCAAATGCAGTCTATAGCGCCAGAGTCAAGTTCCGCTTCTTTGGTGTCCCAATCAATAATCTTATTTTCCACCAATGTCCAATTGTTTCTGTCACACACTTCCTGTGCCAAGTCTAAATCGAAACCTGTCACTTCACCGTTTTCATCTGTATATTCGAATGGTGGAAATTCAACAAAGTATCCGACAACAAAATTGGTTTCATTGTTTTCAGCGCTTGAATCATCACCTAAAAAATCAAACCAACCTGCACTAACTGAGCTAATCATTAAAAATGAAATAAGCAAAACAGTTAAAACGATAAAAATTCTCTTTATGTTAATCGTAAGCCCCTCCTGATAAAACAAAACAATCCATATCTAATAATGTATAATAAAATTGTTCATAATGATTGTTATAATAATTGTTCATATTACTATTTATTCAATTTAATATTTAAATATAAGATTATTAATCAATTTAATGATTGAAAAAGAGAATTAAAAAAAGCAAATTTAGTTAATATACGAACAAATAAAAAGTCGTTAAAAAAAAGAAAGTATAAGTTGATTAAATCAACTTATTTGAAATTAATTCTTTCAGCAACGTTTCTTGGTAAAGGAAGTCTTCTAAATGGCATTCCTTCAGTTTCTTCCTTGACAGATGCAATAAGTTCATCTGCAGTCATGTCAACCTTTTCACCAGTTTTTCTTACAGTTACATTGTAATTGTCGGTTTCAATTTCCTTGTCACCAATTACAACGATGTAAGGAATCCATTCTTTAGAAGCGTTTCTGATTTTCTTACCTACTCTGTCGTCACTGTTGTCAACATCTACACGAATGTTTTCAGCTGCAATCTTATCAGCCAATTCGTTAGCATAATCTAAGTGCTTTTCACCGATTGGCAAGATTCTGACTTGAGATGGGCTTAACCAAATTGGTAACATTGGTGCTTTTCCATCTTCTTTTGCAGTGTTTTCAAGTAAGCTGCAGATAACTCTTTCCACACTACCTGTAGGTGAACAGTGTAAGATGATTGGGTTTTGAGGATCTTCGTTTTCATCAACATACTCGATGCCGAATCTTCTACCACTTTCCACATCTATTTGCACGGTAGGGTTTTCGATAGGTCTTCCTAAGTAGTCAATAGCTGCAAAGTCGATTTTACAGGACCAGTAGTGTTTTCTTTCAGGCAAGATTTCGAGTAATAATGGTTTGCCGATTCTTTTAGCGGTTGCTTCCATCCAGTCCTTATGCTCTTCGTAGAAGTCTTCGGTTGCTCTGAAGATTGCTTCATAGTTAACGTCAAGGTCTACACCGGTTTGAACACACATGTCAACTTGAGCATCAAACTCTTCAAGTGCTTGAGGCATGTCAGCACAGAAACTGTGCATATCTGGCATGGTGAATGCTCTGAGTCTCTTAAGACCTACAACTTCTCCTCTTTTCTCGAATCTGAAACTGTAAGTGGATAATTCGTAAACCTTTGCAGGCAAGTTTTTCCAAGTGAGGAAAGATCCGCCAAGAACTCTGAATGCACCGAAACAGCATGCAAATCTAAGCATTAAGTCTTTTTTGGTTGCGGTTTTGTATTGTCTTTCACCGAATTTTGCTGCATGTTCCCTGATTGCATCATTTGCAAGGTCATAAAAGATTGGAGTTTCGATAGGCATTGCACCTAAGTCAACTACAAAGTTGTAAACGTAATCAGCAAGCAAGTCACGGACCAATCTACCTTTAGGATACCATTTGAGGTTACCGATATCTGAAGCAAGCTCGTAATCACATAACTCTTTTTCTCTCATGATTTTTACATGTGGAGGTTCTCCTTCGTCGGAAGCACCTTCTCCAAGTTCATATGCAACAAGCTTTTTCAAATCTTCGCTTTCGTAGTTGTATTCCTTAGGGTCAAAGGTTTCTCCATCCTTAAAGATTAACCAGGTGGATGGCTTTTTCTCTTCCTTCTCTTCCTCTTCTTCGACATCTGCAGTGATGGTTCTTGAAAGTTCAGATAATGGGTGTCCTTTACAAGAAATTTCAAATGCCTTATACCATCCGAAAGGTACTCTAAATACATCCAATCCCTCTTCTTTAAGTGCATCTTCAGCATCCTTCAATATTTGAACAGCTACTTTAGGAGCACCAAGGGATGAAGAAAGGTGAGCATATGGGTATAAAACGATTTTTTCTGCATTGACTTCTTCATTGGTTTTTATTACTTCAGCAACTAAATTCTTGACAATAGCGTTTGGATTTTCCTCATCCTCTTTTTCAATTGATGAGAAAACAACCAAAGCTTCATCAAAAGCCCCATTTTTTTGAGCTTCTTCGATTTCTTCAGCTACTGGAGTTTTGTTTTTTACTTGATATTTTATATAATCAGAGTGAATAAGTAAAACTCTCATATTTTCACCGTTTTCGTTTTAAAAATAATTTATTGATAAATATTATATACACAATAATATTATAACTTTATTTTTTATATTATTTAATTATTAGTAATAATCGTGATTTCAAATAAAGTAATTTTAAAGCTAAAATTAGAATTTTGAATTAAAAATAAAAAAAGAATTTAGATTAATGGCAATTAATCTAAAATTAATTTTAAATCAGGGTTTTCAACTGATGCATCCTTAAAAGTAGCTATTAGATCTTCATCAAGAATTGAGCTGTCCTTAATGATGATTATCTTTAGAGATAGTTCACAAAGACAATCGTATAATGCATCAAGATTTTCACCATAATAATCTGGGAAATCCAGTTTTTCCTTAATGTATTCATGAGGATTCTCTTTCATCTCTTCCCCATACAAGACTATTTCATTCATGTTATCTATCATCTTCTTTAGTTTTTTTCTAAGTCTTCTCTTTTCGATCAGTTTATTTGTCATAGTATCAAATTAATAATTCTGCCGCTTATGAATTTAAGTTAAATGTTCAAAGCTTGCATAATGGTCTCCAGTATAGTAGACTTCAAAGTCATCAGTGGAGTAGACTATTCTTTTTGGTCCTCTGCTTGATGCACCCAAAGTGTCAATATCACATTCCCTATACTCATGGGTTATAGGCAGGATTGATTGGCGGTTTGTAAAGATGTCTCCTCCAATGCATTTTCCAGGAGCATACTTTTCAACGCTTCCACCATG
>JAGCLR010000326.1 GCA_017646885.1 Methanobrevibacter sp. | reverse complement strand
TGAGAGACAGCGTTAACCTCATTGCAAGTGAAAATACCACAAGTAATGCTGTCACAACCGCAATGGCTTCTGATTTGGCTCACAGATATGCAGAAGGACAAGCTTATGAAAGATTATACCAAGGATGTACCTACATTGACCAAATTGAAGACATTACAAAACAATTATCCTGTAAAGTCTATGACTGTACATATGCAAACGTTCAACCTGTTTCTGGTGTAACTGCAAACCTCGCTGCTTTCTTCGGTTTTGCTAAAGCTGGAGACAAAATGATTGCTATGAACATTCCTTTCGGAGGACACATTTCACATGCAAATGTAAGTGCTGCAGGTATTAGAGGATTAAAAACTTTAGAACATCCATTTGACCCATCTGTCATGAACATTGATGTTGATGCATTGAACAAAATGATCTTAGAGGAAAAACCAAAGATCATCCTCTTTGGAGGAAGTTTATTCTTATTCCCACACCCTGTATCTGAAGTTGTAGATGCAGCTAACGAAGTAGGAGCAACCATCATGTACGACGGTGCTCACGTACTCGGTTTAATTGCTGGTAAACAATTCCAAGATCCTTTAAAAGAAGGAGCTGAAGTCCTTATGGGAAGTACCCACAAGACTTTCCCAGGTCCTCAAGGAGGAATCATCTTATCAGATAAGAAAAATGAACATTTAATTGACAATGCTGTATTCCCTGGTGTAGTAAGTAACCACCACTTACACCACTTGGCTGGTTTAGGTATTGCTACCGCTGAAATGCTTCAGTTTGGTGAAGATTATGCTAAACAAACCATTAAAAACGCTAAAGCATTAGCAGGTGCACTTGCAGAACAAGGATTCAATGTAATGTGTGAAGACTTAGGATACACTGAATCCCACCAAGTTGCTATGGATGTTAGAGATGTTAAAAGAGCTACCATCTTAGCTAAGGAATTAGAGCAAAACAATATCATTCTTAACAAAAACCTCATTCCTGGTGACAATGTAAATGACAGTGATGACCCATCTGGTATCAGAATCGGTACTCAAGAAATCACCAGAAGAGGAATGAAAGAAAAAGAAATGGAAGAAGTTGCTGAATTCATCTGGAGAGTTGCTGAAGGTGACAAAGTAGACATTAAGGATGAAGTTGCTGAATTCATGTCTGGGTACAGAACAATTCACTACGCTTTCACAGAAGAAGAAGGATACAAGTTCATTGAACATATCTAACAAGCTTTTTGAGCCTTCGGCTCAAAAACCTTGACCAAAACTCTTTTCACTAGTGGGAGTATTGCCTTACTAGTTTTTTATTTTTTTACTATTTTTTGGAGATATTTTATGAAAATAGGATGGGCTTTTACTGGTGCAGGACATTTGCTTAGAGAAAGTGTTGAAGCTATGGAAGAGGTAGCAAAATATAATGACATCACTGTATTTTTATCACAAGCTTCTGAAGAAGTTTTAAAAATGTATGGTCTTTATGATAGGGTTGTAGCTGTAACTGGTGGAAGATATAGGGAACTAGCAAGTGATTCCAATCAAAAATTCAGTTTTCCAATTACTGGCAGGCTTTCACTTGGAAAATATGATGCTTTAATTGTTTCCCCAACTACTGCTAACACTGTTGCAAAGATTGTCCATGGGATTTCAGATACTCTTGTTACAAATGCTGTAGCTCAAGCTGGTAAAGGCAGTGTAAAAACCCTTATGGTGCCTGTAGATATTGAAAGGGGAGATGTTGAAACAGTTCTCCCATCAAAACTTGAAAAAACAAAATGTCAAAAATGTGACGAATGTGAAGCAGCTCTTGCTTGTCCTAATGGCGCAATTGTTCCCCATGAGGAAATAGATTTATTAAAGTGCATTGGTTGTGGGTCATGTAAAGATATCTGTCCTTATGATGCTGTTTCCACAGGTAAAATCATCACAATGCACATGAGAGAAATAGATATAGCAAATACCGAAAAATTATCTGAAATGGAAGGAATCGAAATATTTGCAACTCCTCAAGAAGTTTTAGAGAATTTTGAATACAAATAGAATTTTTTTCATTCCTATTTTTTTAATTCTATTTTTTATTTTAATTCTATCTCATCACCTATTTTCAAATCATAATTACCAAATTCATTTTTTTCAAAATCTTTTTTATCAAATTCTATGATATATTTAGCCCCTTTTTTAGGAACATAATAGTTCCATGGCTTCAAGTCAGCTATTTCAAAAACCTTATTTTCATTGTCTATAAAAACAAGCTTCAATTCAAATCTCATGAACAGGCTATGAATGGAGGATCTTTCTTTCATTTCAATGCTTTGAGGAATTTCAAATAGCAATGGATAATCGCATTTCTTTTTAAACATAAATCCTAAAAATCTTTTGAGAAAAGTATTGGCAATCCTTATTTCAGCTATTTTTTCATTGGAATTTCTATTGAACAAAATTCTTAAATCATCATCTTCATTAAAATCTTTATTTTCATCATTATTCAACATATATATCTTATTTTCTATTGAACTTTAATGTAAATAAATATTTTCCTTAAAAAATAATTTTTAACACTTTAATTTTAATTTAACAATCTAATATTAGTTTTTCATTTTTACTATAATATTATAATTATATAATAAATATTATTTTTATAAAAACTAATAATAATAAAGTTTATTTATTTTTAAAATAAGAAATATATATCATAATAAGTTATAATTTATTTAGTTTTAATAAAATTGAAATTAACTGAAATTAACTTAAAATTATTAAATAATTGAAACTTATCAATTTAAAAAATTTAAATAATCATTTTTTATTGGGAGAATTAATATGCCATTGAAAGAGGCAGAAAAATCATATGACTTTAAAAAGATCGAATCAAAGGTTCAAAACTTTTGGGAAGATGAAGACATCTACTCAAAAACCAATGACTTAAGAGCAAATGGTCCGCAATATTCATTTTTAGACGGACCTCCTTACTGCAGTGGAAAAATCCATTTAGGAACTACTTGGAATAAGGTTATTAAAGACACTTTATTGCGTTACAAATCCATGAACGGATTTTCCTTAAGGAGACAAGCTGGATGGGATACCCATGGTTTGCCTATTGAACATAAGGTAGAGCAATTGTTAGGAATCGAATCCAAACAGGAAATTGAAGAGAAATACGGAATAGACAACTTCATCAACAAATGTAAAGAGTTTGCAATGGAAAACAAAGTTGCTATGACTGAGCAATTCAAAAGCTTAGGAGTTTGGATGGATTGGGATAACCCTTACATGACCTTGGATCCTAAATATATGGAATCCGCTTGGTGGACATTGAAGAAAACTCATGAAAAGAACTTGCTTACCCGTGACCAAAGGGTAATCAGCTGGTGTCCTCACTGTCAAACAGCTCTTGCTGCAGCTGAAATTGACTATACTGAAGGAGATGACCCTTCAATCTATGTACGTTTCCCATTGGAAGAGAAATTGATCACTGAAGGGGATTATGCAGACTTGAAGCAATCATTCCTTGTATGGACCACTACTCCTTGGACACTTCCTGGAAACTTAGCTATCTGTTTGAATGAGGATTTCGATTATTCCTTCGTTAAAGTGGATGAGAGATTAAACGATATTGGAGAAGAAATCATAATTATAGCTAACGAACTTTTGGAAACCGTTTTAGGACCAATTGAAGTCATTCATAAAAACAAATTGCCTAATCCAAATTATAATCCTGAAGATGAAGAGTCAAAAGAGAAAAAATACATCATAGAGGAAGAAAAGGAAGTGATGTATGAAATAATCAAGACAGTAAAAGGATCTGAACTTTTAGGATTGAGATATGTTTATCCTTTAGCAGAACAAGTGCCAAAACAATTGGAACTTGAAGCTGAAAATAAATTAATTCACACTACCTTCCATGGAGACCATGTAGAATTAGGTGAAGGTACCGGTTTTGTACATACCGCTCCTGGAC
>JAGCLR010000325.1 GCA_017646885.1 Methanobrevibacter sp. | reverse complement strand
CCAGGAACTGCTGCTGAGATTCTAACAGACAGGTCAAGAGAAATCATCTGTCCTAAGAAGGTTTCAACACAGGAATGGATTGATGTAATTAAAATAGCTCATGAAGCGGGAATCACAGGTTCTGCCACCATGATGTACGGTCATGTTGAGACTTTGGAAGAAAGAGTGGAGCATTTGGATATCTTAAGGCAGATCCAGCTTGAAACCGGCGGTTTCAATGAATTCATTCCAATGACATTTATGCATGAGTATTCCCCTATATTCCTTGAAGGCCAAAGGGATTTGGGAGCTACCGGTACACAAGACCTTAAGCTTTATGCAGTTGCAAGATTAATGTTTAGAGACATCATACCTAACATTCAAGTATCTTGGGTAAAGATGGGTTTCAGATTTGCACAGGTATCTCTTTTAGCTGGTGCTAATGACTTAGGTGGAACTTTAGGCGGCGATGAATTGTCTGAAGCTTCTGGAGCTCCAGATGGTGTAAATGCAAGCATTAGAGACTTAAGCAAATTAGTTAAAGACTTAGGCAGAGTTCCTTTAGAGAGAAACTCTGAATACACTGAGTTTTATCCAATTGAATTTTAGTTAAATCGTTGATTTAACCAATCACTTTTTTTATTCTTTTTATTAATTTCATTATAACTCTTATTTTTTATTTTTAACAGATATTTATAAATCTAAAATTTATAATTCAACTCCTTTTTCAATTAATCTTTCTTTTAGATCTTTCATTGCCTCTTTCACGTCCTCTTCAGCTACAACATCAATGACTCTTTCGTTTTCCTTGAATCTATTGATATATGCTTCTCTTTTTTCACCATCAATTATTTCTATTCTTGAATAGTCGACGAGAGATTCTAAAAATGCAAAGATTCCCCTATTCAATGCTTTTGTACCTGGCTTATTGATGATGATCTTTATTGATTCTGCATTGATTATGCTGAATTTAGCTCCATCATTCACATGGTCCTTTCCTATTTCCTTATCTTCTATTGACTTCACAAGTGCAATGAAGTAGGCGTCAGCATTCTTCAGATAAACAATGTCATCATCACGAACAAACTCTTCTTTCTCAAGATTTCCATATAATGAACGTGCAAATACGCTTGGATCGCTTGTAATGTTTACAACGAAAATCCCTGTTTCCTTAATGTTTTCCAAGGTTTTGCTTCCTTCAAATATGCGAGCAAGAACTGCATAGTCATCCACACATTTCAATCCTATTGGAGCTGCATTGGCTTCACCATCCTTATTCATTGTGGTGTAGATGGTTTCATATTTTCCTCCTGCTTTCATTCCAATACTTTCTAAACTAAAAGACATTTTATTTTCTCCTTTTTTTTAATCAGGCCATTCTTGTTATTTTTTAAAATTTATCAAAACATGAATAATGATATTTTATTAATTTTTGCTTTTATATTTAATTATTTTAAAAAATTTTTTTATCATTTGAAAAGGTTTTAAATATAGGTAAATTCAATATTATATTATGTATAAATATTTTATTAATAATTGAGAAATTAATAAATTATTATTCTAATTAAATAATCATTTAAAAATTTAAATCGTGGTATAATGATAAGTGTAAAAAACCTTTCCAAATCATATAAATTAGATGATGGAGACGAAGTTCAAGCTCTTAAAAACATAAACTTAGAAGTGAAAGAAGGAGAGATAGTAGGTATTTTAGGAACAAGCGGTTCCGGTAAAACCTCTCTTTTAAGAATTCTCCGTGGTGTAGAAAAGTTTGATGAAGGAGAATTTACAATAGGCAGATACACAATAAAACCTGACTCCTCTCAATTTTATTATAATCAAATCAAAAAGGAAACAGCTATTCATCTTCAAAGATCCTTTGGTATTTGGCCTGAATCCGTTATGGATAATGTGCTTAGAAAGTTATATGCTGCTAAATACGGTGATGAAGGGGATGTGCCTTTAGAGGAAGCTTTCAATCTCTTTGAAAAGGATGCTATTGAAATCATAAAGCTTGTAGACCTATATGATAAGAAAGACCATCTTGCTTCAGTATTAAGCGGTGGTGAAAAGCAAAGGCTTATCATGGCTCGTCAAATAGCTAAAAAGCCTAAAGTGATGCTCCTTGATGAACCTGCTACAATGGCTTGTCCTAAAACCAAGCAGGAAATATTGAACGCTATTAAAAAGGCTAATGAAGAGCTTGGAATAACTGTTGTCTTTGTCTCTCACTTACCTGAAATTCACAAGTTCCTTGCTGATAGGGTAATCTTGCTTGATGATGGTGAAATCGTCAAGGAAGGTGAACCTGATGAGATCATCGATGAGTTCTTAAGCGATATCGAAGACCCTGTTGACATTGATATCGAATCCACAGATGAAACTGTCATCAAAGCGCATGACATTGACAAAAGGTTCTATTTGCTTAAAGGTAAAAACGTTTTGCATATGCGTGACGTTAATTTGGATGTAAATAGAGGAAATGTCCTATCTTTAGTAGGTCCAAGTGGTGCAGGAAAGACAATTCTTCTCCGTATGCTTGGTGGACTTGACCTTCCTGACAAAGGTGAAGTTACCTTTAAACTCGTTAAGGACAATGAAGGAAAAGAAGAAATTGTCTGGGTAAACATTGAAAAGGCAAGCCTTGATAGGATGGAAGTCAGAAGAAACCTTGGATTCATGCATCAGGAATTCGCTTTGATGTATTACGCAACCATTCAAAGCCAATTGGCTGTTAAGTTAGGATACAAAAGATGGGATATGGTTGAGGAAGCGAAGAAAAAAGCTAAAGAAGAAGGCCTTCCAGATATCCTATTGGATGCATTGTATCAACTTACAGACTTGCCTGAAAGAGAAGCTAAGTCACGTCTTGAACAGATTGGCCTTGACCCAAGTATTTTAGATGAATTGTTCCCTAAATTCCCAGAAACCTTAATCAAAGAGGAAGTAAAAGATTTATTTGAAGCATTGGATCTTCCTTTGGATATCTTGCCAAGAAAATCCTATGAATTGTCTGGTGGTCAAAAGGTAAGGGCTATGCTTGCTCTTGTACTTGTATCTAAACCGGATATTCTATTGCTTGATGAACCATTCGGAGATTTAGACCCTAAAACCTTAAGAACAGTTTCAAACTCACTTAAACGTATTTGTAAAGAATTTGGAACTACAATCGTTATGGTTTCACATAATACTGACTTCATTAGGGAATTAAGTAATAGAGCAGTATTCAT
>JAGCLR010000324.1 GCA_017646885.1 Methanobrevibacter sp. | reverse complement strand
TCCTCAATACCCTCCAAGAGGAAATTGATAAACTTAAACTTTAAACCTTAGACCTTAAACACTATTTGGTGTATAATAGCTGCAAAAGCAGATATAGTATCGATAGAGATGATGACGAATCTAAGCTTGTTTAAGTGAGTCAGCAGATATAACGATACAAAATGGCGGTAGCCATAACACCAAATATATTCTGTTTATTTTTAGATATTTTTGTAGGCACAAAGTGCCGTATTTTTGTTTCAAAAAAAGATTAGTTTAGATAGTTAAGATTCCTATTCTCACCTCTCGCTTTTCGCCTATAAAAAGTACTTTTCTTAATATTTCCGTCTTTTTTACTTCTCTTATACCTTACCTAATTCCACCGACCGATGACCGACCGAAGAGCGGGAGACGACCGCATCAACTCCCCGTGACCCCCAAGTGCTGTTTATTAAGATTCCGCCTTGTCTCTAACCCCTAAACAGTAGCGCCTTTGGCGCGTTCTCTAAACTAAAATGGCGACTTTTTCGCTATTTATTTGCATATATGCAAAAAAAGTTGTATCTTTGCGCGCTAAAGTATATCTACATGAGAACGAAACAAAAAAAGCAATACACGATTATTGATTTATTTGCTGGTGCAGGGGGATTGTCTGAGGGATTTATTCAGGCAGGCTTTTATCCTATTGCCCATGTTGAAATGGATAAGGATGCGTGTAGTACATTAAAGACGCGTTGTTGCTATCATTATTTATATGCTCATGGTCAATTGAGTATGTATCATCAATACCTAAAGGGTGAAATTAGCCGAGAAACTCTCTATGGTAGTGTTCCTGCTGATATTATTAACTCTGTGATAAATGCTGAAATATCTGATTCTACGATAGATTCTATTTTTCAACAAATCAAAAAACTGGCCCAAAATAAGAAGATAGATTTTATTATTGGTGGTCCTCCTTGTCAGGCATACTCTCTTTTAGGGAGACATAAAAAAGATATGGACAATGATCCTCGTACATTATTGTATCTGCAATATGGTAAATTTCTAAAAGAATTTTCCCCTCGTGGATTTGTGTTTGAGAATGTGCCTGGATTACTGAGTTCAAAAAAAGGTGAACACTTTAAAAATCTCCAAATGTACTTTAGAGAGTTAGGATACAACGTGTATTTCAAAATGTTAAACGCCTCTAATTATGGCGTCATTCAAGATAGACATCGTTTGATTATTGTGGGATGGAAGCAAGATGAAGATTTTGGATATCCCGACATTCAAACAACAGAGTTAACAGCTACCATAAATGACCTCTTGTATGATCTTCCTAATTTGAAGGCAGGTGAAGTTCAGCAAATCTCTTGTTATTCTCACTCTACTAATCAATACCTATTAGAAAGTGGAATTCGTTTATCCGATGACACATTTGTCACTCAAAATATTGCTCGTTCATTAAATTCTAATGATGCAAACATATACGCATATGCTATAAAATTGTGGAATGAAAATGGGGTGCGAGTGAAGTATACAGATCTACCTGCAGAATATAAAACTCAGAAAAACGAAAAATCTTTTTTAGATAGATTTAAAGTTGTTGACGGTAATGGAAAATCTCACACTATTGTTGCCCACTTATCCAAAGATGGGCATTACTATATTCATCCGTCTTTAGATTGTTGTCGTTCCATATCCGTCCGAGAAGCAGCTCGCATACAATCTTTTCCTGACAACTTTTATTTTGAAGGTAGTCGATCTGCAATGTATAAACAAATAGGTAATGCCGTTCCGCCTCTTATGGCAAAAGCAATAGCTGAATCTATAAAAACACAATTGGTATGACAGAAAAGTATCCAATAAAAGCAACAAGTAATATCCTAAATTTATTGGGAGATGAATTGATAGGAAGTGATATTTTAGCCATTTTTGAATTGGTTAAAAATTCCTATGATGCAGATGCAGACGAGGTTATCATTTCGTTTGTAGACCTAAACACTCCAAACCAAAAGATTATTATAGAAGATGACGGGTGTGGAATGACAACGGAGTTAATCCACAAAGTTTGGCTAACGATAGGTACAAACTATAAGAAAAAAGAGGCAAAAATAAGCAAAAAATATAAACGATATTCTTTAGGAAATAAAGGAGTTGGACGATTAGCTGTTCATCGGTTAGCCGATTCTATTTTATTGGAATCTCAAACTGAAGATGATTTATTTGGAACTCATTTGGAAATTAATTGGAAAAATTTAATTTCATCAGGAGATTATATTGATGACTTATATGTAGAGGTACGAGATGGAGTCCTTCAACCATTCAACAAATCTCACGGAACAAGAATAACTTTAACAGGACTTAAATGTAAGCATTGGACTAAAACTCAATTACGCGATTTGGCGAGAAAAATAGATAGTTTTAAAAATCCTTTCCAACCAATAGATAATTTTGAGGTTGTTATCAAATGTGATGAAGACAAACAACAATGGATAGAAGATATTAAAACAGGAAAAGAGATTTTATCTGATAGTTTATATCAATTTAAATTTTCATTGAAGCCTGCTGTTGATGTGAATGATTTTGCGGAGTTTGAATGGGAGTATTCTTTTATGCCACACTCTTACCGAGGTTTGTCTGATAATCATCTACATAATAAGGCGCAACAACTTTCTGTAAATCCTAAAACTTTTGCCAGAGACGTAAATGGTAAAGAAAAATATTTTTTACATACAGAAGACTTAAAATGTATAGGTAAAATAACAGGGCAGTTTTATGTGTTTAATCAAAGTAAACAAATTTTAGATTGTGTATATGGTGTCGGAAGAAATAACTCCATAAAAGAGTATATCAGAGAGAATTGTGGAATAAAAATCTATCGAGACAATGTTCGAGTATATAACTATGGAGAAAAGTCTGATGATTGGTTAGATTTAGAATTAGCAAAAATTCAGCGTACTGGTGACCATTTTAGTAAGAAAGTTACTATTGGTGCTATTTCCTTGAATCTTAAAGATAGTGAAAAAGGATTAATAGAGAAAACGAATCGTGAAGGTTTCCTAGACAATGAAACATACCAACGGTTTAAAGACATTATAAAATCTGTATTTTCCTTTTTTGAAAGAACTGCGGATAATGATAAGCAACAACTTGAGGCTGTACTGGCTAGCACGACAATAAACAAGAAAGTTGGGTTATCAGAAACTATTAAGGAGTTAGAACAGAAGTTGGAGCAAAAAAATCTGCGTGCAGAGTTTAATCCACTTATTCAAAAAGTCGAACGAGAATATAATGAAATGCGAGATATAATGCTAAATTCTGGAATGACAGGAATAAATTTGGCATTAGTTTTTCATGAAATTGAGCGTGAGATGAAATATATTAGTTCTGATTTGGATACTACCAATGTTAATATTACAAGTCTAAAATCAAGAATAAAAAATCTCAATTTATTATTAGAAAATTTCTCTCCTATTCTTAAACAAAAGAAAAAACAAACTTTGATGGCATCTGTTATAGTGGATAGAGCTGTTCAAATTAACCAAAGTCGTTTTAACTATCACAATATTATCTTTTCTTCTCCTTTGTTATCAAAGGAGTCTCCTGACTTTAAAATAATTGGTCCTAGCAACTTACTATTAAGTTCCATTTCTAATATAATAGATAATGCAATATATTGGGTATCTGCTCAACATGAGATATTAGGTGATGATCATAAATCTGCAATCTATATAGGAAGTGATGTGAAATCTTTCGATGGTGATGCTATCATCATTGCCGATACTGGACTTGGTTTTACACTAGAACCTGAAGATATGATTCAACCTTTTAAAACAACTAAAGAAGGTGGTATGGGTATGGGATTGTATTTTGTGAATTTAGTAATGGAAACAATTGGTGGAAAGTTGTTGTTCCCAGACATTTCTGACTTAGATATACCCAAGGTATACAATGGTGCATGCATAGTATTAATATTTCCTAAAACAAAACAACAATAATTATGCTTACTGAATCCAATAGAATCATAATGGTAGATGATCATGAAGAAGATTTGTTAAAATTATCGAATGTTTTTTATAATAAAGGCATTGGATGTAAAAAATTTATTTATGACTCATTTTATTCTAATCCATTAAAGGGAGTTAGAATGTTGTTTTTAGATATTAATTTAAATAATGCCCAATCAGAGCAACAACGTAACTCTACTCTACAGGATGCTATAACTCATTACATACATGAAGATAATGGTCCTTATATTCTTGTGTTATGGACTAGCAATACCGAGTGGATTGCTAATTTTAAAACATTTGTAACAAGAGATAGTAATGCAGATTTTATCAAACATTCTCCTTTTTACATAACAAATATCGATAAAACAGAATTTTATAACGAGAACAATAGTCTTGATGATAAAATATGTAGTATTTTTGGAGAGTCCGCTGTTAAATTGATTTTTGAGTATGAGAATATAATGAGTGATGTTGTTGATTCGACAACAACTAAACTTATTAATTTAATTCCCAAGGGGAATGTTTGGGAAAATAATGATACATTTAACAATAATTGCCAACAAGTTCTATCTGCAATTGCGGTTCAGACTGTAGGATATGCACTTGCGAAACAAAATCCTGACTATGCAATAAAAGAATCATTAATTCCATTATTATCAGATGCTTTTAGAAATTCTGAACATACTTTATGGAATACGAATATTGATGTCCTTGAAAACTCAACTACATCAAATGATATTTGTTTTCCTGATAATTTTAAAGTATCACAATTAAATAATATTTTCAACATTCAAAGCAAGGGGAATATAACTGCAGAAACAAGAGGGGCACTATGTCCCATTATACTAGAACCTAATGAAGAATTCTTCATAGATAAATTTGGTTATTCTGTTTTAGAATTTTGTGATTTAATACTTCCTAAAATTATACAGGAAGATTTAGAAAATATACAATTAATATGTGTTGAATATAGTGCCGCTTGTGACTTTTGTCAAAGTAAAGAAAGAACATGTAAATACTTATTGGGTATGGCTATATCCTCTGATTTATTCAATGCTAAAACCAATAGAGGAAAATCAAAGTTAAAGGAGTCTATTCTACGTATTCGCGGAACATATAATATACAAGATCAAGAAAAAATAATATTATTTAACTTGAATTTTTCATTTACTTTGCCAAAATCAATGATAAGAAACTTAATAAGTGATCCTCTATTTTGTTTTCAAAAAGAAATGATGGATATGATTGGTCATGCGTATGCAAGTCATCATTCTCGCATCGGTATAACCACATTTGAAAAATAATCCAGAATTTAAGAGATGTGATTTTTTAGTTATGTCATAAGTTAAATACAAAAAATTAAAGTGATGTTTTTCTTCTTTTTTGACAAAAGCAAATTAAGCGATGATAAGTCGCACAATAGACCGAGCGAACAAATCCGTTCGGACTTTGGGTTGGAAGTGGCGCATGATCAAGTGCTGCGTTCTAATAAGCGACAACGCGCTGCGTTAACTCACTATTTAGGAGAGAAAAATTGTGCAGTAGAAGAGATTTTAGGGCGCAAGTTATTTGTTTATAGAACTAACGGAAAGAAGTATATTCTTCTGCATAAAGCGATATCCTATTTGGGCAATCCTCATCCTATATTCAAAAAGCGTATTCAAATGCCAAGCAGTTGGCAAGAGTTCTGTAATGAAGCCATTGCCGCAAAGATAGATTATGATATTCGTTTCGTAGGAGTTTATCACTATCAAGATAATGTTATTTTCGTAGATTTTGCAAAAGATACTTATTTGCAACATGGCTTGCATAATTCTTCTGCACATGTATATACCAACGACCTCTACCAGGCGGTAAGAAATGGTGTTTTCCATCGTGAGGATCAGTATGGCAATCATATATATTCTGTACGAGCAAAAGACTTTGCGGATTATTTGGCTGGTACAAAAACTGGAGATAATGAACTCTTTGACTTGTTTGCTAAATTCAATAATGGTTTCTCTTTTGGTCAATGGCTCTATGCTGTTGATAAAATTAAAGAGATGCACGGAGATAGTTGGCGACATTGGCAACAAGCAGAGTGGGCTGGTTGGTTCTTAGAGTACAAGTTTAATAAATTCACCATAGATAATGATGTGCTCGACTTGATGAGATATGTGGGGACTGACAATAAAGGGCATAAGGATGGGGCTTTCGATTTTGATATATGGTTTGGGCGTGAACAATTCTATGGCGATCTTAAAGCAAGTGATATTAAAAAGACCTCTACTCCAGGCAATGACCAAGAGGCTTTTGTAGAGTGTATCAATAAACATGACCGTTTTTGGTATGTTATTTATGAACACGAAACAATGAAAGACTCTGAAGAAACAGCATACAAAGCGACTATAGAGCGCAATCAGTATATTCGTTCGGTTCTTCCTAATTACGAAAAGGACGATATGTCGTATCATGAGCGCATGAAAAATAGTGTTCGGTTTATGAAGATGACAATTCTTGAGTTGAATAGTGTAACATTCAGAGATGTTCTGACTGATTTTAACCAAGGTAAGCAGCCAGACGGCAAAAGCCGACAAAAGAAATTTCTTATTAAGAAAAAAGAAATGGATAAGTATGTAGTATATCGCTACACCTATAAATAAGTATGAAAAGATTCAAATTCATAGATTTATTTTGCGGAATAGGCGGATTCCATCAAGCAATGGAATCGCTTGGAGGAGAGTGTGTATTTGCGTGTGATATAGATGCAGATTGTAGAAAAACATATGAGGCAAATTATGGTCTTAAGCCCGATGTGGATGTTACTAAAATAGATCCTGCTAAATTGCCCGCATTTGATGTATTATGCGGAGGATTTCCATGTCAAGCATTCTCAAAAGCAGGTAAACGATTAGGATTTGCCGATGAAACAAAGGGTACTCTGTTTTTTGATGTGGAGCGCATTATGGCGCATTGTCAGCCCAAATATGCTTTGCTTGAAAATGTACGCAATTTAGCTTCACATGATGGAGGAAATACTTGGCGAACAATTCACGAACATTTGACCAACATCGGCTACAACGTATTGGAAGAGCCTGTAATTTTTAGTCCTCATTATCTTGGCATACCACAACACCGTGAGCGTGTGTTCATTATGTGTGTACGCAAAGATATTGGTACATTACCTGTTTTTCAGTTTAATGCAAAAGGCAAATTGCCAAAATGTAGTGTAGAAAATATTTTGCAAGATGATGCAGAAATTATTGACTTGCAAAAATATCGTTTGAGCGAAGATAAAATTCAATTGGTGGACTTATGGAATGAATTTATCCAAAATATCAAATGTAAGAAACTACCAGGCTTTCCTGTTTGGTCTGATTATTTGCATGAACCAGCATTGAATGAAGATACTACTGGCTATCCTGCTTGGAAGATTAATTTTATCAATAAAAACAACCAATTGTATCTTGACAATCGGGAGTTTATAGATGAATGGCTGAATAGAGCAAAACAAAATCCACTTTTCTTTGGAGCAAAGGCAAAGTTGGAATGGCAAGTAGGACAACACAAGCAACCTAATATTTGGAATCATATTTTGCAATTCCGTCCTTCTGGTATTCGTGTCAAAATTGGCACATATTTCCCTGCTTTAGTAGCTATTACACAAACATCTATTGTCGGATGTCGTCAGCGCGAACTAACTCTGCGCGAATGCGCAAGACTGCAAAGTTTCCCTGATACATTCCAACCTGATGTTGTGGATGCTCAAGCATATAAGCAATTTGGCAATGCTGTAAATGTGGAGGTTGTCAAATTGTTTGCTAAATATCTATTTGGCGATAAAGCAACTATCAAGAAATATGCAAAACCATCCGATGGTCCTGGTATGGCAGGAACTGTTGATTTCTTACAGTTAAAAGATCATTATCCCGATGAAATTGTAAATAATACTATTGTTGAGCAACTGCCAAAAGATGCAGAACTGAAATTAGATAAGAACTTGCTTGTTTCACTAGTCAAAGCAGACAATATGGAGCAATATCTAGACCAGTCTGCAAAGATTTATTACACGGGTAAAAAGTTCCCATCCACTGTTGCTCTTAACAAACTTTACTATTTCATGCCATATATCAAAGGCAAGGGTATAAAAGATTTATATTTCATAAAGATTGCTCGTGTGGGAACTCGTAAAGAAGGGCAACCAGACAACGACCCAAACGATCTTAGATTAGTTTTCGAAATAGAGTTTGTAAAACAACTCTTTGAAGACTATAAAAAAGTGCATCTAGACATTTGGCAAACGTTTAAAGATACAATATTAGATAAAGTCATTTAAATGTATTATAAAATAAATTATGGATAATACTGAAGAGAAACAAGAGAGAGGCGAGGGGCGTCACATAGGTCCTGCTGGATTTGGCATAAAAAGAAAATAAAATATGAAAAGAGAGAATAATTCAATAAAAGTGCCTTCTACAAAACCTCCACAAGAAGGTAATAATGGTGTAGGACGTCATATAGGTCCTGCTGGATTTCCTAAGAAATAATGGCAACTGATCAAGTAAAGAAGAATTTTGAAGATTCCATAGAAGAAGGTAATGGATTCTATAATACCCAATCTACCAAAGTATCACAAAATACTAGAACCTTGGTAATGGGCATTATTACTACAATATGGGTGGTTTCGTATAATGATGGCAGTTTTATGCTGAGTAATAATTGGATGATTGTTTCTTTGTTTACAGGTTTTGCTTATCTTGCCATAGATATTTTACATTATTTTATTGATACTTGTTTTTATTATAATAAATTACTATCGCTTGAAAAAAAATATGGCGATAAAAAATATCTTACAACATATAATCAAAGTTTAATCAAACATAGTAGATTAAGTTATATATGGATATGGATCAAATTCCTCTCTTTTGTGATAATTGCATTTACTTTTTTAATAGGAATTTTGAAACACTTTTTTTAAGAAATCCAAGTAATATTTTCATGAAAATAAACTATAAGGTGGGAAAGTGTAGTAAGGTGATGGAAAGAATATTAAAATAAAAAAATATATGGCTTCAATTGGTAAATTAGAGCGCGTCGAATTGCGCGAGTTATGGAAACACGAAGAATATGATTTCTCCACATGGTTGGCAGAAGAAGAAAATCTGGCACTCTTGGGAGATGCAATAGGGCTGGATATATCTCTAATTGAGCGCGAGTCTTCTGTAGGAGGCTATTCTGTAGATATCTATGCAGAGGAGCAAGGTACAGGAAAGAAGATTATAATTGAAAACCAGCTGGAATTTACAAATCACGACCATCTCGGCAAAATCATTACCTATGCTAGTGGTAAAGATGCCAAATACATCATTTGGATTGTCAAGCGTGCGCGAGATGAGCATCGCCAAGCAATAGAATGGTTAAATGCTCATACAGACAACGAGATTAACTTTTTCTTACTAGAGATAGAGTTATGGCGTATTGGAGATTCGCTCCCAGCACCAAAATTCAATATAGTAGAACGCCCTAACGATTGGGTCAAAGAAGAAAGAAACACATCTGCCGAGATTACAGAAAGAGGTAAATTCTGCATCAGTTATTGGGAAGCATTTAGGAATTATGCTGCTGCTCATCCTACTTTTACAAAAGAATTCAAACTCCGTCGTGCTCACAAAGATTCGTGGTTCGATTTAGCTGTAGGAAAAAGTAATTGTCATATTTCGTTGAATGTACAACCTACAAAAGGAACTGTAGATATTGGTATATATATCCCTGATGATAAGAAATATTATGCAGAATTAGGTGCATATTCAGAGGAGATTGCAAAAATGTTTGACGGTGAAATAGTATGGCGTGAAGCATCTAAAGCGTGCCGCATATACATAATGAAGAGCATTGATTCAAACAATCAAACCAACTGGAACACAATATTTGATTGGTATATTCAACTGGCCCCAATATTTAATAAGGTAACAAAGATGGTAAAATAAGATCCTTAACTAAACTTTAACCATGAATAGAATTGTACTTATAGGAAATGGCTTTGACCTCGCACATGGCTTAAAAACAAACTATGCAGATTTCATTAATTGGTATTGGGAGCAATGGAAACGAGAATTGATTCTTTGTCATTGTTCTATATTGGAAGATCCATTGTGCAGTATTGAATTAGACACAGAAGAAACAGACTTTACTCAGTGGCATGGTTTTTTAATGCAGAATAGCATTGCTTATCAGCAAATGTCAGGAATGGAATTCTACGATGCTTTTAGCAATGGAGGATTAGCTATTATGAACAAATCCAAACTATTAACTCGCATTTGCCAATCAATCGAAACAAAAGGTTGGGTTGATATTGAAGCAGATTACTATGCTTTACTAAAGGAGTGCCTAAAGAAAAACTCTACCATAGAGGTAAAAAAATTACATGAACACTTTGCTTATTTACAAGAAAAACTGATTGAATATCTATTAGAAATTCAAGTTAAATCAACAAATAAAGATATTGTTTTATCTTCTATCAAAGAAAAAATATACGAGCCTATTTCAAAGTATGATATTGCTATTAGTGCACAAGAACAATTTGGAGAGTTTATGGCAGAACGAGTTAATGGTGATAAAATATGCGATGTTATCAGTTATTATGAAGACGAGGCTTCTATGCTGAAAGGTATGACGATACATAATATTAGAACTTATCAGAAAGGAT
The DNA here is from genome assembly GCA_017646885.1 of Methanobrevibacter sp. The sequence goes on along the minus strand of JAGCLR010000324.1, from coordinate 1,893 downwards.
TATTCATAAATGATGAAATTTGGAATCATTTAAACCATAAGAATCCTGTTTTAGTCCCAGACAGTATATTGATAGTAAATTTTAATTATACCAACATTGCTAGTTTGTATCTATCACCAAGAATAAGAGAACATTTCCAATTAAATAATATTCATGGTACTCTTGACAATCCTCAGTCCGTAATTTTTGGTTATGGAGATGAGATGGATAAATATTATCAAGAATTAGAAGACCTTAATGATAATAATTACCTTACACATATCAAATCAAGCAAATATCTTGACGCAAGCAATTACCGGAAATTGTTGCAATTTGCAGAGTCTGCTCCATTTCAAATATATATCATGGGACACTCATGTGGCAACTCCGACCGCACCTTGCTTAATACGCTATTTGAACACGAAAATTGTATTTCTATTAAACCATTTTATTACCAAAAGGAAGATGGCACAGATAATTATACTGAGATAGCCCAAAACATATCGCGTAATTTTAAAGACAAACAAGCCTTGCGAGCTAAAGTGGTTCCTAAAGATTGTTGCGAACCATTACCACAAGCATCAGCAAACTAACATAATTCCCTCTACCCCAAAAAACTAAAAACCAATTTATTTGCATTTTTCTCTATCCACTGACAACTTTTAGCAGTTTAATATACTACCTTTGCCGTTGTAAAATTTATAAATCTATAATAGCATGATGGACGACGCACTTGAGTGGAACGGATATTTTATCTATAAGAACTCGGATGGAGAGGATGTTACGATCTTCACAACGAATCCTGAAATAAAAGAACTTAGAGCTGCACCAGCTGTTTGGTTAAGGAAAAGAAGTCAGTCAATTGAGCAGTCCGAGATGCAGGTTCAGGGCTTTGCCGCATCTGTCATCAGCCTTGCCATTAACCATTACTGGCATATACGCAAGTATTCAAAAGAAGACAATCCATTCCCCGTTCCGGCTAAACTTGAAGACCTCGATTGCATGTTGTATTGCCGTAAAACGGAGATTTTTCGCACTTATATGAAAGTCTTTGCACCTATCGCTCGTGAGGTGTGGGAGCAGAGTCCAACCTTGCCTATGGAGTGCAGCGAAGGCGATAATTGGTACACCTATATGTATGCTTGCGAATGTGATGCACGACAAGCCTTCCTTAAGTCCGAACTTTACCAACACCTTACCCACGAGCAGAAGAAAATCATATACGGCTATACCACTTTTTTTATTGAGTTCCTTGCCAAGAACTACCCTGTCTCCATGAGGGTTCATCATCAAATCATGGAAGCCTTCAGTAGAAATATGCCGCCTATTCAACTTCATCTGGAAAATAAAACACATATCACGCGCCGGAAGGAGTATTGCAAGAAACTATCTACTTTCCTTATTCCAGAAGCCGATCCTTGTGCGGACGATGATCATATTCAAACACATCTGGAAGAAGCCGCTAAAGGCGGAGCGACGAGTTTGGCAAATTATCTCTCTTCTGATGAGGGGAAGAAACATTTTGACTTTCGGAATATGTCTCGTTCGCAGGTATTAGCCATTCTTAACGAAGAGTGTAATACCGATATTAAGGATGATACCTTCTATCGCGCGTGTCGGGCATGTAACCTTGTATTTCTGAATAATGCCATGAAGTAGACCCACTGACTAACGAAAAACAGAAAATCTATTCCGACTTTATTCCGACTTATTGCCTATTGTATAAAAAAGCGCTAATTTTGCACCGGATTTCCAGAAATGGAGGTCCGGCTTTTTTTTTATTTATTAACCGCAAGGTTTGTGTGACTCGCACGTGCAATGAGTGGCCACTCGCATACGAGCCGAGCATAAATCCTTTCGGTTATGAAAACCAAATCAATCACATCTGCGCAACTCGCCGAGTTGCAAAACTGC
>JAGCLR010000323.1 GCA_017646885.1 Methanobrevibacter sp. | reverse complement strand
TACTGATTACATCTTGAACTTAACAATCAAGCTTATGAACAATCTCATCTTCTATGATGAAAACATTGAAAGAAACCTTAATTTCACAAATGGATTAATCATGGCAGAAAGATTGATGGCAGAACTTACCAGAGCAGGAATGGGTAAGCAAACCGCTTATGGAGTAGCAAGAAAGAACGCTATCAAAGCAAACAAGGAAAAATTGCTACTTGCAGACCTAATCCTTGAAGACCCTGATGCAAGTCAATTCTTGACAAAAGAAGATGTTGAAAGAATCATGGATCCTCATACATACATCGGTTCTGCACCAATAATCGTTGATGAGATTTTAGAATCATCCAAAGACTGGTTCTAAATACTCAACTTTTATTTTTTTTCTATTTTTTTATATTTTCTATTTTTAAATTATTTCTATTTAAAAAAACTTATTTTAAATCTATTTTTAAAAAATTATCATTATTATTTTATTTAAAAAAAAATATCGGATTATACTTAACTTTTTTAACAATATCCTCTATAATAATTCTCATATTTGAATATTGTTCAAAATTTCGAAAGTATATTAAATAACTTACCATCAATATATTATTGAACAATATTATATGACTTTAGATGGCATATCGAAATGATGGATTCGCAAAAAGAGTAGGGTGAAAATATGAGAGACATTGATGAACTTAAGAAAGCACCAGGATTATCGTTAAAAAGGTATTTGATACTGTTTATTTCAAATGTATTGGGAGTGTATTTGATCAGCTCTGGATTGAATCTCACATTAAGCAATTTAGGCCATGTTGTGCTACTCATATTTATCGTTGCAACTTTCAATTTTGTAGTATGGCCCTTTATAACAAAGATATTAATGCCATTTTTTGTTTGGACTTTTGGAATAGCTGCCCTTAGTTTAAATGGTGGAGTATATGTATTTTTCGGACATTTTTTAGGGATAGACTTTCCCGGATGGGGAGTGATAATATTACCATTGACCATAGCGTTTATTTCAATGATCCTATCAGTCATATTTGCAGGTCAGGAGGATAATCCCCACTATAGTGCAATGTTAAGAGAGGCTCAAAGGAAAAGAAAAGGTAAGCCTAAGAATTACCCTGGATTGATAATCGCTGAAATCGATGGTCTTGCATATGACGTCTTGTGTGAAGCTGTTGAGAAGGGCCATATGCCTACTGTCAAATCAATGATAGAAAGCAAAACCCACACCCTTAAAAAATGGGAAACTGATTTATCTTCACAGACCGGAGCCAGCCAGGCAGGAATCCTCCATGGAAACAATGAAGATATAACCGCTTTCAGATGGGTGGAGAAGGAAAATGACAATCAGATAATGCAATGTTCAGGAATTTCAAAAGTTAAAATCCTTGAAGAAAGAATATCTGATGGAAACGGTTTGCTTGTTGATAATGGAGCAAGCAGATCCAATCTATTTTCAGGGGATACTGATGATGTAATCTTCACTTTCAGTAAAATTACAGTTTTGAAAAAGTTATATAATGGTGCATGGTTTACCATTTTTTCACAACCTAACTATTTTGCATGTATAGTCATACAGCTTTTGGGTGATATGTTCCATGAAATAATTTCCCAATTGAAACACAGTATATTGAATATCAGACCAAGAATTTCAAGGGGAATCCCATATATTCCAACAAGAGCAGGAACCAATGTATACATGAGGGAAATCAACACAGAGGCACTTATTGGAGACATGATGGTAGGAGACATTGATGTTGCATACTCCACATATTTAGGATATGATGAGATTGCCCACCATTCAGGAGTCAGAGATGAAGATGTATGGTCTGCCCTTAAAGGAATGGACAGACAGATAGAACGTTTGTTTGAGGGGAAGAAATATTCTCCAAGAGAATATCAAATCGTGATACAATCTGACCATGGCCAGACAAATGGTGCAACATTCAAACAAAGGTATGGGCAATCATTTGAAGATTTTGTCAAATCCCTTCTTCCTCAAGACATTAATATGTATGCCGAAATGTCTTCAAACGAAGACCGCTTTGCAGGAGCATACAATCCATTTTCAGGTAAGATCAAATACTTTGAAAACAGAAGAAAGGCATATAAAGAGAAAAAGCTGGCAGAATCTGAAATCGTCGTTCTTGCATCTGGAAATCTTGCAATGATATATATGACCAAATGGAGCCATAGGTTAAGCTATGAAGAAATCAACGAAATGTTCCCAGGTATGCTTGATGGAATCGTCAACAATGAATACATAGGATTCATATTAGTCAAATCATCTGAACATGGAGATATGGCAATAGGCAAGAAAGGAATATACTATTTAGATAAGGATGAAATAGAAGGGGAAAATCCTCTTGAAGGTTTCGGAGACAACATTGTTCAGCATTTAAAGAGAAACAGTTCCTTCAAGTACACTCCAGACATTTTGGTAAACAGCTTTTACGATGCGGAAAATGACGAGGTCTGTGCATTTGAAGAGTTGGTTGGAAGCCATGGGGGAGTTGGAGGAAGCCAATCAGAACCATTTATCTTATATCCTTCACAGTGGAATGTTCCTGATGAGGAAATTGTAGGTGCAGAAAACGTCTACAGAATACTGAAAACCAATTTAAAGAACCTGAAAGATAGTGGAAAATAGATAAAAATATTTTTATAAGTAAATTTATACTATTAAATATGTTTAGAAAAATGAGAAGAGCGAAACAAGCTCTATCAGAAGAAGAATGCATTGATATTTTAATTAATGAACCTCGTGGAGTATTGGCTGTTTTAGGTGATGACGATTATCCTTATGCAGTTCCTTTAAGTCATGTTTATGTAGATGGAAAGATATATTTCCACGGAACAGTAAAGGAAAGCCACAAAAGGGATGCAATCGAAAAGCATGAAAAGGTTTCCTATTGTGTAATTGACAAGGGAGTGAAATCAGACAGCTGGTGGTACACATTCAAAAGCGTGATTGTCTTTGGAAGAATGAGAACAATCAAGGATAAGGAAACAAAAATAGAAAAACTGACTTATTTGGGAAACAAGTTCTTCCCTACTGAAGAAGAGACCAAGTCAGAAATAGACAAGCTTTTAGATGTTACAGAACTTTATGAAATCACTATAGACCATATGAGCGGAAAGATAGTTGAGGAAAAATAACCTGTCTTTTTCACTATTTCTTAATGGCAATATCCTTAATAACCTCACCAGCAATCATTAATCCTGCAACAGGAG
>JAGCLR010000322.1 GCA_017646885.1 Methanobrevibacter sp. | reverse complement strand
GAGATTTTTGCAGATGTTGATTATGACATTAGTCAACTTCCAAAAATTAGAGTAAATGATCCTGTTTCTAAAGCTATTGGTGCTGAAGAAGGTCAAGTTTTAAAAATAACTCGTAAAAGCGAAACTGCAGGTATATTTGTTACATATAGACTTGTCAGTGGAGAAAATAATCAAAAATAATTTTTTTAAGCTATATTTTAATTTATTGTATTATTTTGGAGATATTAAATGAAAAATAAGACATGGGGTTTAGTAGATTCATTTTTTGATAAATATGATATTGTAGACCATCATATTAAATCTTATAACGATTTTGTTGAAAATCGTATTCAAAAGATTATTGATATCACTGAACCAATCACTATTGAAAACGAAAAAGGAAACTATACTCTTAGAACAGGTAAAATTAAAATTGAAAAACCTTTCACCAAAGAAGCAGACGGTTCTAAAAGTATGATTTATCCTACAGAAGCAAGACTTAGAAATTTAAACTATTCTGCTCATATGTACTTGGAAATGGCATTGCATGACAACAACAGTGATGAAGAGGAAGAATTGGAAGAAGTATACATTGGTGAATTGCCTCTTATGCTCAAATCCAGCATTTGTCATTTGCATGGACTTACTGATAAGGAATTATTGGAAAAAGGGGAAGACCCTAAAGACCCTGGAGGATACTTCATTGTAAACGGTTCTGAAAGAGCTGTTGTAACTATGGAAGAAATCGCTCCTAACAAAATTATCCTAGAAAGAATTGATGAGCCAGAAGACAGACATGCAAAAGCTATTGTAACCTCAATTAAAAGTGGTTTCAGAGCAAGAATTACTTTAGAATACAAAAAACCACGTAAAAGTGGTGTTTTCTTAAGAATCTCTTTCCCATACGTTCCTGGAGAAATTCCATTAGTGATCTTGCTTAGAGCATTAGGATTATCAACTGACCAAGAAATCATTACAAAGATTTCTGATGATTTCAACTTCCAAATGTATATTGCAGACGATATTCAAGTGTCTGAAAAAGACTTGAAATTGGATTCTGAATTAATGGCAGAAATGACCAATGAAGAAAGAGAAGAATACTTAAGAATGGCTGCTATTAAATACATTGGTAATAGAGTAGCTAAAGGAATGACTGAAGAGTACAGAATTAAACGTGCTGAAGATGTCATTGACAGATACTTATTGCCACATATGGGAATTGAATCTGATAAACGTTATGACAAAGCTATTTACTTAGCGGAAATGACTGAAATGTTGCTTCAAGTAATTGAAGGTCAAAGAGAACCTCACGATAAGGACCATTACACCAATAAAAGATTAAGAGTTTCCGGTGACTTAATGGAAGACTTGTTCAGAGTAGCTTTCTCTTCATTAACAAGAGATATGAGTTACCAACTTGAAAGAAGCTTATCCAGAGGCAAAGAACTTTCAATTAAACAAGCTGTCCGTTCTGATGTTTTAACTGAAAATATCAAGCATGCAATCGCTACAGGTAATTGGGTAGGCGGAAGAGCTGGGGTAAGCCAGCTTTTAGATAGAGTAAGTTACATGGCAACACTTTCTCACTTAAGAAGGGTTGTATCTCCTCTTACTAGAAGTCAACCTCACTTTGAAGCTAGGGACTTGCACCCTACTCAATTTGGTAAGATTTGTCCAAACGAAACACCAGAAGGACCAAACTGTGGATTAGTAAAGAATTTAGCTCTAATGTGTAAAATCTCTGAAGGTTTCGAGGATGAAGAAGACCAGAAACTTGTAAATATCATTAGAGACATGGATGTAGAGATGATAGATTAATCGGAGGAATTTTATGGTAAGGGCTAAAATTTATATTAATGGTAAACTTACTGGTTATTGCGAAAATCCTGAAGAATTCACTAAGGAAATGCGTGATAAAAGGAGAAACGGTCAAATCAATAATGAGATGAACATTACCTATTATGATGATAACCACGAAATCTATATTTTCACAGACCCTGGTAGGGCAAGAAGACCTTTAATCCTTGTTTATGATGGTGAGCCAGCACTCAGAGATGAACATATGGAAGCTATTGCAAATGGTGAATTGAAATGGGATGAATTATTCCAAAAAGGTATTTTAGAATACTTGGATGCTGAAGAAGAAGAAAATTCCTACATTGCAATGAATTTAAGTCAATTAAATAAAGATCACACTCACTTGGAAATTGACCCATCCACTATGTTAGGTATTTGTGCAGGAATTATTCCATTTTCAGACCACAACTCATCTCCAAGGAACACTATGGAAGCAGGGATGACAAAACAAGCATTAGGTTTATACGTATCAAATTATGCTTTACGTACTGATACCCGTGCACACTTATTGCACCATCCTCAAACTCCTATCGTAAAAACAAGAATTATCGATGCTATCAATTATGATTCAAGACCATCCGGTCAGAACTTGGTTGTAGCTCTCATGTCTTACGAAGGATATAACATGGAAGACGCAATGATTCTCAACAAGTCATCTCTTGAAAGAGGTATGGGAAGATCCAGTTTCTTCAGATCTTACGAAGCATCTGAAAGAAGATATCCTGGTGGACAAGAAGACAAGTTTGAAGTTCCAGAAAAAGGAGTTAAAGGATACCGCAGTGAAGAATCCTACAGAAACTTAGATGAAGACGGTATCGTTAACCCAGAATCCCATGTTGAATCTGGTGATGTATTGATTGGTAAGACTTCCCCTCCTAGATTCTTAGGAGAAATCGATGAGTTCGGTACTGTTGCTGAAAAAAGAAGAGAAACTTCCGTAACTGTAAGACATGGTGAAAAAGGTATTGTTGATGCAGTGCTCTTAACCGAAACTGTTGAAGGAAGCAAATTAACCAAAATAAGAGTAAGAGACACAAGACAACCTGAATTTGGTGATAAGTTCGCATCAAGACACGGTCAGAAAGGGGTTGTAGGTCTTATCTTATCTCAAGATGACATTCCATTCACTGAAGATGGTGTTGTACCTGATATTATCGTAAACCCACACGCTATCCCTTCAAGGATGTCTGTTGGACAGGTATTGGAAATGGTAGCGGGTAAAGCAGGATGTATGGAAGGACATCGTATGGACGGTACTCCATTCAATGATGATGTTGAAGGTGAAATCAAAAGCGCTCTTAAAGAAAACGGTTTTGAATCAGCAGGATGCGAATCATTGTACAATGGTGTAACTGGTGAACGTATTGAAGCTGAAATCTTTGTAGGTGTTGCATATTACCAAAAATTACACCACATGACAACTGATAAGGTTTACGCACGTTCCACTGGTCCAGTACAAGTGCTAACAAGACAACCAACTGAAGGTAGAGCACGTGAAGGTGGTCTCAGGTTCGGAGAAATGGAAAGAGACTGTCTTATTGCACACGGTGCTGCTCTCGCACTCAAAGAAAGATTATTAGACGAATCTGACAAATACGAAGCAGTTGTATGTAATGAATGTGGAATGTTAGCTGTATATGATAAGAATAAACGTAAGATGTATTGTCCAATTTGTGGCGACAGCGAAACTTATCCTGTTGAAATTTCATACGCATTCAAATTATTATTAGATGAACTTAAAAGTTTATGTATTTTCCCTAAATTAGTTCTTGGGGACAAAGCTTAAGAAATAAGGTGTTGAAATAAAAATAAATTTTTTAAGGAGCCAATATTTTGAAAGGAATTATTAAAAAAATTGATAGAATTAATTTTGGATTAATGTCACCGGAACAGATTAGGGAAATGTCTGTTGTTAAAATAGAAAGGCCAGACACTTACGATGAGGATGGTTATCCAATTGAATCTGGATTAATGGATTCTCGTTTAGGTGTTATTGATCCTAGTTTAAAATGCCGTACCTGTGGTGAAAAAGGTGGGGAATGTCAAGGTCACTTCGGTATGATTGAGCTTGCAAGACCTGTTATTCACGTAGGTTTCGGGGATGACATTCATAAAATCTTACGTTCCACCTGTAGCGAATGTGGACGTGTACTCTTGGATGATGATGAAATCGAAGAGTTCACCGAAAAGATGGAAGAGCTCCACGAAGCAGGTGAAAGCGTAGAAGAAATTGTAAAAGATGTTTATAAAATCTGTAAAGACAAAAAAACCAAAGAGGTATGCCCTCATTGTGGTGCTGAACAGGAAGACATCAAGATTGTCAAACCTATTGACATTATTGAAGTTCGCAAACAATACGATGAAGAAGGAAACATCATTACTGATGATGATGGCACTCCTGTAACTGAAGATTATGACTTGACTGCATCTGAAGTACGTGAAAAGCTTCAACGCATTCCAGATGAAGATGCATATGTTTTAGGTGTAAACCCTGAAGTTGCACGTCCAGAATGGATGGTACTCACAGTATTGCCTGTTCCTCCTGTTACAGTAAGACCTTCAATCACTCTTGATACCGGTGAAAGATCTGAAGACGATTTAACTCACAAGCTTGTTGATATCTTAAGAATCAACCAAAGATTGATTGAGAATATGGATGCTGGTGCTCCACAACTTATTGTAGAGGACCTTTGGAAATTGCTCCAATACCACGTAACCACTTACTTTGACAATGAAGCAAGTGGTGTTCCTCCTGCAAGACACAGAAGTGGAAGACCTCTTAAGACTTTAGCACAAAGGTTAAAAGGTAAAGAAGGAAGATTCAGAAGTAACCTATCCGGTAAACGTGTAAACTTCTCAGCACGTACCGTAATCTCTCCTGACCCTAACATCAGTATCAATGAAGTCGGTGTTCCTGAAATGATTGCAAAAGAGGT
>JAGCLR010000038.1 GCA_017646885.1 Methanobrevibacter sp. | reverse complement strand
GTGAGATATGGCCTTATTGATAACAATCATGTTGTATTGAACAACATTAAATTCACAAATGGAAACACCGACCTTTACGGTGGAGCAATATTCAATTATGTTAATTTAACCGTTAACAATTGCGTCTTTACAAATAACTATGCTAAATATTGTGGTGGAGCCATAAACTCTGTCGGACACTTGAATTTAAAGAATTCCAATTTTACCAAGAATACTGCAGGTGGAGACGGTGGAGCTGTCTTAACATTTTCCATAGACAAGGCAGTTGAATTCTTCAAGAAAATTTATGTGGATAGAACCCCTGAAGGGGAAATGGAATTCGTTTTCAATGCTACATTAACCATTGATTTAAGCTATGGAACAAACTATGTATCCAACTGCATTTTCACCAACAATATTGCAAAAGGCCGTGGTGGAGGAGCAATTTATGGATTCACTCACCTAAACATCAATTCATGCACATTTAAATCAAACCAGGCTAATGAGCATGGAGGAGCAGTATTTGCAAATAAGAATCTGGTTTTGAAGAATTCAAAATTCACCAACAACAAGGTATCCAAAAATGGTGGAGCTGTTTACTTCAGATGCCATGAACAAAGCGGCAGCTATGTAAACAAGACTTGGGTTCCAAAGATAAAATACTACTCTGCAAATATCACCAATTGTGCCTTCAGCAAAAACACAGCTAAAAAAGGAGGAGCAATATACGGATTCTTAGATGTTGCATCTGATAAAAAACGCATGAAGGTCAATAAATGTAATTTCACTGCTAATAAGGCAAGCTCATCTGGAAGAGATGTATTAGGTGGAACCTGCTCTAACTGCATATACAATTACATTAAATTGACTTCAAAAAACAGAACAGTGAAAAAATCTGCTAAAAAGCTCACTTTAACTGTAAAACTTACAAAAGGAAAAGCATTGCTTAAAAATAAGAAAATCAAATTCAGATTCAGAGGCAAGAACTATTATGCAAAAACCAACTCAAAGGGTATTGCAAAAGTCATCATCAAGAAAAGTGTGCTTAAAAAGCTTAAGGCAGGTAAAAAATACGCGTTAAAAATCTCTTATCTTAAATACAGCATTAAAAGAACTGTAAAAGTCAAAAAATAATTTAAATTTTAAATAAAGATACCTTATTGAATTAAGGTATTTTTAATTTCTTTTTTTTAAAAATTCATTTTCAATCAAAAATAGCTATTTTTTAAAGATCATAACAGATAAAAAAAGTTTTGAAAAATGATTAAAATATAAAAAATAAATATAAGAAAAATAATTAAAAAATATAAAAAAAGTAAAAAAATAGAAGAAAAATAATTTAAAATAAATTATTCTTCAGCTTCAGCTTCTGCTTCTTTTTCAGCTTCAATGAATTCTATTTGGCTTTCAAACCATGGGAGAATTTCTTCATCTTCCACATTGTATTCAGCTTTAGCCTGTTCGAATTCTGCTTTAGCATCTTCAACATTGCCCTCTTGAGCCTTTACCAAAATGGAAGCCAAAATAGCAGTTTTGTCTTCAGGAGCTTCTGCTTTCCATTCTTCAATGATTTCTTTCAATTTAGCAATATCTGCTTCTATTGGCTCTTTATTAGCTTTGATTTCTTCAAAGAGCTTCATGAAGATTATTGCTTTTCCAACTTTTTTTGCTGCATTTTTAATTCCCATATTAATCCTCCTTTAAGAATTGATTTGTGAATTTTTTATAAAAATCTATTTATCAAATATAATGTATTTTAAAACTATATAAAATCCTAAAACTGCACTTAATAGGAATCCAAATAGACCAATTGCAGATGTGCCCCACATTTTTGGTCCGCTATTTGACAAGATCGCCAAGGATGACCCAATGATAAGTGCGGATATGATAAGTGATGCTGAAAGCTGATTCTTAAGTTCAGTCAATCCTTTAAGTTCCAAATTAACTTTTATTTCTCCTTTTTCCACTTTAGTTAGAGTGGAGTTAATCCTATCAGGCAAATCCTTCATCAAATGCTCAACATCCAATAGATAGTCATAGCTTCCTTTTGCAACATTCACAGGATTGAACTTATTGACTACCAATTTTCTAGAGAATCTTTGAAGTGCCTCTCCAATATTGAAGTCCTTATCCAGATTATATCCTATATCCTCAATAAGTGCAACTCCTCTTCCAATCATAACGAATTCTCTTGGAAGTGTTACTCCATGCTTGATCATTGTGTTGATTAACTTCTCCAAAACACCATCCATCTGATCCAAATCAGCACCTATATAACGATTTACTAAATCTTCAATATCCATTCTTAATTCTTCAGTATCTTGCTCAGGAGAGATGATTTTCATATAAAGCAATTGCTTGACAAGACTGTTTGCATTTCCACCTAAAAGCAGCAATATCAATTGAGCCAAGTCACTACGGAAAGTTTCATTCAATATTCCCATCATACCTAAATCAAGGTAACAGAGCTTTTTCTCTTCTGCATCGATAATCATGTTACCTGGGTGAGGATCTGCATGGAAAAATCCATCAAGCATCAATTGCTTGAAATAGGATTCAACAATGTCATTTGCAATTTTCTTACCGGATATACCATCAATCTCATTATCATACAACTCAGTGACATTATACCCTTGAACAAGTTCCATATTGATAAGTCTGTTAGTACATAGCTTAGGATATACCTTAGGATATTTTACATAATCATGGCCTTCAAAGTTTTTGGTGATCTTTTGAATGTTCATTACCTCTTCCATATAGTCAAGTTCCTTGAAGATAGACCTTTCAAATTCCCTTACGATTGCAGGCAAATTGAATGTTCTTGTTTTTGTAATGTACTTGTCTGCCTTTTCAGCCAAGTTAACCATTATCCTTACATCAGCTGCGACAATCTCATATGAACCTGGCTTTTGAACCTTTACAGCTACCTTTTCACCATTTTCCTTCAATGTAGCCTTGTAAACCTGTCCGATTGATGCAGAACCGAGTGGTTCCTCTTCAAATTCAGAGTACACTTCATCCAATGGCTGGCCAAGTTCAGTTTCAATCACTTCCTTGATTTCCTCAAATGGGGTGACAGGAGTGTTGTCCCTAAGCTTTGTAAGTTCCTCTGCAATATCATTTCCGACAAGGTCCGGCCTTGTACATAAAAGCTGACCTAATTTGACATAAGCAGGCCCTAATTCTTCTAAAGCAAGTCTGATACCTGAAGCATCCAATTCCTCATCATATTCCCCTTGAGAAGGGTTTGTAGGATTTCTTGATTCAGAAATCAGCTCTGACACATTATACTTCTTAGCAACATCATAGATTTCCTTAATCCTTTGACGGTTTTCCTTTCTTTCTTCTCTTGATGCCATAATATCGTAACCTAATATTTAAACATTTAATCATTGAACTAAATTGAATTAAATAATTAATTTTAAAACAATCTATTGATATTTATATGTTTTTTTATATAAATATGAAACTATTTATCAAAACACGTACTTTAAATTAAAAGTCCAAGAACTCCACTATCAAGAACTCCCATGGCCCAATTGCGGAAATTACTCACCATTTTCATTCAATTATCCTTGCACAAAAAAGTTGACCTAATTAACCCTTAAACATTGAACTAAAATGAGTTAATTAATTAATTTTTAAAACAATTTAATAAATTTTTTATATTTTTTTATATAAATAAATAATTATTTAAATATAAAGACACAAAATAATCATGTTAAAAAAAAAATAAAATGGTGAAAATATGTTGGAACAATATATGCCTTTTATAGGTTTGTTAATTTTTGGTAACATAGAAAACCTCATACTTGCCTCTCAAGGGGTTGTTGAAGGTGTAGACCCTAAAACATTAGGGCTATTAAGTATATTTGCTGTAATTTTCTGGTTATTCGTTGGTACTGTAGCTACCGATTTTGCAATGCAATATTCAAGTATAATAACATTCATTGGAGGGCTT
>JAGCLR010000321.1 GCA_017646885.1 Methanobrevibacter sp. | reverse complement strand
TGAGGGTTGTTCGTAATTTGATCTCTGCTGGATTTAGAATTGATCAGTGCTGGATCCAGGAGTTTGATGAAGATACTAAAACACCTAGAAATATCAGCTTTCATATCGTAGGTGGAAAACCTAAAGTTATTTATAGTAGAAAGGATTAACTATGAAAAAAGAATGGGTAGAAAAGAAAGAAAAAGAACGTCAAGAAAAAATTAAAATTCTGACTAAACAGATAGAGGATACTCTTCTTTCTATGGAAGGTTACACGGAGGAGGAGTTACAACTTTTTATTGAAAGATTTCATTATGAGTTGAATCTTGGATCTTATTCTGTTAGTTTACTTATTCCTTATATTCCCGACAAATTTAAGAATAAAGAATTGTTTAATAGTACAAAGAAATTTCTTGAAAAACTTCCTTATGAGGAACTTGTAACAACAAAAATGTATGGCTATAATAACTATCTAGACTCCGATCCGAAACATTTTACAGGGGATATTATTATTACCGATCCTTGTTATATTGCAAAAGATAATGATTGGCCTGACTTTTTGGACGATGCATATGACGGTGAAAATGCTATCAGAAATTTCATTGAACGTGACACTATTTACGGTGATTGGTCTTGCACTACGTTCGATATGATTACAAAGAAACCCATTGGTAAATTTTGTGCAGATGCCGGCATGGTAGGGGTGTTTCTTCTTTCTGAAGTTTTAGAATATAATCCATTATTCAATTATCATACAGAAAAACCATGGACAACAACACTAATAAAAGATTTTGATGGAGATATTTGGTTTGAGGTTGAGGAAGAATACGATGAAGAATATGGTTACGATTATTCTGTTCATGTAATTGGTAAAGGAACAAATACTAGAACAGGAGAGAGAATTGAGTTTAAAACAAGTCAAACCGGATTATAAAGAAATAAGGAGGATTTTATCATGATTAACAGACACTGGAAAGAGGTACAAGATTTAGGGGATAAAATTGGATATGGAGAGTTAATGACAGTAGCATCGATTATATGGGCATCCAAACTTATTGATCAAGGGTTGCCGGATGTGGGAGCATTTTATGCAACTGGAGTATTTAACATGAAAGATTCTAATACTACGAAAAATGAAGTCGAATATAGAAAAACATGGGTTGAATTTTATAGGTCTATGATGGATAAGGAGAAATAAAATGTCAAGAGGAAAAACTACATTTATATATCCAATTACTATAGAAGAAATTGATAATATGACTTTTAAATATATTGATGAACTGCTAAACCTTAAAAAAGAACAAACATCTGATTATCGGGCACTTGTGTTTCACCATAAGGATGGTCCAAAAGATTCAGATGTAAATCTATACACAGGTAAATATCATAGAGGATGTGCTATCCATATCATAGATATGGATAATATTACCGAGGATATATTTGACAACATAAGAAATAATCGTTATTGCTATTTTTATATAACAACAGATAGTAGAAAGGAAAGAAGGAAAATAAGAAATATTATCAAAGAAAAATGCAACAAGGAAGTGCATATTATGTTATATTCAAAAATAGTCAACAACATACATATAATGGAAATGAGAAAATAACCTATAAAGAAATGGAGCTAGGTAAATGGAAGACTTATTTGAAAAATTTAAAGAATATGTAAAAAATAATTACAATATGGATGTCGTAAGATCTGATGATGGAATTACTATAAATGATATTTTTAGTGATGAGGAGGAATCTGAAAAATTGAAGACTAAAATAGCTGAATTAGCTGTTAGAATTGCTAATCTACAGAATAAGAAAAATCAATGATAAGGAGTGAATGAGAATGAGCAATAAGAAATTATACGTTTTTACAGGATATATCTATACAGATGGTGATTGGTATTTTAATAGAGATATGTTTAAAAACTATAAATCTAGCTACTTTGAAAATGATTTGTATGAGTACACATTTGAAGAAGATTATAGTATCCGGTTTAAACGTGTTTTTTATGATTATGATAAAGCAGTAGAATTTGTTACGGTTCTAAAAGAAAGTATCGGTGGTAGAGACACTTGGAGATATGAAGATATTGTATCTGGAATTGAAGGCATGATTCAAGATTTCTGGAAACATAACTATGCCTACTTTGATTATGACGGAAACAGTGAAGTTAATCTTTTTTTAGAAGAATTTGAGACAAATGCAAAAAAGATTAAAGAAATTATCTATGAAGATTGAATTGATGGAGGTATAAAAATATGGAAGACGCATGGGTTATTTTTAAAGAAGATAAGGTAATAGGACTTGCAGAAAATAAAGATTCAGCATTATTTGTACTAGATAAACTTATCTTGAAAAACGAACCTCAATTTCAGGATATATTATATAATAGTTATGTGATGTCAGGACATATTAGTTCAGATGAATTTGGAGCAGGAAGTTATTTTGCAAAATATACTGAATATATTGACTAAAAATTCAGATACATAAATAAAATAACATTAAATCAGATTACAAAGTTAATTCATAAATAACATAAAAAAACACACAGACATACTATATAGTCAGTAACTTATTTGTTACTGACTATTTTTATTATTCTGTGTAAATATGAAATGATTGAATAATTATGATTAAGAAAGCAAACAGATCAATGTCTACAAGTAGAAGAATAGGACTAACTGAAGATGTCAGTTTTAATGGTATTCCAAATGTTCTTAAATCATTAGACACTTATATTACAGAGTTAGAGGAATCAGGAGGAATTGACGAAGAATTTATTTATCAGTGGGTAGAGGATCTTTTAGACATTAGAAATGAATTACAAGCTAACTATGCTGCTATAAAACAATGTGCTAGAAATATAGGTCTTTATGATGCGTAAAATTAAGATTTACAACTATAAAATATAAACAAATATCTCACAATGTTTTACATAAAATATTGTGAGATTTTTTATTATTTTTTTTTCTTGAAAACTCTTGACATTTTCATTAAAATGTGTTATACTATATATACAGTAAGAAAGATGTAAATAGTAATTAAGGAGGACATTATGAAAGCAAATGCAATGATTAAAATCACAAATATTCAAAAACAAGTTATTGAGGGTAAATACAACTACCTCAAACCCATTTTCAAAAAGATCAATGATGCCACACTTGGGTACAAAGTTGATCATAATATGGCCATTACAGATTCCGATTTTGAGGAGTTCAAAGAACTGCTTGAACTTGAGAACATTTATGTCACTTGGGAAGCCATTGGTAAATTTTACGGTGTTGAATTTTAAGGAGGAAATTATGGGTATTGTATTTCTGAATGATATGGAAAGAGATTCTTATATGAAAACCTTAGCAGCTATGTGCGAGGTTTTAGCAAAGGATATTGCCAACAGGGATAATAGAACAGTTGAGGATGTTCTTGCAGATGCCTATCTTGATTCTGGAAGGGATCTTTGGCATGAAACATTTAATGCAGTGGTAAAGACCTTTACAAGTGAAAGTGAGGGTACAAATGACAATTAAAGATTTTTTAAAAATGCCTACGGGCATGAACCCAGAACAATGGGAAGAAACTCTTAAAGAACAGGAAAAGATAAAAAAGAAAATTATACGTTTATCAAATGAAAGAGATTCACTGGAAGATGGTTATGAACTAACCGGTGACAAGAAATTCAAAGATAAGCTTGATAAAGTAAATTCCAAGATTGATAAACTCGTAAAATGTTTGATTTGAAAATGTTTTATATATATAATGACTTTTACAAGGAGGATTGAATTAAGTATGTTTGATATGGATGTTTATTCAGATTGTATCTGTTCACTATATAAAAAGTACAAAGAAGGAGATATCAAATCCATATTTGATTGGGATATCCAACTTGATTATAAAATTGTCTGTCAGGCATCTATGACAGAAATGAAAGAGGATGCAGCCAAAATGGCAAAAGAACTATTGGGTATTCTAGAGGAAGAAATCCTTTACAGGATGGGAAGATATAGGATTCAAGCAAGCTGTGCAGCAAATTTTGTTTATCACGGCCTTATCAACGGTAGCTTTTAAGAAAGGATGAGTAAAATGAAAACATTTGCAATCTACGGAATTATGAATTATGCAGATCCTTCTATAATCGGAACTATTGCAAACTATATTTCAGATTGGTTTGGTAGAAAGTTTAATTGCGAATTCTCACCTTGTGACGGTTATGATGATGAAACATTCTTTAAATTTACAGTTGACTTTGAATCTGACGAGATTTATCAATATTTCGGAAACATTCAGTCTGTTATAAATCACTTGATTGATGATGTAGGGAAATGTCTTTATGATAGCCTAACTGTTAAAATCATCAGTGAGGATGACATTAAGAAGTGGGATGTTGAAGGTAATTGTGATATTGACATTAAGATGGAGGATCTGATGTAATCATTTTAATTATCCTGGCTGCAAAAATCTAAGGTTGGAATAAATGAATGAGTGGATAAGATTGTGAATAGGTTGTTGAAAGAACACCCAATCGACCTTTTGTACGGTTAGATACGAAAAGAGCCGATACAATAAAATTCCTTAACTAAAAGCTTAAAGCTCATTGGGATGGTGGTAAAATAAAGCAGGGAATATACCACAAATAAAAAATCAGGAGGAAAATACTTAATAAAATACAAGGAGTTTAATATGAGTAATCAAAAGTTTGAAATGAAAAGAAAAGAAAAAGAACTTTATGACAGATATTTGGAACTTGACTTTCTGCTTGAAAATAGTTCTAAAGATCCAGATGTAACAAAGTCATTAACGAAAGAACGTAATGAATTATATTCTGAAATTCAACATATTATTGAAAGCGACAATTATGAACTTTCAATGTACCGTGCATTGAAGCTACAAAAAAGAATTGCGGAGTATAATGTGAAACTTGCTGAAGAAGATCTTAGTAGATGTAAAGACGCATATCATGTCGCTAGTCAAAAAGAATGGCGATCATGGGATTATATTCGTATAACGGATGATCAAAGAAGTTAATGATAATTTGAATAGGAGTGTTAAAAATGTTTTATAAAGAAAGACTTGAAAAAGAAGGTTATACCATTGAAAATGCTTGCATTAAAGACGTCTCAATTAGCATGGCAGATCATGGGGTATTAACATATGGAATCACCTTAGAAGGATATGGTTGGGGATGCGTATATGGTGGTCGCTGCATTGGTCATGGATATTTGGGAGCTAAAAAATTTGACGGCTGTGGAAATGGCCTTGAAGCTATGATGAGAATCATGGATATTGTCGGTGTTGAAAAATGGGAGTATTTAAAAGGAAAGTATATAAGAGTTGCCTCAAAAGGATTGGGCGACACGATTGATATTATTGGAAATATTATAGATGATAAATGGTTCAACCAAAGGGAATTCTTTTCAAATCCAGAAAGTTATGGAAAAGAAGATAAACCCTTAATTGAAACGGAGGATTAAAGATGAAAACAAAAATCACATTTAATGTAAAGATACCCGATAAATTTATTCTAAGAAGTTATAAAGTTGAGCCTGGTTTGTTTGACGACAATGTAAATGAAATTAGATCAGAGAGAACATACACAAAAATTCCGGACAGCACAAGATATTTTGTAAAAGAAGAAATTACTCCTACATTTGGCGATATTAAGGTTAATGAATACCCTGTATCAGACAACGAAGCAGCAACCGATTTTCTTAGACATAAACTTTTTGAAAAACAGTTCTTCCCTTACAAGGATACAGATATGACAGCATTTGGAGAATCTTTTATTCAAGTTACAGGTTATCAAAAGGAGGAATAATAATGGAAGAAAAGAATTATCTTGTAATCGAAATTTATCCATTGGGTGGACAAAGAATTATTGCCCAAACAGAGCAGATTGATGACGCACTATTACTTCTTGGTCAACTTATATCAAGATATGATAATCCAAGAAATCTATTTGCAGTAAGAACAGTATATGTGAACGGAAGTGAATCTGTGAGCAGATATGTTTTGGAAGAAAATTGGAAACCTGAAGAAGAGGAAGATATTAGATAATAATAAGAAAGGATAGTCAAAATCATGAAAAAGAATTTTGACTATCCTTTACTTACTTATACAAAAAAAAACATACAATAAACAAAAAATAAAACTCTTACTTACACTAATTATATGTGTTTTAGAACACAGTTTAGGTTGATTATGAAGGGGTTGAATTGTAATGGTTATAAAAATAAATGAGGGAACTGGTTTATCTGCATATGAGATATCCCGTATATTAGTAGACGCAGGTTTTGGAAATGAGAAAGAAGGGTTCTTGGATTATTTTCTTGAAGATAACCCAAAGTATTGTGCAAGTGTAAATTTAGAAGATATGGGCGCTTATGTTGCGGATCTTGATAAAAGTGAACATATTCCACTTCCATTTGCAAATGAAAAAGTCAGAATGATTTTAAAAACAAAAGAAGATGTTGATGATTTTCTCTCTTTTATTGATGAACTTAATTATGACGGTATTTTTGAATCAGCTAAAAGAAATAGAAGAGATAAAAGAGCAATGAAAGTTAATGAGAATGTTCTAAAGGGTAAATTCACTGAAAAATTATATGATGCTGTAGAGAACATTGTTTATCTCGCAGAAACTGATTTAGCACAAAAAGTAGCATCTGAGGTAAAAGATTATGATGTGCTTTGGGATTCTCAATATGATTCTGAGACATTAAATGATGCTAGAGATAAATATATTCTAGAACTTTGTACTAACCTATTAGGGAATTTTTATCTGTAATTGAATGTTGATTAAAACGGTTAAACTAAAAATCAACAAAAAAAAACAACACACAACCAGGATAATGTTAATGTTAATACCAATGTTAAGGTTAATGTTGTAAGTCGGAATAACGAGAGTAAAACATCCTTTACATTTACCAATAATTAAAAGAAAGGAAGAGTTTATTATGAAACTTAGAATCAATGAAGATCTCAACAAACCATATGTGGATTGGGATGCTTTGATAAAGAATACCAAAAATGGTATTGACAAAAAGAATGCCGAGGATTTTAGTAAAACATATAGACTGAAGGAAGATTTTGATCTTGGTTATAAGGAAGGAGTTTATAGATGGTTTATTGAAGACAACCTTCTTGCAGATCTTATTGAGAATCAGGATTTCTGGGTTGCAGAAGATGGTAATGTATATATTCCTAAGGGAACAGAATTCACATTTTATTTTTATCCAAAGGATGATGGAAGAGACCTGCATCTATACTTCCTAAATGTTCCGGAATTGAAATCAGAACCGGAACAGATGTGGATTGATAGATATCATAATGATGATTCCTGGGCTTATGATATCATCAATAGTTCTATTGTTTTGGATTAAAACATTATTGCTTACATATATTAGAATGGAGCGAATTTATTATGGTAAAGAAATTAAATGAGAATTCAGTCAAGAATAGAAATATAAAACTGAAAGATTTTTGTGCTATTGTACCTTCAAATGCAATAGCAAATGTTTATTTTTACAATTCCATGCAACCGGGTAAAAAATTGGATGTGCTTGAAAAAGGAGTCACTATCGATGAGCTTAGACACGATATTGGAGATATATGGAAAGATTATAATTGTGATACTGTAATGCTTATTGATTTTGATGATCCTGATTCAGATATTTCTATACATATTGAGTAAGAAGAGAGGTAAATATTTATGGTTAAAAAACTAAGACTTAAAGAAGATAAAAATAATGATATGTACTATAGATTATCTTACATTGATGATACAGATAAACTAATTAAGGATTTCAATCGCAGATGGGAAGATTTTAAGAATACAAGTCCTGAATCTTTTAATGCCCATGTTAAGAATAATGCTCAGGAACTTAGAGATAAAGTATGGGATGCCCTTAATACTTTAATTAGAGCTACAAAGGCAACTAAACTTGGAGAAGCTGTTAATGAAAATTATTGGGATGATTATCAGGATTATCTAAAGAATCCAGAATCACATCCTGAAATTTCTAAATATGTTGTAACTCCAGAAATGTGGAAAGAGGAAGCACGTTATACTATTGAATATTTCTTTAAACAAAAGGGTTGGGATACATCCCTTCCAGAAGTTCAAAATTATATTGATGCCGTTAATGATTATTTGGATATGGACCCAGATTGGAAAGCAGGAAAGTACACCTTGTCAGATTGGTATAAGGATACTAAGATGAATACTCCTGAAGATATTGAATGGTTAGATTCTACTATTAAATAAGCAGGTGATTTATTATGAGGTTGAAGTATATTTCAGAAAAAGTAGAACTTCCAGATAACTGGAGTGAAGAATCAAAAACATTAGTTAAAAAAGCAGAAGCTATTGCAAAAGAGTTCTTCGGAAACGCGTGGAATGAGTTTACCGATAAGCAGCAGCATGACGTTATTATGGGAATGATTGAACAGCTTGGTAAACTCTTAGACAAAGAAAACAAAAAACTACAAAAGGAGTCCCTAAAGGAGTCTCCAGATTTAGTTGGTGCCGAAAAAGCTAGAAAAATTGTTAGTAATTTTAAATTTTCTGGTGATTGGTTTGAAGACTTTCATGAGTTAGAAGATGCTTTAATAGATTACTATAGAAATGAAGTAGAGGTTTATAATGATAATATTGCAAAGAAAATTAAACAAAAAGTTCTAAAAACAATTATTGATAAATATCCTGAAGCAGAAGAAGATATCAAAGATGAATTTGACTGGTAAATTATTGTAAATACTATACAAAAATACCACATTGAATTTTATATTCTTTGTGGTATTTTTTATTCAAAATTTTTCAAAAACCTCTTGACATTTTGCTATAAATATGTTATACTATATATGTAAGTTAAACAAACAACACAGATGAAATAATGGAGGATAAGGTTATGACTATTAAGGAGCTTAGAGAATTTATTAACAAAATCCCGGAAGAGTTTGACGATTATACACTTGTTTCATCTACAAATGATGAAAATCCTACAGAGGTTGACCGAGTAACAGAAATGGAATATTCTACATTTTCTGTTCGTGGTTTCAATGAGAAATATTGCTGTGTTAATATGTATAAGGATTCCTAAAGTTTTATATAGTGTCAGTGACTGTTATTTTTAAGAAATCCTAAAAAGTTCTAATTACCAGAAAAGTCACAATTTCAATGATTAAGCAGCTTGAAGCATATATTGAAGCACACAAGGACAAGGTTTACACTAAATATGGAATTTTTGAATAATGACTAATAAAAAAAATCATAAACCGTACATTCTGATCCATTATGAAGGAGGATAAAATTATGTCTAAGAAAGTACAACTTAAAGTAGAATTTGGAAGACGTCCTGTAAACCATTTGGCAATTCAATGTCCTGATTGTAATAAATGGTTTCGTCAGTCGGATGTCACTTTAAAGACTTGGATTTCAGATGAATCCGATATTGATACGTTCACAAAATGTGAGTGTCCTGCCTGTGGTTGTAAATTCGATCTTGGAAATGTTGAATATGATGAGAATGTTGAATTTCCGGAGTTCTACGATAATTGTGCTAAACAGAAGACTGTTTGGGAATAAATAATGGAGGATGCGTACTATGAAAAAGAATCACGCTATAACCGTTAATGACATCGTTTGTAACACAAAAGTTATCGAACTCGCAGCTTTCATAAATAGTGAAGGTTGCAAAAAATTAAATGCGGTTGTTTCCTTCGATGGAGATGAAATTGTTTATCAAGTTTCTGTAAATGGAAAGATTGTTGAAGAAACATTTTTTGTTGAGGAGGCTGTTAAATCCTACAATAATATTGATGTCTAGTTCATTGACATAACATACAAAATCCTCCTAAAATATGGGAGGATTTTTTGTAAATTTTATTGTAACTTTTCTCTTGACAAACTTGCGAGAATATGTTATACTGTACTTGTAGAACTTTTTTATTTGGAGGTAATTTATTATGGCTGGTCTTAAACCTATTGTTCACGGTTATTCTGATCCTTGTGAAATCCCTTGGAAATGCAAGAAGTGTGCAAATTATGATAATAATGGTTCTGGTTTTCCAAGATGTATTAGACGGGAGGATGGGAAGTTTGTTCCTGAAATCGAATATATGTGTTATGTTCGACGGAAGGTTTCTGAGGAGGAAAATAAATGAGTTATGATATCAGGCTTAAAGATCCGGTAACTAATGAAACTCTAGAAGTCCAAGCACATCTTCTTACTGGCGGAACATATGCGGCAGAATATGATGAAGCAACAAAAACATTTTATCCAAAACCTATTACAGAAGCTTGGTTAAACATCACATATAATTATTCAGGATATTTCGGAGAAGCAATGAAAGAAGTTTGCGGTAAATCACACGGTATAAATGAATTTAATAAACTTGAAGCCTCACAGTGTTTACCAATTATTTCAAAGATGATTGATTGCATTAGGGGTAAATATTCTGATCCAGTAAAACCTGGAAGTCCTGATAGAATTTGGAGAACACGAAAAGAAACAAGAGCAATTTATATTGATAAAGACGGTAAGAAAATTGACGGAAATGAGTTCTTAATTCTAAGCATTACAAAAAACTCAGATAAAAATAAGTATACCAAGGAAGAATTTGAAGTTGAAATCAATGAGGGAGATACCTCAAATTATTGGGAACGTACAGCGGCGAATGCGATTTCAGCACTCTGTAAATTAAAAGCTCTTATGCAACTAAGACCAGATGGAATTGTAGAGGTGGGATGATGGAAAGATATTTTGAAATGAAATTTTGGACTGAATACATTGTTCCAATCATCATATTTTGTTTCTTGGCTTTTATCATGATAATCTATATATTATACACCTTAATATCCACAAAGATTAAATACAACTATCTTAAAAAACAAGGTTACAAAAGAGTTCCATATGTTGTAAACAGCAATATTGATTTAAACGCCTATAAATGGGTAAAGGGCGATAAGTCAATCTCCGAATCGAGAGTAGATAGAATGAGACTTTCTGCATTAAAGGAGTATGTAATAAATGCAAGTGAACATTGATATAGATAACACTATAAATGATTTCATTTATAAGTTTAGATACTATTTGAATGGAATTCAAGCAACAGATAAAAAATATGAAATAGAGGATTTTAATATCTATGCCCTTTCAAGAGCCACAGGACTTCCGGAAGATGTTCTAAATATTCTATTTTTTAAGAACAATGCCTTTCATGCAACATTAGATCCTCTTTGTGGAAGTAAAGAAGTGATCAGGATGTTGTGCGAAAACGGGCATACTATAAGATTTGTTTCTTCTATAAGTTATGATGCTATTCAGTCTAGATTAGAATTCATAAATAAACATTTTCCATATATTTATGCAGATGATCAACTTTTAATAACAAAAGATAAGTCATCTGTAAATGCTGATATTGTGATTGATGATCATATTAAGCATATTGAAAATGTGAATCCTAATTGTATTTTTATTTTGTTTGATCAGCCGTGGAATCAAGAGTGTGATTCTGCCGATTTCAGAGTTAAAGATTGGTCAGAAATAAAAGAAGTTTTAGAAAGGTTGGGTGCTTTGTGAACATTAACTTTGGAGAAAAGATAAGTATTCTTGGATATGAAAGAGAATTCAAATGTGGGGATATTGTAAAACATTTCAAAAGAGAAACACTGAAAGAAACTGATGATCCAATGATGTTTCTATATCAGATCATTGGAAGAGGAAATGATGCGTCCTCAAAGAACGAAAATATTTATACCCCTGTGATTATTTATAAAGCATTATATGGGAATGGAGATCTGTTTATAAGGGATGTTCTTGATTTCTTTTCAAAAGTGGATAAAGGGAAATACCCAGATATCAAACAAGAATATAAATTTGAGGTGGTATAAATGTCCGATGTAAAAGATGAGGATGTTTTCCTAAAAATGCTAGAAAACTTTGACGAAGAGGAAATATATAATTTGTGTTCACAAGTATGTGAGAAGCACCTTGATAAAGAAAATGAACTGTATAAGTGGTTTCACAATAGATCTAATATTGGAAAGGATGATAACAGTGCGTCAAATAATGGATAGAAGACCTTATCCAGTAGCAATGATGACTTTAGATGAGAAAGTTATTAGAATATTTCCAAATATGACTGAGGCCAGTAGACAAACAGGCGTACCGGCATCTTCTATTAGTGCAGTCTGTACTGGCATCAATAATACCGCAAAGGGGTATAAATGGAAAAAACTTATAACACAGGAGGAGCTTGAAGATGCTAAAGCCAGCGCAACTTTACAGGGATAAACTCCATAAAAAATTAGTTGAGACTTGGTATGACGAAAAGTACAAATATTTTTATGATACATCAGGCAAAAATGAAATTGTACTTCCAGATAATTGTTATTATCAGAGATGCTTTGTATCAGTTGATAAAAATGAAAATATACTTGGTTACATTTGCTATACATACGATGATAATTCTTCTTACGCTAAGTGGTTTGGAATTATGTGCTTTGAGGATTCTTATTGCTATGAATTTATTGCAGACGTTTTAAGAGTTATTGATGATATATTTTATAAGTTTAATCTAAGTAGAATTGAGTTTCAATGTTTTGCAATGAATCCAGTATGCAATGCTTATAGAAGGTTTATCAAGAAATACGGTGGACGCGAAGTTGCAACATTAAGGCAAACAACAAAGTTGATGGACGGAATGTTCCATGATTCTATTCTATTTGAAATTTTGTTTGACGATTTGATTTATCCATCTGCTGAAGAGGTTTTTGATAAGTTTGGGGACATTAAAGAAATTTATTCAAAGCTGCATTATGA
This sequence comes from Methanobrevibacter sp., assembly GCA_017646885.1. Next base: position 4,613 of record JAGCLR010000321.1, on the reverse strand, counting down.
TAGATTAAGAATCGACAGAATGATGAATATGGAGGAATCTAAATGATACTATCTGATAGAACAATTCAAAAATACATACAGTGCGACATACTTTGTGATACTACAAAATCAACCAAATTAACACCAGAGGCCGTTCAACCAGCAAGTTTAGATATTACTATAGGAAACTCTTTCAGTGTTATTAAAAGTGCTGATATTTGTCCTACCGAAGGAATTATTGAGCTAGATAAACCAGTGGAGTATGCTATTATAGAAACTGATAATTATTTACTTCTTCCTAAACAGTTTGTTTTAGCAACAACACAGGAATATATAAAACTTCCAAATAATGTAACTGCATTTGTAGAGGGAAGATCATCTATTGGCAGACTTGGTTTGTTTATTCAAAATGCCGGTTGGGTGGATCCTGGATTTGAAGGACAGATCACACTTGAATTGTTCAATGCTAGCAACTGGGCGATAAATATTAAATCAGGAACAAGAGTTGGTCAGTTAGTTTTCGCACAGATGGATTATAGTGCAAAAAATCCATATAAAGGAAAGTACCAAGGACAAACAGGAGCTACCGGTTCTAAAATATATCAAGATTTTGTTTGATAGTTATGAATAATAAGTACATCATCTTAATATAATTTGTAATAAGTTACTATTGACATTCATAGAATAATATGTTATAATGTAAATGTAAAGAGTAGTGGCTTTATACAATAATTCAATAATATTTATCGGGATTCCCGGTATTATTATAAATAAACCCACCTAAAAGTCCACTACCTTTTAGGTGGGTTTTATATTTATAAAGAAGGTGAGATTATAATGATAAAACTTTTATATGACGGGTTATCCATAGAAAATGACAAAGTAGTTTATAATTCAGATAAGGACAGCCCGAATGATGTTATGAATATTCTTTCTCCGGATATTTATGAATCTGAATTTGGTGGAAATGTTTACTATTTTGGATATACATTTAATAACAATGCAAGTAGAAAAGATAGGACAACAATAATTCACTGGTTGAAGAATTTAGATAATGATGGAATAGATGAATCTACTTTAATAAAATTTATAGATAAACCTCTTAGATTTTTTGATAAAAGAGCTAATCTTATGAATTTTGATATTATGTTGAGTCCTAGATCTGGCAGAACAAATCTAATGAAAACACTTGTCAGAGAGGTTCATGAATTTATATCCAATGAATGTAAAAAGAGATCTTTTGAATTAGTTAAGTCATTACCAAGAGATGTAGATTTTAACTGGGAAAAATTTAATAACGATTATGAAGGTGAAATTGGTGATAACCAATATAATCAAATTCATAATTATATTGAAAATGCTTTAATGCCGAAAATACATAATCTTACTTATTTTTCGATTGCGGATTCTGTGAAATACAAATACAGAAAATATATTCAGAATTATTTGAACATAAGTAAAGAAGCAGAAGAAACAATTAAAGCTATTCAAAACGGGAAAATATTGATTATTGATGACATAAACACAAGCGGTTCAACACTTCATGAGATTCTTAAAATTATAAGAGCAATAAATCCAAAAAGCGAAATCTATATTTTTACTTTGATAGGAAGATGAAAAATGAAAAGTCACTATTTACCATTGGTTATTTTCATTGTTGTTCTTGGAATATTTGTGAAATTTTGGCCTTTAGCAATTCTACTTGTTTTTGGAATTCTGATAAATTCATCTAAGTCAAGAAAGAGATGACAACTATGCTTGAAAAACTCATGCAATTAAATCTATCAAACCTAATAACTCTTCTGTTTATGTTCTTAGTAAATATTGTGCTATGTGTTCTTTGCATAATCTCAGCAAACATTGTTGAATGGTTAGACAATTTTAAAGAGCTTAAACATTATGAACTTATTTTAAAATTGCTTTGTTTAATTACATTTATAGCAGTAATCCTTTTCGATTATTTCACCCTGAGACATTTAGAAATTATTTGAATGGAGGAGATTAAAGTGTATCTTGGACAGGATTTTTGGGATGACGATGGTACTTCTGAATTCGATGAAATGATTTATGACTTGAAGAAATCGTTGAAGGATCAAGTTAAGCAAGAAATAAAAGATAAGATTGAAAGACTTGAAAAAGAAATTGAGGAACTTAGAGAGTTCCGAGATAAGAAAAATGAATATGATTCAAGAATGCGTGACATGGAATATAAATTAAAGATGGCAAACCAAGATGTAGAAGAAAAAGCAAGAAAGATGAAATTTAAAGATTTCATCAATGTCGCACAATCACCCGCATGGTGCATTGACGGTAATTACGAATATATAAAGGACAAGTGTAATAAATGTGATGATCGTAGAAGACTTCACTTCAAGTCTCCATCAGGAAAAGATTTTGAGGAAGATTGTCCTTACTGTAGCCAGAAAAAATATATTTCAAGGCCGGTTGAGGGAGTTCTTGTTCAACTAGAGCACGTTGATAAATTCTATAGTTCGAATGCAGAATTTGCCGATGTGAAATTTAGCTATCTTGTTCCAGAGTCATTTAAGAGGAAATATGGAAAAGAAGATCATGATTGCAGTTGGATAACAACTATTTCAAAAGTTTATAACGGAGAGAAATTTTCTTACGATAACAGATATAACCTAATGCATACCTATTTCAGGGATAAAGAAACCTGTGAAAAAGCCTGTGAGTTTTTAAATATCGCAGATAACAAGAAAGGAAAGTAATATGGAAGCAAAAATACTATCAGTATCAAAACAGAATATAGCTAATAATCTAACAGATACAGATATTCAAGAAATTGAACAGTATTCAGGAATGATGGCAGGAGTATGTTATATGCATACACCGTTTTTCGATTCACCAGTAACAGATCCAGAAAAGTCACAAAAGAGATTCAAAAGAGTTGCTGAAACCGGGCATCATAGTATTGCGGATCATTCTTTTGTTACAGTTCTATTTGAAAATATCCCAAAGATGACAGCAATGATTCTAAATAGCGTTGGATTTTATAACACTTCTGAAAAAAGTGGTCGGTATACTGTAATGAGCGACGATAATGAAAAGTATTCTCAAAATCAAAAACTTTATCATAAGTGGGTTCAGATATTTGAAGATGTTATCAAAAGTTACGATTCAGAGATTGACAATAAGTTAAGGGAGAAACTATCTTTAGAAAATGCCAGATATATGTTAAGTGTATTTGCACCAAGTACCACAATGACATATACCACATCTATTAGAATGTGGAGTTATATTAGACAGTTTTGCAGTGTATATATTTCTTGCTGGGATGATGGAGGAGCTAGTTTAGATCTAAAAAGAACAAAATTTAACAATGAGGTTTTACAATGTATAAAAGATCTATATAATTGTATTACAAGGATGAATCTATATGATGCTCATATTGTTGATAATAAGGCAAGAAACTTTCAGTTCCTAGCAAAGCAAACAGACTATAATATCTGGAATTCGAAAGAGCATTATGATGAAAACTATTTAATCAAATACAAGGTATCCTTCGCCAGCCTCGCACAGCTCCATAGACATAGAACACTCAAATATTTCATGTGTTATGATGGTTCAGAGGAATCTAGATTTTATGTTCCTAGAATTCTAAGAGGGACAGATCTTGAAAAAGAATGGTTGGAAGATCTTAATATACTAAAAGAAACATACCCAATAGCAACTCTTGTCGATGTAGTTGAAACAGGTCTTATAACCGATTTCATGTATAAATGCGATGAAAGACTTTGTGGAAGAACTCAATTAGAAACTATGGATAATTGCATTGAAAATCTTATTAAATTTGACAGAGAATATAATAAGTCAAAGTTTATGGAAGGACAATTAAAGTGGCATATTAAAGACGGTATAGTTTTAATGAAGTGTAACCGCATTCACTGCAAAGAACCTTGTTATTGGGGACCAATCAAAACACAGAGAAAATTGATCTGATTAAAAATTTAATAATAAAATATCACAAAAAAAAACACAGCTTTACTATAATAACAGTTCTGGTGGGGACTGTTATTATTTTGTTACAATATATGAAAGGAATTAAGGTGATTTATTATGGTAAAAAGAAGTAATACAAGACGGACAGAAGCTAGCTATAGAGATTTTGAAACCATCTATGATATTATTACTTTGTTAGAAGTAGAGAGGAGTTTTGCGCGTAACCACGCCAAAGAAGCAAGCGAAACTGGAGTTTGTGAAATTAGTTATGATGAGTGTGTCGAAACTGCTGAAACATACGATACTATTCTTACATTTTTAAGAAATTATGCAAATGATATTGCTAATGCTAAAAGAGCTATTTCAAAACTCAAATAACACAATACTTAAAAAAAATAATTATTAAAAATACACAAACAATAGTAATTCAAAAAGCTATTGTTTGTGTAATTTTTTATCGAAAAATTTTCTGAAACCTCTTGACATTTTCATTAAAATGTGTTATACTATATAATGTAAACAGGAAGTAAACAAAAACAAATAAGGAGGATACAGATTATGAAACAATACACAAAGGTTCAGGAACTTATTTCCATTATCACCGGAAATGTAAAAGGTAAGGATGTTACGATTGAAGAAGCTGTTATGAATGCGGCAATGACTTCTGTTCT
>JAGCLR010000320.1 GCA_017646885.1 Methanobrevibacter sp. | reverse complement strand
TAAGTATATCTTGGAAAAGCACACAAGCATTAGAATTGGTGAAATGGTATTGTTCCAGATTCCTAATAAGGACAACCCTATGCCACAGGTCTTTAGATGCTTGGACTTCAGTAAATATATTGCTGACTATCTAAAGAAATAACAGTTCACAAACAAAATAATTTAAATGGCGGTGTATTGACATCGCCATTTTCTTTTTGTATATTAGATTTTATGGAACTAAAAATTTATTATAAAACAGAAGATAGCGAAGCATTCTATAAACGAACTTTGCCAGATGAAATTACTTCAATTAACTTGTATTTAAATGATACAGGTGGTGGTCAGATTGAATACTTATATCCACACCCGAATGATGGCAAAAAGATTTCAAGAAGTGATTGTTTGAGCTTTGCAGATGATGGTGTTACCTATGTTGAAGTAAATGGAAAAGATAAATTCGTCCTCCGTAACAGAAAAGATTTTATAGCATTTTACAAGTATTTAACCGATTTTGATGTAGATAAGTTCATAAAAGATTTTAAGGCTTTTGATAAAGAAAAAAATATAAACGAGGACTTTGATGAAGATTGAACAAATTGTAGCTGACACATCTAAACAATGGTCAGGCATTAACTCCCTAATTATCCCAGATAAAATTAACAAAGTTAATTTATTTTTCTTCGGGGATGATAATAAAGATACACTAGCACGATTGTTATTCTGCTATCCGATTATATGGAATACAGGTGTTGGAAGTAATACAGAATCAATAGACATTATGAAAGGCAGTTACATTGTTGTTAATGGCGAAAAGACATTCTATATGACTGACAAACAAGATGTAACTGATTTATACAGTTGGTTGACTGGAACTGATTTCAATAAACGAGTCAAAGAACTTAAAGAGTTTGGAAAGAAGCAAAAGATTGCTAAGGATTTCTAATGAAAGACTGTAGATTTCTGTTGCCATTTGTAGATGAATTGCGTAAACTGTATCCTGACCATAAGATTGAATGGGTCAGAGATAATACCAATACAGAATACGAAAGGATAAACATTGACGATAAAACTTTCATTTATACAGAAATCGGTCATACTTTAGACGATTTTGGAAAAGATAAAGTTGTTTCAGCAAGTATTGTTGTTGAATTTCAAAACTTATCTTCAGTTTCGGAATATATGGGTTTTACTATTGATGACCCATATTCAATTATGAATGAAAGAACTGTGCGATTGTCATTGTTCAGTAATCATAAATGTTTAAGAGAAATCTTCAAATTTATTTTAACTGATAGTCCTGAATTAGTCCGCAAGCAGATGGAAAATATATACAGACTGAGTGAAATGGAAAGTGACTTTTATGAATAAAGAAGATTTATTTGCGAAAATGAAGTATAGATTAGGAGCTTCATATCCACAATATACATTCATTATTAAAGAAAATGCTTTAGTAATGCACAATAAAACTGCCGGTACTTTTATGGAAGCTCTTTCTGTACCAATACTTAGATATAATAAAGAAACTGACAAGATGGTATTGTCTTTTCCCAAAGTTGTTACTCCAGGTAAAAACACAAGTTCTCCTGGAAAAGAATATATAGCATCAACTATTGACACATACACCTTAGATTACTATAATGTTAGTGAGAATCACATTGACTACATTGTAGAAAATTTGTTGTCAGGTGTTATCCAAAAAGAAGTTACAAAATACGAAAGTATGAAAAAGGATTTTGAATGATAGAAGAATTTATTGATGAACAGAAAACTACGAAGGAAAAGGTTCTTTTGGTGGACCTTCATAATCTGAGTATGCGACATCTGTTCGCTCAAATTCCTGACCCAACTGACATATCTTACTCTGAATATAAAGTCGGGATGCTTATGAGTATTCGTAAACTGGCAAGAACATTTCAACCGGACAGAATTATTTTCTGCCGAGAATCACACGATGGTAACTGGCGAAAATCTATCTACGCAGATTACAAGGGTAATCGTGCCGCTGCTAGAGAATCGTCAGTTATTGACTTTAATTCGTTTTTCCCAATTAACGAAAAATTTATTGAAGGACTTGAGAAATGTATGAAGAACTCTCAGTTCTTGACTGTTCCACATTTAGAGGCAGATGATTTGATTGCCCTAACTGTAATGAACGAACCTAATTGGGATATAACATTAGTTTCAACAGATAAAGATTTCTACCAACTTCACGCTTACAAAAATTTCCATCAGTGGGACCCGATTAAGGAAGAATACATACAAGTTATGAATCCTGAAGCCGCACTAATGGAAAAGATTGTTTTGGGCGACCGTGGTGATAACATTCCTTCATTAAAGAAAGGTGTTGGTACGAAAACCTTCGCTAAAATTTATAGTGAGGGTTTGAATGAATGGTTATCACTCAATATGCTTCAAGAATCATTTGACAGAAACACAAAACTCATTTCATTTAGATGTATTCCTGAAGAATATAAATCTCAGGTCAAGAATATAATTGAAGACTTTGAGAAACAACCATTTGATGCTAGAGAATTTTTCAATTTCATTATTGGAGAAGGTCTAGGTGCGTTTATGGATAAAGCAACTGATTTTATTAACACTATGAAATAAGGAGACCAGAATATGGCTTACTATTACACTAAAACAAGTATCAAAATGACAAATCTCACCATCGCTTATAATATGGGCGGCTTATTTGACCAGGAAGGACAGAAGGGCATTTCTCACCTGATGGAACATTTGGTATGCGAAACTTTTAAAGACGAATATCCTGAATTGGCAAAGTACAATGTTGAATGGAATGCTTGTACTGGTTATGATGTTGTTAAGGTTTATTTCACTGGTTTGGATAAGTATTTCACTCCTGAATGGAAGCGTAGACTTGTGAACAAACTAACTGGTGGTTTGAAAATGAGCAAGGAACGATTTGAAGCAGAAAAGAAGATTGTGCTTCAAGAATATATGGATTGCTTCAATGAACCAGCAAATTCCGAAAACACAGTAAGACAGAAGTTTGGTTTCTACTCTCCGATTGGCAAGCGTGAAGACATTGAAGCATTTACCTACGAAGATATGCAGGCTTATTACGAAAAGCACATGCGTAAGCCAGCAAAGATTGTTGAAGTTGGTCCGACAAAGACTGATTTCTCTGCTATCCCAATGCAGGAAGAATATGTTGTTCAACCAATGAAGCCAAAGTATAAGAAGGATTGGAAGCTCCCACTTGAACCAACACCTGAAAACCAAAAGTGCGATGTTTCTTTCCTTTCCAAGAAGGCAGTAAGTAAGGCCGATTATCCAGCACTCGCTATCGCAATAAATATGCTTGTGAATGGACTTGAATCACCAATGACCCACGAAATTCGTGAAGTCCGCCATTTGACTTATGGTGTATCTGGTGGCACAATTAAATTCATTTCTTACGCTTATCCAACCTTTGGTGCTACAACTGACAAGGAAAATAAGGATAATCTTGTGGACGCTTTCAAGTTCTTCTTTGATGACATTGAAAAGCATCTGGATAAGAAGCGTTTTGAAGATATGATTTGTAAGATTGAAGTTGACCGCGAACACGATAAGATTTTCAAGTACGCAAATGTAGATAAAATCATCAACAAGGGTAAAATTCAGATTGGTAATGCCTATAAGAAGTTGACCTTTGAAAAGGTGGTTGAAATCGCAAAGAAATACTTGAATACCGAAAATTTTGAAATTATTATTGAATAAAGGATAATATGACAAAAGTTATTACAGTACAGTATTTGAATGATACGATTGAAAAGTTGCAGAAGATTGACAAGGGCGACTGGATTGACCTTCGTGCAGCTTACGATTACACAATTAAGAAGGGTGAATTTGCTCTTATTCATTTGGGTGTTGCTATGAAACTCCCAGACGGATATGAAGCTCATTTGGCTCCTCGCTCTTCTACATATTCCAAGTAT